>NZ_SDLS01000076.1:0-1185 GCF_004522315.1 Amycolatopsis sp. CFH S0740 | reverse complement strand
CCTGTCCTGGTCGAAAACGCTGCCACCGGCTGTGACCTGTGTTTTAGGCGGCGGGTCGGTACTCGCTGAGCAGTCCTCCGAGGCGTCGCCTGCGTGTGATCCGGATCGGCGGGGTGGGCAATGGGATCACCTTCGGGTCGTCATCGGGCGCGCGTAGCTCAACGCCCTGACCTTGGTGGCTGCGGCCGGTGTTGTAGTGCTCGACGTAGGTGTCGAGCACGTGGTGGAGGTGGCGGCGGCCGGTGATGAGCATCCGGTCGGTGCACTCGCGGCGGACGGCGGAGATCCACCGTTCGGCGATCGCGTTCATCCGCGGCGTCTGCGGCGCGGTGCGCACGACGTCGACGCCGATCGAGGCGAACACCGCGTCGAATGCGGCGGTGAACTTGGCGTCTCGGTCGCGGATCAGGTGGGTGAACCGGCGTCCGGCACCGTCAAGATCCGTGGCTAGGTTGCGGGCCATTTGGGTTGCCCAGGCTCCGGTCGGGTGGTCGGTGACGCCGAGCAGGTGGACCCGGCGGGTGCGGTGCTCGATCACGAAAGCCGCGTACAGGCGCTTCAGGACCACGGTGTCGACGTGGAAGAAGTCGACCGCGAGCAGACCGTCGGCCTGGGCGCGCAGGAACGTCCGCCACGTGTCGCCGCGACGGGACGGTGGCGGGATCCGGCGGTTGCGTAGGATCCGGCGGATGGTGGAGGCAGCGACGCAGTGTCCGAGCCGACGCAGCTCGCCTTGGATGCGGACCACGCCCCAGGTCCGGTTCTCCGTCGCCAGGCGCGCGATCAGCGCGGTGATCTCGTCACTGATCGGTGGCCGACCCGGCGGCTTCGGCTGCCGCCACCGCGCGGTGATCAGCCTGCGGTGCCAGCGTAACAACGTTGCAGGCGTGACAATCCGGTGGGCGCGGAGCGTCTTGGGAAGCATCCGGGCAAGCGCGGCCAGGACCGCGCGATCCGGCCAGGACAGGCGAGGCCTCGGATTGTTCCGTCGCAGCACAGCGACCTCGTGCCGTAATGCGAGGATCTCCACGTCTTTCGACGCCGATGACCGAGCGAACAGGGCAAGCCAGGACAGTACGTGGACAAGGAGCCGATAGACCAGACGACCAGACACGCTTGCTGATCGTCGGGCGTCACGATTGCCCAGGTCAAACCGGGGTTGCCGCATTCTCGACCAGGACAGGC
>NZ_SDLS01000075.1:0-1303 GCF_004522315.1 Amycolatopsis sp. CFH S0740 | reverse complement strand
TGGGCCTGACCCGTTTTGACGGACATCCGAGATCAGGGGGCTGATGCCCTCGGGAAGGATGTTCCATCATGGAGACCATGGGCAGGAAGAAGCCTCGGCCTCGTCGTTCGTTCACGCCTGAGTTCAAGGCCGAGATCGTTGGGCTGTGCCAGCGGGGCGACCGGTCGATCGGGCAGGTCGCGAAGGATTTCGACTTGACCGAGACCGGTGTGCGGGAGTGGGTCAAGCAGGCCGAGCGTGACGCCGGGACCCGCGCCGACGGCGGGCTGACCAGCGACGAGCGGGCAGAGCTGGCCCGGTTGCGGCGGGAGAACCGCCGCCTGTCCGAGGATGTGGAGATCCTCAAACGGGCCACGGCTTTCTTCGCGAAGGAGACCCGGTGAACGTGTACCCGTTCATCGAGGCGGAGAACGCCGGCAGCGACGGCAACGTCAAGCGTGCATGCGAACTGCTGAAGGTCTCCCGAGCCGCCTACTATGCCCACCGTGCCGCCGGACCGTCCCAGCGCAAACAAGACGATGCGGATCTTACCGCCGAGATCATCACGATCCACGACGAGTCGGACGCCACCTACGGAACGCCACGGGTCCACGCCGAACTCCGCGCCCGCGGCAAACGGCACTCCCGCAAACGGGTCGCCCGGCTCCTGCGCGCCGCCGGGCTGGCCGGGCGGACACCGAAACGGTGGCGCACCACCACCGTCCCCGATCTCGCCGCGGCCACCCCAGCCGATCTGATCAAGCGTGATTTCTCTTGTGCCGCAGGCGATATCAACACCCGCTGGTGCGGGGACATCACCTACATCCACACCTGGGAAGGCTGGCTCTACCTGGCCACCGTGATCGACCTGGACTCCCGACGCGTCGTCGGCTGGGCCACCGCGGACCACCTGCGCACCGACCTGGTCGCCGACGCGCTGCACAGCGCCGTCACCCAGCGCCGCCCCGATCCCGGGGTGATCTTCCACTCCGACCGCGGCTGCCAGTACACCTCCGCGCAATTCAACGCCCTCGCCGCCGACGCGGGCGTGCGATTGTCGGTGGGACGCAAGGGACAATGCTGGGATAACGCGGTCGCCGAGTCGTTCTTCGCCACGATCAAAGCCGAACTGCTCGACCGGCAGGGCTGGCCCACCCACACCGCCGCGCACAAAGCGATCTTCGAGTACATCGAAGGCTGGTACAACACCCGCCGCCTGCACTCCAGCCTCGGCTACCTCAGCCCCGCCACCTACGAAACAACCGCGCGCCGGGTAGCCTGACCACACCTCAACGACCCTGTCCGTCAAAACGGGTCAATCCCA
>NZ_SDLS01000073.1:0-1351 GCF_004522315.1 Amycolatopsis sp. CFH S0740 | reverse complement strand
CTGTTTTGTCTCGGTTGATCTGTCGCAGGGTTGTCTCGGTTGTTGTGTCGCATGTTAGGCGACTGGGGTGAGTTTGCCCTGGTAGGTCTTGGTGTGGTCGATGTGGATGTAGCCGATCGGGTCGCCGTTGCTGGTGTAGGCGGTGGCCTGGTTGTGGTCGGCGACGATGGTGATGGTCTGTGCGGCGTGGGCGGTGCCGATGCGGATGCGGTTGCCGCGGCCGAGGTTGACGGTGCCTTTGTCGCTGACTTTGAGCCGGTGGATGGTGGCGTCGTCCTGGACGGGCAGGTGTTGAGGACCGCCGAGGTGGTCGGCGCTGGTCCAGGTGTCGTGCGGGGTGCGGCGGCCCAGGGCGCTGTGCCGGCGGCGGGTGTTGTAGTACTCGCGGTAGGTGTCGAGCAGGGTCTGCAGCTCGGCCAGGGTGGCGGGCTGGGCGGGCTGGCAGGCGAGCCAGCGTTTGAGGGTCTGGTGGTGGCGCTCGACTTTGCCGCAGGTTTGCGGGTGATACGGGCTGGAGTGGATCAGGCGGCTGCCCCAGCCGGTGACGGTGCTGGTGAACGCCGAGGGTTTGGTGTTGGCGCGGTGCCGGGAGGTGAACGCGGATCCGTTGTCGGACAACACGATCCCCGGTGCGCCGCAGGCGTCGGCGGCAGCGGTGACCGCGGCGACGGCCGCGGCCGAGGTCTCGGACAGAGCGGCGTGGCAGGCGACCAGCAGCCGGGTGCAGTCATCGAGCACGTCGAAAACCACCGCCTTCGTTCCGTCGGCGAGGACCACCTCGGTGGCGTCGATCTGGTAGCAGTCCCGCGGCCGGGCATAGGCGAAGCGGCGCAGCGAGGCTTTCGGCCGTTTGCGCGGGTTGCGGTCGAGCAGGCCGGCGCGGGCCAGGATCCGGTTGATCGTGGCCCGCGCCGGAACCCGCCAGCCCCGAGCGTCCCAGCCCTGTTCGAGGGCCAGCTCCTGCAGCGCGTCCCGGATCGGGTCAGCGCCGTTGTCCGGGACCAGTTCGGCGCGCAACCGCACGATCTCGGCCGCCACCGGCTCCGGCGTCGCATGCGGGGAGGTCCTGGGCCGCCGCGACCGCTCTCGCCACTGCCCCTCGGCAAGGATCCGGGCACGGTGCCGATAGAACGTGCGCCTGTCGACACCGTTGACCCGGCACCACTCCGACACGTTCCCCAGATTCGCCTGAACCACCAACGTCGCGTCCATCAGCAGCATCTTCGCTCGTTTCCGCGCCATGGTCAGCAACCACAACGCTGGTCAAGCGACAGACCCCGAATATCACCCGATCCGGGTGAGTCACATGCCGAGAGACACAAACTGTGTCATATCAGCTGGGACTGAACAG
>NZ_SDLS01000072.1:0-1414 GCF_004522315.1 Amycolatopsis sp. CFH S0740 | reverse complement strand
GGCTCTGTCATGATTTCCGTGTAAGCCACGGATGATTTCTTCTCTGATTCTAGTCGAGCGGGAGGCGGTCTGGGAAGAGCGCGGCGAGGGTATTTAACGCTTGTTTCCAGCCCCGGGTTCCGGTTCCCGATGGCCCGCCTCGGTTGCTGGTGATGTTGCGGAGTCCGAGGTAGAGCAGTTTTGTCGCGGCGGTGTCGCTGTCGAAATGTCCGCGGTTCTTGGTGATTTTCCGGAGCTGGAAGTTGATGTTCTCGATGAGGTTTGTGGTGTAGACGATTCTGCGGAGTTCGGGCGGGTAGTCGAGAAACGGAGTGAAGTCGTTCCAGGCGTGTCGCCAGACTTGGATCGCGGCCGGGTATTGCGCACCGAAGTCTTTGTCGAACTGGTTGAGTGCAATTTCGGCTGACTCGAGTGTCGGCGCGGTATAAATTTCACGCATGGCCGCGGCGACTTTCTTGCGGTCGCCGTAGGCGACGAACCGCATGGCGTTGCGGATCACGTGCACGACGCAGGTTTGGACCACGGTGTCGGGGAACGCGCCGCGGATCGCATCGGGCAGTCCGGTCAGGCCGTCGCAGCAGGCGATCAGGATGTCTTTCACGCCGCGGTTGCGCAGGTCGGTGACGACCTTGGCCCAGAACTTCGCCGCTTCGGTGTCGGCGATCCAGAGTCCGAGGGCGTGTTTGCGGCCTTCCATGTCCACGCCGACGGCCAAGTAGGCGACTTTGGAGGTGACCACGCCTTTGTCCTTGACCCGCAGCCGCAGGCCGTCGACGTAGAGGATCGGGTACATCTCGTCCAAGGGACGCGATTGCCACAGCGCGATCTCGTCGGTCACCACGTCGGTCACGTTGGAGATCAATTCCCGCGACACGTTCACGCCATATGCTTCACGCAAATGGGATTCGATGTCCCGGGTGGTCATGCCGCGCGAATACAGCGACAGGATCGCCTCGTCGATATTGCCCAGCCTGCGTGCGCGTTTCGGCACGATCGCCGGTTCGAAGGAACCGTTCCGGTCGCGCGGCACCGCCAGTTCGACCGGGCCGTTCGAGGTCGACACGGTTTTCGGGGACCTGCCGTTCCGGGAATTCCCGGACCCGTTCCCGGCGGGGTCTCCTTTCTCGTACCCGAGATGATGGGTCATTTCGGCGTCCAACGCCCGTTCGAGCACCGCCTTGGTCATCTCGTTCAGCAATTCTTGCGCACCCAGCGCGCCACCATTCTCGTACGCTTCTTTTACCAACGCGTCAAGCGTTTCCGGCGGTAACACGCGAGCGAGCGCCTCGCCGGCCTCGGGACCCGCAGTCCGACCGGTCGATGTGTTCTCAGTCACAGATGGAGCCTTCCTGGGTCGCCGTCAGCGACCCGATCTTGGTCCATCCGCGGCTTACACGGTTGCCATGACACGGCC
>NZ_SDLS01000071.1:0-1425 GCF_004522315.1 Amycolatopsis sp. CFH S0740 | reverse complement strand
TACTCCAGCTGTAGTTCGTGATCGGGTGCTGGTTGTTGGTGTCGCTGCTGGTAGTGGCTTTGGCGGGAGCGGTGTTGGTGTCGTCGGCGCCAGGCGGACCAGGCCAGGATGTCGATGATCTTGCGTGCTGGTTGCAGGATGAGCTGGGCGTAGAGGTGCCTGATCTCGTTGCGTGTCAACGGGATCAGGTCCTCGGCCGACGGTGTGCTGCGAGCCTGAGCCGCGGCGATGGCGAGGAAGGCGTGCGCGAACATGACCAGGGTGGTCCAGCGGTACCAGGAGGTCCAAGTGCGGACCTGGTGTTCGTCGAGGCCGGTGAGTTCTTTGCCGGTCTGGAAGGTCTCCTCGATCGTCCAGCGCCGCCCGGCGACGCGCGCGAGGTCGGCCAGCGCGACCCGGCGGGGGCTGTAGCAGCGGTAGAACGCCGTTTCCCCGGTCCGCCGGTTACGGCGCATCAAGATCCAGTGGTATCCGGTCTTGCCTGCCGGATGCAGCCGCAGCCGGGCCCACAGGTAGTAACGGCGGCCTTTCGCGCCGGCCCCGGCGGAGAGCTTCTGCCAGGCCCGCTTCGGCAGCGCGGCGGCGCGCTCGTCGGCCCGCACGCTCTCCTCGCCCGGACCGGGAACGCGGTGGTCGCAGGCCACGGCCAGCACATAGGCCTGTTCGCGGGCCTCGAGCGGATCGCGCAGGCCGGCGGCGTCTTTGCCGTAGGCCTCGTCCCCGGTCACCCACCCCACCCGGACTCCCGCCTCCAGCGCACGAGCGATCATCGCCAAGGCCAGCCGGGATTTCGTGGTGAACAGGGTCTGCGCGGGCACTCCGGCCCGGTCCCGCCGGGCCTGGTCCTCTGCCCAGCTTTCGGGCAGGTAGAGCTCGCGGTCGATGAACGTGTGCCCGGCCGGGGTGGAATACACCAGGAACACCGACATCTGCGAGTTCTCGATCCGTCCCGCGGTGCCGGTGTATTGCCGCTGCACCCCGACCGACTCGACGCCCTTCTTCAGGTCACCGGTCTCGTCGATGACCAGCATCGCGTCCTCGACACCCAGGTGCTCGACCACGACCTCGCGCAGGTCGTCGCGGACCCCGTCCGCGTCCCATGTCGCGCGCGAGAGCAGGTTCTGCATCCCGTCCGGGGTCCGGTCTCCGACCTGCTCAGCAATGGTCCAGCAGTTCACCCGCGCCAGCCCGGACAACAGACCCTGCACGAACCGCCCGGCCCGCCGACGCGACTCCACCCGCACGAACCGCCGCCCGATCCGCACGAACATCTCACCCAGCAACGACTGCCATCGCGCAGGGTCTACGCTGGCAGCCGCGGCCGCCACATGATCTTGAGTTGTCCTCACAAACACCATGATCACGTGGCGGCCGCACCCGTCTCACACGACCCCTCCAGCAAGATCACGAACTACAGCTGGAGTA
>NZ_SDLS01000070.1:0-1539 GCF_004522315.1 Amycolatopsis sp. CFH S0740 | reverse complement strand
AGCTTGAGTTTTAAGGTGCGGGTGTGGGTGGGTGGACCCGGTTGATCATGGGTGAAGCCCTTGGTTGATCATTCGTTCTTGCGACAGAAGGAAGATCACAACCAAGGGCTTCGATGGACAGTGTGCACGACGGCGGCGCGGCCGCCGCGCTGGGGGAGCTGTCCCGGTTCCGGCAGGAGTTCTACGGGTGTCTCACCGCGCGGGCGGATGCGTTGTTCGAGCTGGCCGATGCGGTGCTGTGCGCCGGCGGGCCGGTCGCCTCGCTGGTCGAGCTGTCGCTGGAGCCCGAGCACCGGCGCGGCCACGGCAGCCTCTACGACAGCCTGAACCGGGGCGGGGTCGGCATCGGCCGGTTCCGCAACGTCGTGGCCCGCCAGGCGGTCCCGCGCGACGACGAGGGGCGGATCACGCTGGCGATCGACGTGAGCAACTGGCTGCGGCCGGACGCGGACACCAGCCCCGACCGCTTGTTCTGCCACACCTACGCCCGCGCCTGCGGCCAGGCGCAGATGATCCCCGGCTGGCCGTATTCCTTCGTGGCCGCGCTGGAACCCGGCCGCACGTCGTGGACCGCGCTGCTGGACGTGCTGCGCGTGCGCCCGGGCGACGAGGGCACCGCCCTGGCCGCCGCCCAGCTGCGCACCGTGATCGACGCCCTGATCACCGCCGGGCACTGGCACGAGGGCGACCCCGAGATCCGGATCGTCGGGGACGCCGGCTACGACGGGCCCCGGCTGGCGTTCCTGCTGGCCGACCTCCCGGTCCAGATACTGGTCCGGATGCGCTCGGACCGGGTACTGGCCTTCCCCGCCCCGCCGCGAAGCCCCGGCGCCCGCGGCCGCGGCGTCCGCCACGGCGCCCGGTTCGCCTTCGCCGACCCGCGGTCCTGGCCGGCCCCCGCGCACGCCACCACCACCGCCACCGCCCGCTACGGGACAGCGACCGCCAGCTCCTGGGACCGGCTGCACCCCAAACTGACCCGCACCGGCGCCTGGACCGGACACGACGAGCAGCTGCCGATCATCGAGGGCTCCGTGATCCGGCTGCAGGTCGAGCGACTCCCCGGCGCCACGGCCCCGAAACCGCTGTGGCTGTGGCACTCCGCCACCGCGGCCACCCCAGAACAGGTCGACCGGCTCTGGCAGATGTTCCTGCGCCGCTTCGACCTGGAACACACCTTCCGGTTCCTCAAGCAAACCCTCGGCTGGACCAAGCCCCGTGTCCGCGGACCCGAGGCAGCGGACCGGTGGACCTGGCTGATCCTCGCGGTCCACGCCCAGCTCCGGCTGGCCCGCTGCCTCGTCGAGGACGTCCGACGCCCCTGGGAACGCGCACCGACCGCACCCGCCAGGCTCTCCCCCGCCCGGGTCCGACGCGGATTTCGCCGCATCTGCCGGACAACCCTCTCCCCCGCCAACCCGCCGAAACCCTCCCGGCCCGGCCCCGGACGCCCGACAGGATCACGAAACACCCGCCCAGCCCCCCTCCGAGACCCCGGCAAAACCAAGAAAACAGACACCAAACGTTAAAACTCAAGCT
>NZ_SDLS01000007.1:0-349873 GCF_004522315.1 Amycolatopsis sp. CFH S0740 | reverse complement strand
CCGCTTGACAAACAAAACCCAGGGATGTCTTCACGGACGGCCGCCCGCATGCGGCTTCGGCGAGGTGGCCGGGGCGGCACGCCGGTTCGGGAGGACGGGCGGGCCGCGCCGCGACGCCGGTACTAGGCTCGGCGTCATGTCGAGCCGATCCCTCCACACGCCCGCTCCCGACGCCGCCGCGCTCCGCGCCCGTCTCGACCGCGCCGCGAAAGCGGCCGCCGCCGCGAACACCGACGCGCTGCTCGTCGCGCCCGGTTCGGACCTGCGGTACCTGCTCGGCCAGGCGGGCGGTTCGTTCGAGCGGCTGACCACTCTCGTCGTGCCCACCGACGGCACCCCCGCGCTCGTCGTGCCGAAGCTCGAGGCCCCCGGCTACGCCGGTGTGCCCACCGACGACCTCGGCGTCGACGTTCTCACCTGGGTCGACGGCGACGACCCCTACCGGCTCGTTGCCGACCGGCTCGGCAAGCCCGGCCGGATCGCGGTCAGCGACTTCACCCCGGCGCTGCACGTGCTCGCGCTGCGCGCCGCGTTCGGCGACGCCGAGCAGACCCTCGCCGGCCCGATCGTGCGCGAACTGCGGATGCGCAAGGACGCCGCCGAGATCGACGCCCTCCGCAAGGCGGGCGCGGCGATCGACCGCGTGCACGCGCGGATGGGCGAATGGCTGCGCGCCGGCCGCACCGAAGCCGAGGTCGGCGCGGACATCACCGCCGCCATCGTCGAAGAGGGCCACACGCACGCCGACTTCGTCATCGTCGGCTCCGGCCCCAACGGCGCCAGCCCGCACCACGACGTGTCCGAACGCGTCATCGAACGCGGCGACGTCGTCGTGATCGACATCGGCGGACCCGTGCCCGAGGGCTACAACTCCGACTCCACCCGCACCTACTCGATCGGCGAACCCCGCGACGCCGACGTCGCCGAGACCTACGCCGTGCTGCAGCGCGCGCAGCAGGCCGCCGTCGACGCGGTCCGCCCCGGAGCCACCGCCGAGAGCATCGACCAGGCCGCGCGCGACGTCATCGACGCCGCCGGATTCGGCGAGTACTTCATCCACCGCACCGGCCACGGCATCGGCCTCGACGTGCACGAAGAGCCCTACATCATCAAGGGCAACGCCCTGCCGCTCGAGGCGGGCATGGCCTTCAGCGTCGAGCCCGGCATCTACCAGCCGGGCCGCTGGGGCGCCCGGATCGAGGACATCGTGCTCGTCACCGACTCGGGCGTCGAGCCGGTGAACACCCGGCCGCACGAACTGGTCGTGCTGGACGCATGAGCGCAGCCTTCCGGCGAACCATCGCCGCCGCCTCCCGACCGGCCCGTGCGCGACTCCTCGCGGAGGTGGCGGCATGAGCGGACCGCTGGAACCGCTCGACCAGGCGATCGTGCAGGAGCTCGCCGCCGACGGACGGCGCAGCTTCACCGACCTCGCCGAACGGGTCGGGCTGTCGGTCTCGGCGGTGCACCAGCGGGTGCGCCGCCTCGAACAGCGCGGCGTCATCCTCGGCTACACCGCCCGGCTCGACGGCGAGCAGATCGGCCTCCCGCTCACCGCGCTGATCTCGCTCACCCCGAACGACCCGGCCGCGCCCGACGACTACCCGCAGCGGATCCAGCACATCACCGAGATCGAGTCCTGCTACTCGGTGGCCGGCGACGAGTCCTACATCCTGCTGGTCCGCGTCGCCTCGCCGCTCGGCCTCGAAGACCTGCTCCGGCGGATCCGCGAGGCCGCGAAGGTGTCCACCCGGACGACGGTCGTGCTGTCCACCCCGTTCGAGGGCCGGTCGCCGACATTGTGAGAGCTTCCGGAGCGGTGGGAGTGGTACGGTAAAAGGTATGGCAACACGTAAGGTGACACTCTCGCTCGACACCGGTGCGCTCGAGTACGCCGAGCGGGCCGCGAAAGCACACGGGATCTCGGTCTCGTCCTGGCTGTCCAAGGCGGCCCGGCGCGAGGCGGTCCGGACTGGGTATACCCCGCAGCGGGCTCCGGTCACCCCTGCCGCTTCGTCGGCGGAAGCGGATGAGGCGGAGCGGGCGGCTGCGGAGAAGGAGATGCGTGCGCAGGGGTGAGGTTTGGACTTACCACCCGCCTACTGATCCTGCTCGGCAGCGGACTGTCGTTCTGCTGTCTTCGGACGGGGTGAATGAGTCGGAGCGGCCTTGGTTGCTCGGGACTGAGTTGCTGGACCGGGATCCGCAGGACATTCTCGGGGTTGCGGTGGATGCTCGGTATTGGGTGTCTACGTTGAATCTCACGCGGTTGTATCGGCCTTGGCTGGCGGAGCGGATCGCGGAGGTTGACGGGGAGGTTCAGGAGCAGATCGATGTGGCTTTGAGGGCTGCGTTGGATTTGTGAGTCTCTTTTGTTTCGGCTCGTCGCCTGGCGGCGACATTGCGCCCGCATGGTTGCGTGGGGCACCCCGAAGCTTGATTGTGATGACGGACGGCGGGTGCTTGTCAAGGCGGGAAAGATGCCTTGACAAGCACCCGCCGTCCGCATTTGGGCTTCGTATCGGGGTGCGGGGGAGGGCTGGGTGCCTCGCTCGTTGGGTGCACTGGCTGCGGTTTTCGGGCGCGCGGGGTGGGTGCGTGGCTGTGTTGGGTTCGGCGGGCGGCGGTTGGGGTTGGCGTTAGCGCCCCAATGTGGCATTGGGTGCATCTGACGCACCCAATGCCGCATTGGGGCGCAGTCCTGGCGGGGCGGAGCGGGCGGTCCGTGAAGGGCTCCTTGAGGGAATCTAGGTCCGTGAAGGGGTCCCTCACGTACGCCGCCGGAGGGTCGTGAGGGGAACCCTGAGGGAATCAGAGTCAATGAGGGTGGCCCTCACGTAACGCTGGACCAGGGGGCGGAGCGGGGAGGGTCAGCTCACGGGTTCTGGGATGGCGTGGAGTTTTCCGTCTGGGCCTGCCAGGCAGGAGGCGTTTCCTCGTTGCGTCGTGAGGAAGTCCGTGAGGCAGTCGGCGATGGCGGCGTGGCCGGCGGCGTTGGGGTGGAAGGATTCCTGCAGTGCGTGCGTCGCCCGGTCGACTTGGGTCAGGTCGTTCAGGTGCAAAGTCAGGCGGGTGAACCATTCCGTGGCCGGGTTCGGGCCGCCGGAGCAGGCTTCGTGGTTTTCGCCTGCTCGGGCTAGATCCAGGAAGCGGGCGCCGGATTGGGTGGCTGCTTGTTTGATTCCTGCGGAGAGGGTGCTGATTCCCGTGGTCGAAATCCACTGGAGGTCGTCGGTGCGGAAGGGGCAGCCGTTGAGGCTTTGCAGGTCTGCTGGGATGTCCGGGCCGACCGGGGTGGCGTAGGACTGGAGCACCAGCTGGTAGTCCGCGGGGACGTAACCGGCGTTGGCCAATACCTTTTTCACGTCGCCTACTGCGTTCGCGACCTTCGGGACCATGGCGTCCACTTTGGACTTCCAGCTTTGCTTCAGTGCGACGTTGCAGGACGGGCCGTCGGCGGAGAACCAGGCCTTGAAGCATTCGCTGACTTGGGCGGAGAACTTCGGGTCGTCGTTCGCGCCCACTGCGATGACCACCGCGGCTACCCGGTGGTCTTTCACCACGTCGGCAAGTTGGGCGGCTTGCGAGCGTTCGCCCCACTGTTTGGCGTCGCCCAGGGCGACTTGGGCGGCGGGGGCGCCGGAGCAGGCCAGGTTGACCCGGGCGGTGATGCCGGGGATGCGGACCTTCTGCACGAAGGCCGCCGACGAGCGGTGGCACCAGTCGCCGTTTCTGCCGTCGGTGTCGGGGCTGTAGGCGCCGGCGCCTTCGCCCGACACGGTGCTGTCGCCCATCGACACGATGGTCAGCGGGCCGCGGCCGGGCGGGCCCTGGCGCGGAAAAGGCTGTCCTGGCCTGCTCTCGGTGCCGAAAAAGACGAAGAAGCCCACGAGCACAGCTACGCAGGCGAGGACCAGCGCCCCCCACCACCACCGGAATCGTCGCATCGCTCGCCAAGTCTAGCGAGAACCCGGACGGCCTCGTCAGGGTCGGCAGGGGGTGCGACGCGGGTCACCGGGCGGCGAGCGTCCACTGTGGACTTCAAGGGGCTATTCGCCCGCCCAGAGCGGGGGCTTGCGGTGGGTCCACGGGGCGGCCTGTTCCAGCTGTCCGGCCAGGCGGAACAGCAGGTCTTCGCGGCCGAACGCGGCGGTGAACTGCATGCCGATCGGGAGTCCTTCGTCCTCGGACAGCGGGACGGACATCGACGGAACCCCTGAAACGTTCGCGGCCGCGGTGTAGGGGGAGCGGTCCAGGAGGCGGGCCAGCCAGCCGAGGCCGTCCAGTTTGTCCGCGTCTTCGCCGTATGCGCCCAGCGGGACCGGCGGCTCGGGCAAGGTGGGGGACAGGAGCAGGTCGTAGCGGGCGAAGTGGCGGGCGAAGGTTCGCGACACCTGGTTGCGGATCGCCAGGGCGCGGACGAACTCGTCGGCGGTGACCCGGCGGCCGTAGCGGTAGCTGGCGAGGGTGACCGGTTCCAGGGTGGTTTCGTCGACCGGGCGGCCGGTCGCGGCGGCGATGCCGTCGATCCACGGGGTCAGGTTCGCGGTCCACATCCGGGCGTTGCCGAGGACGAATTCCTCCCAGGAGACGCCTAGGGCCAGTTGCGTCTCTTCGACTTCGTGGCCCAGGGATTCCAGCAGGCGCATCGTCGCGGACAGGGCGGCGGAGACCGGTTCGGTCGGCTGGCGGCCGCCCCAGGGCTGGCGCAGGACTGCGATCCGGAGGCGGCCTGGATCCGTCGCGACCTCCGCGGCGTAGGGGCGCTCGGGGCGCGGGGCGAAGTACGGGTCGCCGGGTTCGGGGCCTTCGATCAGGTCCAGCAGGACGGCGCTGTCGCGGACGCTCCGGCTCAGGCTGCCTTGCACGGCCAGGCCGCTGAACACCTCGTCGGCGCCGGGGCCGTGCGAAATCCGGCCGCGGGTCGGCTTCAGGCCGAACAATCCGTTGCTGGAAGCGGGAACTCGGATGGAACCCGCGGCGTCGGTGGCGTGGGCGAGAGGGACGATTCCGGCGGCGACCGCCGCGCCGGAACCGCCGCTGGAGCCGCCTGCGCTTCGGTCAGGGGACCACGGGTTGCGGGTCGCGCCGTAGAACTCCGGTTCGGTGGTGGTGCTGTAGGCCATTTCCGGCGTGGTGGTGCGGCCGATGGTCACCAGACCGGCTTCGCGGAAGCGGCGCATCAGGAACGAGTCTTCGGGCGACACGGCACCGGCGGCCAGGCGGCTGCCCAGTTCGCTGCGTTTGCCTGCCATGGTGACGCCGAGGTCCTTGATCAGGAACGGCACGCCTGCCAAGGGTGCGGAGCCGGGGGCGTCCTCGGGCGGCCAGGTTTCCACTACGGCGTTGATCTGCGGGTTCACCGCTTCGACCGCCCGGGCGGCCGTGTCGGCGACCTCGGCCGCGGTCACCTCGCCGCGGGCGATCAGCTCTGCCAGGCCGACCGCGTCGCAGCTCGTGTATTCGGAGATTTTCACCAGCACGTCCTTCGTGAGACTCATCCGTATTGAGTGATACCGAGCGGTATCACCGGAGACGGTTGTGTACCGTAGCCGGGACGAACCGGATTGCCAACCCCCGTGGGAAGAACCGATGACGAGCACCTCCGCCCGGCGGCCGACGCGGGTCGCGACCTTGCCGCCTCGCGAGCGGATCCTCGACGCGGCCGAGGAGCTGTTCCTCAACGAGGGCGTCGTGCGGGTCGGGGTCCAAGCGATCGCGGACCGCGCCGGGACCACGAAGATGGCGATCTACCGGCACTTCGGCACCAAGGACGCGCTGATCGCGGAATGGCTGCGGATTGTCGTGCACGACTACTCGGCCGCGTTCGACGCGGCCGAACAGGCGCATCCGGACGATTACGCGGAGCAGATCCGCGCGGTGGGGCGGTTCATCGTCGACGGGCTGCCCGACTTTTCCCATCGCGGCTGCCCGTTCACGAACTCGGTCGCCGAGCTGCCCGATCCGGATCATCCCGCGCGGCGGCTGATCAGCGAGCACAAGACCCGCCAGTTCGCCCGGCTCCGGGCGATGTGCGCGGGGCTCGGGCTGCCCGACCCGGAGCTCGGCGCGGCGGAGCTGACGTTCGCGATGGAGGGCGCGCAGATCGCGGTGCAGAACGGCGGCGTCGAGAACGTCGGCGCGCACCTGACGAAGATCGTCGAGGGCGTGATCAGTCGCGGGAAGCCGGGCTGAGAGCGGCGCGTTTTCGGTGCAGCAGAAGGCGTTCCGCTTCGTTCGCGACCAGGCGGAGGGCGGCGTCGTAGGACTCGACGGCTTCGCCGGTCCGGCCCGAGCGGGCCAGCAGATCGGCTCGGACGGCGTGGAAAAGGTGCCGGTCGCCGAGGTCCAGACCGTCCACGATGGTCAGTGCGGCGGCCGGGCCGTCGACCTCGGCGACCGCGACGGCGCGGTTCAGCGCGACGACGGGGGTCGGCGTCAGGGCGAGCAGCTGGTCGTAGAGGGCGAGGATCTGCACCCAGTCGGTGCCGTCGCTGTGCACGGCGTTGATCGCGGCCTGGATCTGGTACGGGCCCGGGCGGTCGAGCCGCAGGCAGCGGCGGACGAGGTCCTGGCCTTCGGCGATCAGCGTCCAGTCCCAGCGAGCGCGGTCCTGCTCGGGCAGCAGCACGGGGATTCCGTCGGCGTCGACCCGGGCCGCGCGGCGTGATTCGGTGAGCAGCTGCAACGCGAGCAGGCCCAGCACCTCGGGTTCGCCGGGCAGCAGGGCGGCCAGGACCCGGGTCAGGCGGATCGCTTCGGACGCCAGGTCCGGGCGGGTGAGGTCGGTGCCGCTGCTGGCGGTGTGGCCTTCGGTGAAGATCAGGTAGAGCACGGCGAGGACGGCGTCGAGCCGGGCCGGGAGGTCGGCCGCGTCGGGTACCCGGTAGGGGATTCGGGCGGCGCGGATTTTGGCTTTCGCGCGCACAAGCCGTTGCGCCAGCGTCGATTCCGGGACCAGGAACGCGTGCGCGATCTCCTGGGTGGTGAGGCCGCCCAGCAGGCGGAGGGTGAGGGCGACCCGGGCGGCGGGGCCGAGAGCGGGGTGGCAGCAGGTGAAAATCAGCCGCAGCCGTTCGTCGGGCACCGCGCCTTCGTCGAACGGTTCGCTCGCGTGCAGGAGAGCGGCCTGCGCGTGGCGGTCGGCGCGGGTGGATTCGCGGCGGAGGCGGTCGATGCCGCGGTTGCGGGCGGTGGTGACGAGCCAGCCGGCGGGACTCGGCGGCAGGCCTTCCGCGCGCCATTTCACGGTGGCGATCGCGCAGGCCTCCTGGACGGAGTCCTCGGCGAGGTCGAGATCGCCGAGGACCCGGGCCAGCACGGCGACCGCGCGGCCGTGCTCGGCGCGGAAGACCCGCTCGAGCACGGCCGCCGGGATCACTGGAACTCCCGGACTTCCACCGGCAGCGTGGTGATCTCCGAGATCCGCCGCGCCCACTCGGTCGCGGCCTCCGGGCCGGGCGCGGTCACGATGGTGAAGCCGCCCAGGTGTTCCTTGCCTTCGGCGAACGGGCCGTCGGTGCACAGGACATCGCCGCCGGACGCCCGGACCACCTTCGCCGCGGCCGCCGGACGCAGCCCGCCCGAGAACACCCAGACGCCTTTCGCCTTCATCTCGTCGGTCACCGCTTCGAGGCGCGCCGCGATGTCCGCCAGCACTTCGGGATCGGGGGTTCCGTCGTCGGGCTGGCAGATCCCGAGCAGGTACTGCGGCACGGCTCCTCCTCGGCTCAGCGTTGCCGGGCCGGCCGCACGATCATCTCGCTGACGTCCACGTCGGCCGGCTGGTCGAGAGCGTAGGCGATGGCGTCGCCGATCGCTTTCGGGTCGATGGCGTCCTTGCGGTAGATCCGCATGAACTCCTGCGTTTCCGGGTCGCTGATCGTGTCCGCCAGCTCCGAGGTCACGACACCGGGGGAGACCGTGGTGACACGGATCGACGGGTCGCATTCCAGCCGCAGGCCCTCGGTGATCGCCCGCGCCGCGTATTTCGTGCCGCAGTACACCGCGGCGGTCGGCGTGACCTGGTACGCGCCGATCGACGCGATGGTGACGAAGTGGCCTCGGCGCTGGCGGGTGAAGTGCGGCAATGCCGCGGCGATGCTGTGCAGCAGGCCCCGGACGTTGACGTCGATCATCCGGTCCCACTCCTCGACCAGGCCGGCGTCCAGCCGGGACAACGGCATCACCCCGGCGTTCGCGACGAACGCGTCGATCTCGCCGTGGTCGCGCACCGCGCGGTCGACGAACTCGGCGACGTCGGCCCGGTCGGTCACGTCGAGGCGGTGGACCTCGATCCCGTCCGCGCTGGCCGCGAGCCGCGCGAGCCGGTCTTCGCGGCGCGCGCCGGCGATCACGCGCCAGCCGTCCGTGGCGAGCCTGCGGGCGGTGGCCTCGCCGATTCCGCTGCTGGCACCGGTGATCAGGACGGTCTTGCTCATACAGATTCCTTCGGGAAGTCGGCGGACAACGTGACGTCGCGCCAGTCGTCGAACGTCTTGCGGAGGGTGTCGAGGCGCGCGGTGGCGATGTCGTAGGCGGCTTGGCCGAGCAGCAGGCGCAGCGGCGGTTCGGCGGAGGCGACGGCGTCGATGACCGCCGTCGCGGCGCGGTCCGGGTCGCCGGGTTGCTTGCCGTAGGTGGCGAGCGTCGAGGTGCGGCGCGCGCCCGCGGTGCCGGCGTAGTCGTCGATGCGGATCGCGGATTCCCGCATGGACGGGCCCGACCAGTTGGTGCGGAACGCGGCCGGTTCGACGATCGTGACGCCGATGCCGAGCGGACCGACCTCGGCGGCGAGCGATTCGCTGAAGCCTTCGACGGCGAACTTGGTCGCGTGGTAGTAGCCGGTCGCGCCGAAGGCGGCCAGCCCGCCGAGCGACGAGACCGAGACGATGTGCCCGCTGCGCCGGGCCCGCATTCCGGGCAGGACAGCGCGGGTCAGCGCCATCAGGCCGAATACGTTCGCCTCGAACAACGCGCGGATCTCGGCGTCTTCGCCCTCTTCGACGGCGGCGAGGTAGCCGTAGCCGGCGTTGTTGACGAGGACGTCGATCCGGCCGAAGACGCGGTGTGCCTCGGCGACCGCTTCGGTGATCTGCTGCTGGTCGGTCACGTCGAGCGCGACCGCCAGCGCACGTCCCGGATGCGCGGCGACGAGGTCCGCGACGCGTTCGGGATCGCGGGCCGTGACGACCGCGCGCAGGCCGCGTTCGAGAACGGCGGTCGCGAGTGCGCGGCCGAGGCCGGTGGAACACCCGGTGATCAACCAGACGGGTGCATTGTTTTCAGACATGGCTCTGCCCCTGAAGGAATTCGATAATTGCGGAAAATGCGTCAGCGGTGCGGGCGGTCGCCGGCGGCGAGACTGCCGAGCAGCCCCAGCGCGGCCTCCGACGGACTGCCCGGATCCGCTTGGTACACCACGAGTTGCTGACCGGGCGCGCTGTTCACGGTCATCGATTCGTAGTGCAGGGTGAGCATTCCGACCAGCGGATGTCGGAACCGTTTCGATTCGTGCGTTTTCTGCCGGAGTTCGTGGCGCGCCCACAGCCGGCGGAAATCGGCGCTCTTGAGCGACAGTTCGCCGACCGCCTCGATCAAGAGCGGATCGTCCAGATCGGTGCCCGCCGCCGACCGCAGCCCGCCGACCGTGTTCACCGCGACCCGCTCCCAATCCGGATAGAAATCGCGGGCGTCGGGGTCGAGGAACGCCAGCCGCAGCAGGTCGCCGCTGTGCTCGTGCCCGGCGAACAGCGCTTCGCCGAGCAGATTCGACGCGAGCACGGTCATGCACCGCCCGAGCACGACTGCGGGCGTCTGCGGCCACGCGTCCATCAGCTGCACCAGCCGCGGACTGACGCGTTCCTTGGCGGGCCGTCGCTTAGGCCGCTTCGGCCGGGCCAGCGAATGCAGGTGGGCGAGCGCCTCGTCGTCGAGTTGCAGCGCCCGGCCGAGCGCGTCGACGACCTGCGCGGACGGGGTGCGCTCGCGGCCCTGCTCAAGCCGCACGTAGTAATCGGTGCTCACCCCGGCCAGCTGCGCGACCTCCTCCCGGCGCAGGCCGCTGACCCGGCGCCGGGTGTCGGCGAGCAGATCCGCGTCCGCCGGGACGGTGGTGCCGCGCCGGGCCCGCAGGAACTCGCCGAGGAGGTTGCTGTCGCTCATGCACCCAGGCTAGATCGCGCGCGGCGGCCGCGGGGCACGGAAAGGGGGTGTGGTTCTCCCACCCTGTGCGGTACCCCTCGGCGCAGTGGTTCAAACCTTTCCGGCTGCGCTCTGCCCGCGCGCACCGCCGCCGCGGAACCGGCAGGCAAACTGTTTTGACTGGTCAACGGCGCGAGCGGAGCCTGCTGAGACCACCCCCTCCACCGGAAAGGCGAACCCATGCGCCGAACCCCGCTGATCCTCGCCGCCGTCGCCGCCGTGTCGATGGCCGCCGCGCCCGCGCAGGCAGCCGAAACCTGGACCACGGTGTTCGAGGACACCTTCGACGGCCCGGCAGGCACCGGTCTCGACCCGCAGAACTGGCTCTACGACAAGGGAACCGGCTACCCCGGCGGCGCCGCGAACTGGGGCACCGGCGAGATCGAAACGTCCACCGACTCGACCGACAACGTCTACCACGACGGGGCCGGGCACCTGGTGATCAAGCCGCTGCGCGACGCGAACGGCGCGTGGACGTCCGGCCGGATCGAAACCCAGCGCACCGACTTCGGCGCGCCGGCGGGCGGGCAGATGGAAATGAGCGCGACGATCCAGCAGCCGAATCCGGAGCACGGTCTCGGCTACTGGCCCGCGTTCTGGGCGATGGGCGCGGACGCGCGGCCGGTCGGCGCGACGAACTGGCCGAGCATCGGCGAACTGGACATCATGGAGAACGTGAACGCGCTGGACAAGCATTCCAGCACGTTCCACTGTGGACAGTGGGCGGGGGAGTGCCACGACCCGGACGGGATCAGCAGCGACCTGCAGGACTGCGCCGGCTGCAAGACCGGTTACCACACGTATTCGGTGGTGGTGGACCGCCGGGACGCGGCCGCGGAGGAACTGCGGTTTTCCTTGGACGGCAAGGAAACTTTCGCGGTGAAGCAGAACCAGGTGTCCGACGCCACCTGGAAGGCCGCGGTGGACCACGGGTTCTTCGCGATCTTCGACGTGGCGATCGGCGGGTCCTATCCGAACAAGGTGTGCGGATGCACCAGCCCGGGAGCGGACATCACGCCGGGGGCGGGGATGAGCATCGACGCGTTCTCGGTGAAGGTCAGCGAAAGCTGATTTTCGGCCACGGATCGATCCGGACGCGGCCGAACCGCGGCGTCGACCACCCGACGCGCTCGGCCGCGTCCGGATCGGTGAACACCAGGACCGACTCGTCGAACCGGCAGAACCGCAGCCTTGCTGCGTACTCCACCAGTTCGCCCGCGACCAGCACCAGCGGCCTGCCGCCGACGCGCAGACCGACTTCGGCGAGCACGCCTCCTTCAGCGAAGACCACGACGTCCTCGACCGGGCCGGTCGGCAGTTCGCTCAGCGCCGTCCAGCGGTAGATGCCGTCCCACAACTCGCGGTTCGCGAAGCGGGGGTCCGCCCGGCGGTGCGGCCACAGCCCGAAAAGGTCGTCGTCTTGGTAGGTGCCGATCATCAGCGCGCGGCCGTCGTCCAAGTGCGCCTGCGCGCCCCACAACTGCAGACAGGGCACCGAGGGGTCGGTGAACTGGGGGTCGCCGTCCGGTCCCTCCTCCCACAACGCCATTTCCACGCCGGCCCACGACTCGATGCTCCTGCCGCGCAGCGAATCGAAATCCTGCGCCCGCTCGACCAGCCACTCGGTGTGCGTCACGGCACAAGTATCCCGAAGAAGTCCGTGCTCAGTGCCTCTCTGGACTACCGCTCTTGCCCTCCCGGCCAGGCCGCCGCGTGCCGCGGGCGGTCGCGGGGCCGGATAGGTACCGTGATCACCGCAGCAGCGGGAAGAGGGGAACTAAGTGAGCAATCCATTGGTCGCGCCGGTGAAGGAGACCTCGGCGGTGGCCGGGGTCCCGTTGCTGGAGGACGCCACCGGGCTCAAGGAGGCGATCGAGAGCAAGAACTGGGCCGCGGTCGCGATCGGGGCCGTCGGCACCGCGATCGACGTGCTCACCGCGGTCATGGACCCGTTCGGCGCGATCTTCGCCGCGGGCGTCGGCTGGCTGATGGAGCACGTCGGCCCGCTCAAGGACGCTCTCGACGCGCTCACCGGCAACGCCGACCAGATCAGTTCCCAAGCCCAGACCTGGACCAACGTCGCCAAGGAACTCGAAGGCGTCTCCGCCGAACTCGGCGAGCTGGTCAAGAAAGACCTCGAGAGCTGGCAGGGCGACGCCGCCGACAGCTACCGCAAGCGGGCCGAGGACACCTCCGCGCTGATCGCCAGCGCCCAGAAAGGGTCCGAGGGCGCGGCGAGCGGGGTCAAGACCGCGGGCGAGGTGGTCGCGGCGGTGCGGTCGCTGGTGCGCGACACCATCGCCGACCTCGTCGGGCACCTCATCTCGTGGGCGCTGCAGGTCCTGCTCACCGCGGGGATCGGGATGGCCTGGGTCGGCCCGCAGGTCGCCGCGGCCGTCGCGAAGACCGCGTCCCGGATCACCCAGATCACCACCAAGCTGGTCAAGGCTCTCAAGGCGCTCATCCCGCTGCTGAAGAAGGCCGGGACGCTGTTCGAAGACGCGGGCAAGGCGCTGAAGGGGCTCAAGGGCGGCAAGAACGCCCCGGCGCCGAAGCCCAAGGACATCAACGTCAAATCCGAGGGCGGCGGCACCCGGTCGCATCCCGGCGGCGACGACAGCACGCACACGTCCGGAGCGGGAGGCGGCGGACACCAGGGCAACACCGGCAACACCCACACCAGCGGCTCGGAAGGCGGCGGCGGCCACGAAGGCGGCCAAGGCGGCGGCGGGTCGCACGAGTCCGGCGGCAACGAGGTGCACCCCTCCTCGACGCAGCCCAGGGGCAACCAGAGCCAGAACCCGGCCGAACACCACACGGACCCCAACGAGATCAAGGGCTGCGGCGACCCGATCGACGTCGCCACCGGCGCGGTGTACCTGGTCCAGGAAGACCTGAACCTGCCCGGAGTGCTGCCCCTGACCGTCGAACGCACCCACCGCTCGACCTACCGCTCCGGCGGATTCTTCGGCCCCACCTGGCCCTCGACGCTGGACGAACGCCTGGAGGTCGGCGACGACGGCCTGCACTACGCCGCCCCGAACGGCGTGCTCGTGCGCTTCCCCTTCCCGCAAGGCATCGAGGCCGTCGCCACCGACGACGGGCCTTACCTCGCGCTGCGCCGGGTGACCACCGGGTTCATCGTCGGCGACCCGCAGAGCAGCGTCATCCGCCACTTCACCGGCGAACCCGGCGACCGCGTCCTGCGGCTGCACGCCCTGGCCGACAGCTCGGGCAACCGGATCGACTTCCGCTACGAGGACGGCGTGCCGGTCGCCATGGAGCACTCCGGCGGCTACCGCGTGACGGTCGAATCGGCGGACGGCCTGGTCACCGCGCTGCGCGTGCCGGACGCGCCGGTGGCGGTCCGGGAATACCGCTACGACTCCGCCCGGCGGCTGACCGAGGTCGTCGACGCGGTCGGCACCTCGCACAAATTCCGCTACGACGCCGACGGCCGGATGGTGCGCTGGGACGACGTCAACGGCCGCTGGTACAGCTACCACTACGACAGCGACGGCCGGTGCGTGCGCGCCCAGGGCGACGGCGGCTACCTCGACACCGAACTGTCCTACGAAAACCTCGTCACCACGGTCACCGACTCGCTCGGCGCGGTCACCCGCTACCAGCTTAACGAGCAGCTGAAGGTCGTCGCCGAAACCGATCCGCTCGGCAACACCTCGACCACCGAGTACGACGAGTTCGGCCGGGTCGTCGCCAGGACCGACGCGCTCGGCCACGTCACCCGCTGGGAGTTCGACGAGGTCGGCAATGTCGCCGCGGTGACGCGCCCGGACGGCTCGCGGCTGGTCAACGAGTACGACGAGCGGGGCCTGCCGGTCTCCACCACCGGTCCCGCGGGCGACGTCTGGCGTTACGAATACGACGAACAAGGCAGCCTGGTCAAGGAAACCGACCCGGCGGGCGGGGTCACCGCCTACACCTACCACCCGGACACCGGCGCGATCGCGACGCGGACCGACGCGCTCGGCGGCGTCACCCGGTTCGAGTCCGACGCGGCCGGCCTGCCCACGAAGATCACCGCCCCCGACGGCGCGGTGACCCGCTACTCCTACGACGCGCTCGGCGCGATCACCTCGATCACCGGCCCGACCGGCGCGTCCGTGGAACGGGTGCGCGACGCGGCGGGCAATCTGGTGCAGCAGCGCAACGCCGACGGCACGGTCAGCAAGTTCGGCTTCAAAGCCGCGGGCAACGTCGAGGAGTCGGTCGACCCGCGCGGCGGCGTGCACCGCGTCGAGTACGGCGCATTCGGCCTTCCGCTGTCCGCGCAGGACCCCGACGGCGGCGTCCGGCGGTTCGGCTACGACACCGAACTGCGGCTGACCACGGTGACGAACGAACGCGGCCTGGTCTGGCGCTACGAGTACGACCAGGCGGGTCGCGTCGTGGCGGAAACCGACTACAACGGCCGGGTTTTGCGCTATGGCTACGACGCGGCGGGCCGGCTCGTGCGCCGGGTCAACGCGGCCGGGCAGGCGATCGACATCGAGTACGACGCGCTCGGCCGGCTCGTGCGGCGCGCCGCCGCCGACGACGTCGCCGAATTCGCCTACGACCACGACGGCCGGATGGTGCTGGCGCGCAACGGCGAGACCGAGGTCCGCTTCGAGTACGACGCGCTCGGACAGCTCGTGTCCGAGTCGATCAACGGCCGCGTCGTGCGGTCGGAATTCGACGCGCTCGGCAGGCGGGTCGGCCGTCGCACGCCCACCGGCGCGGAATCGTCGTTCGGCTACGACTCCGCGGACCGCCCGACCGCGGTCACCACCGCGGGCCGCACCCTGCGGTTCGAATACGACGCCGCCGGACAGGAAACGGTGCGCCGCCTCTTCGCCGGGACCGCGCCGGTGGCGGAGCTGCGGCAGGACTGGACCTCGACCGGGCGGCTGCGCGGGCAGACCGTGCTGCGCGGCGCGGCCACCGTGCAGCAGCGCGACTACCGCTACCTGCCGGACGGAAACCTGTACACGACCGGAGACCTGCTGTCCGGGCCGCGCGCGTTCGAGGTCGGCGCGGGCGGACGGGTCACCGCGGTCCGCGGCCCGAAATGGCAGGAGAGCTACCGCTACGACGCGGCCGGCGCGGTCGCCGAGGCCGGCTGGCCGGGCGACCCGGCCGCCGCGGGCCCCCGCACCTACCGCGGCACGCTCATCGAGTCCGCCGGCGAAACCCGCTACACCCACGACGCCGAGGGCCGCGTCGTGACGCGGGAACGCCGCGGGCAGCGGTGGGAATACCAGTGGAACTCGGCGAGCAGGCTGACCGGCGTGCGCACCCCGGACGGCACGGTCTGGCGCTACCGCTACGACGCGCTCGGCAGGCGCGTCGCCAAGCAGCGCCTCGACCCGGCGGGCGCGGTGGCCGAGCAGATCGAATTCGCCTGGGACCACTACCGGCCCGCCGAGCAGGTGCACAGCGCGCCCGGCCGCCCGCAGGTCGCGACCGTGTGGGACTGGCTGCCCGACTCCGACCGGGTGCTCGCGCAGACCGAGCGGAAGCTCGGCGAACGCGTCGACGAACGCTTCCACGCCATCGTCACCGACCTGGTCGGCGCGCCCGCCGAACTGGTCGACAGCGCCGGTGCGCTCGCCGGGCACCAGCGCACCACGCTGTGGGGCGCGGTCGTGTCCGAAGGCGGGAACGCGCGCACGCCGCTGCGTTTCCCCGGCCAGTACTACGACCCGGAAACCGGGCTGCACTACAACATGCACCGCTACTATGACCCGGAAACCGGCCGCTACCTCTCGCACGACCCGCTCGGCCTCAACCCGTCCCCGGACTCGCTGGCCTACGTGGACAACCCGACCGCGATGATCGACCCGCTCGGCCTCAACCCGCTGCCGACCGGGCCGTGCCCCAAGAAGCTGAAGGAAATGGAGGAACAGCAGGCCGGCAACAAGCGCAAACGCGACGACGACGCCACGCCCGACGCGCCCCCGGCCAAGAAGGCGTCCACCGAACCGTCGAATCCGCCCGGCACCTACGGCGACCGCAATCCCGAGGCGGCCCGCGTGGGGAAGAACCACGGCTACCAGTTCGACGGGCACCGGACCAACCAGCACGAGCATGTCGGCGTCCACCAGGCCGCCGCGGACAACGGCAGCGGCCTGCCGCGGAAGCGTTCCGACGAAACGGACCTCGAGCACGCGGCCTACAGCTACACCGAAACCCACGACCTGCACCGCAAGCACCCGGGCACCGGGAGCGGCAACCGGATGCACACATCCGGTTTCACCAGCGGGAAAGCGCACGACGAACACCAGCTGAGCTACGCCTACGCGCAGCGGCGGGCCTACGAGCGCAAGGACACGTCGGACCTGCTGCAGCTCAACCAGATGGGCTATGCGCACATGGACGGCAAGTACACCCGGCCGACCTATCAGGTGCCGGGCCGCCAGCCGCACAACACCTATCTGAGCCCGCAGGAAAAGGTCTACCACGGCGACGACCCGAACCACGTCCACCATCCGGATTTCCACGACCCGAAACACGGCATCCACACCTACGGGAACAAAACCAAACCGGTCCCCGGCGAGCATTACCCGGACGGTTCGGAAGTGCGGCACCGGATCGAGAACACCGACAAGCAACGGGAGGATTCGGCCGCCGCCTACAAACAGCGGGCCGAGGACGCGAAGGCCGAACAGGAACGCCGCGACTACCTCACCGAGCACCGCAGCGAAATCGAAAACGGCAACGACGCCAAGCTCAAAAAGGACCTCAGCGACTTCGACGAGGAGCAGAAGTACCTGCGCGGGTCGAAGGACTCCTACCAGCACATGGTCGACGAGATGTACGGCACCGGCAAGGGCATGCCGTACAACCCCGCTCCGGGCACCAAGGAGTACGACGACATGGTCAAGAACGGGGAGTCCTTCGCGCGCACCGACCCGCTCACCGCGGGCGGCCGGGCCGAGGCGCATCTGGCCTACGAACAGCGCCAGACCGGCCAATACCCCCAGGGAACCGCCGACGAACTGCTCGACAAATGGGGATTCCAGGCTCCGAAGGACAAGAACGACCCGACGTGGCAGCGGTGGCAGAACGGCGATTACGACCCGCCGGAGCTGCGCAAATACGACGGCGAGACACCCATTTCCGCCGAGAAGCGCGCGGAGATGAAGGAAATGGAGGAAAGGGCGATCGCGCAGCGGATGCGGACCCTGGACCTGGACCGGAGCGAGGGCAGGAGCTGACGCGTTTTCCGGCGCGGGGATCAGCCCGCGCCGGAAAGATCCGTCGTCTCGGCCAGCCGGGTCGCCACGTCCAGCAGCGCGGCCGGGCGCGGGCCGTCCGCGCGCCACACCACGACCGTGTGCGCGGTTTCGCCCTCCAGCGGCACGAACACCACCCCGGTGCGGCGCAGGCTGTGCGCTGAGCCCGCCAGCCGCGTCACGCCGACCCCGGCCGCGACCAGCCCCAGCAGGCCCTGCACGGTCGCGGTGCGCTGCACGACGTCCGGAGTGAACCCGGCCGCGGCGAAATCGGCGTCGTACTTGCGGTGCCAGGGATCCCACGACGCCCGCGGCGTCAGCACCCACGGCTCGTCCGCGAGGTCGGCCAGGCGCAGCGTCGGACGGTCGGCCAGCCGATGGCCCGAGGGCAGGACCGCGCAGACCTGCTCGGTCAGCAGGACGTGCGTCGCCAGACCGTCGACCAGCGGCGGACGGGTGAAACCGGCGTCGAAGCGGCCGTCGAGGACACCCTCGACGAGCTCCGCGATCGAGACTTCCGCGGT
Organism: Amycolatopsis sp. CFH S0740; assembly: GCF_004522315.1. Lineage (NCBI taxonomy): Bacteria > Bacillati > Actinomycetota > Actinomycetes > Pseudonocardiales > Pseudonocardiaceae > Amycolatopsis > Amycolatopsis sp. CFH S0740. The sequence continues at coordinate 331,908 of NZ_SDLS01000007.1, read as the reverse complement.
CGTGACGGTCAGCTCCGGGAACTGCTCCCGCACCGCGCGCACGACCGGCGGGAGCAGGTAATTCGCCGTGCTGGCAAGGAAAGCCAGCCGCAGCGCGCCGATCTCGCCGCGGACCGCGCGAGCGACCGTCGCCACCGCGGCGTCGGCGCGGGCGAGCACCGCGCGCGCTTCGGGCAGGAACAGTTCGCCGACCGGGGTGAGCCGGGTGCCGCGGGCGTCGCGGTCGAAGAGCTGCGCGCCGAGCTGGCGTTCCAGCACGGAAATCTGCTGCGACAGCGACTGCTGCGCGATGTGCAGAGCCGCGGCCGCACGCGTGAAGCTCGTCGTCTCGGCGACGGCGACGAAGTAGCGCAGCTGCCGCAGCTCAGGGGTCACAGGCTGAGACTGTAGCCCGCCAGCGAACCGGTGTTGGCGGACCCCGGCAGGCACACGCCACGATCGGAGGCGGAAGAACCACTGGAGGGACTGCTCAATGACCGAGGAAACCGACGGCCGCGTCTGGCTGATCACCGGGTGCTCGAGCGGCTTCGGCCGCGAACTCGCCCAGGCCGCGCTGGCCGCGGGAGACCGGGTTCTCGCGACCGCACGCGACCCGGAAACGCTCGCCGACCTCGCCGAGGCGGGCGGGGACCGGGTGCGCACCGCCGCGCTGGACGTCACCGACCCGGCCCGGATCGACGCCGCCGTGCGGACCGCGCTCGACGAGTTCGGCCGGATCGACGTGCTGGTCAACAACGCCGGCCACGGTTCGGTCGGTGCCGTCGAGGAGCTGACGATGCCCGAACTGCGCGCGGTGCTGGAGGTGATGTTCTTCGGCGCGGTCGCGATGACCAAGGCTGTCGTCCCGCTGCTGCGGGAACAGGGGAGCGGCACGATCGTGCAGATGAGTTCGATGGGCGGACTGCTCGCGCCGCCCGCGTTCGGGGCCTACTGCGCCGCGAAATTCGCCCTGGAGGGCCTGTCCGAGGCGCTCGCGGCGGAGGTCGAACCGCTCGGGGTCAAGGTGCTGATCGTGGAGCCGGGCGCGTTCCGGACGTCGTTCGGCGGCACCGCGATGCACCGCTCCCGCAAGATCGACGCCTACGCCGAATCGACCGCCGCCACCCGCGCCGCGATCGAGGGGATGGACGGGACGCAGCCCGGTGATCCGGCGAAGGCGGCAGCAGCGATCTTGCAGGCGGTGGACGCGCCCGACGCGCCGCTGCGGCTCGCGCTCGGCGGCGACGCGGTGGACGCGATCCGCGGCAAAATCGGTGCGCTGACTCAGGATCTCGACTCCTGGGAGAAGGCCAGCCGAGCCACCGCGCTGGACTGAGGCGCGGGGTTTCGGTCCGTGAAGGGCTCCTTGCGGGAATCAGATTCCCGCAAGGAGCCCTTCACGGCCGCAGGGACCAGGTCGAGTCACGGATAATTCGGGACGTTGACCGGCTTGGTGCCGTCCGGGGTCACGTCGCCCGTGTCGTTCACGACGTGGGTGATCGTGCCGCGGTGGTTCAGCGACACCGTGAGCAGGCTGTGCAGCTTCACCCCGCCGTTCTGCGGCACCTCGAACGCGTGATAGCTCGAAACCGCCGGGTTGGTGTCGAAGAAGCAGTAACTGCCCAAGCCCCACGCCTCGTGCGACGTCACGTCCGGGCCGACCTTGTACGCGGCGTACCCGGCGGTGCCGGGCGCGGAGTTCCACGAGGCCTGATCCGGGACGTCGTAAGGCATTTCGTTCTGGAAGAAGATCGTCTTCCCGTTCTGGCCGTTCCACACCACCTGGAACTTCTGGTAATGCTCCACGAACAGCCCGGTCGCGGTCACGTTGTCGCCGTTGACGAGCACTCCGGTGTCGGCGGTGTTCGTGGTCCAGCCGACCGTGCCGCTGTTGCCGTGGTCGGCGCGCCACGCCCAGACGTGGTCGACGATGGTGTTGTCGCTGTTCACCACGAGACTGTTGGTCGCCTTGCCGGCCAGATCGCCGCCGACGCGGAAGAACACGTCCTGCAGCGACGTCGGATTCGCCGCGTGGCTTGTGTGCTTCCCGCTTTCGCCGACGGTCAGCAGCGCTCGCGAATTCGGCGTGCCCGCGTCGAACAGCAAGCCCTTCACCCGCACACCGTCCACATCGGACACGTGCATCGCGTCGACGCCGTTGTCCGGGATCAGCGTCGGGTAACCGATGCCGAGCACCGTCGTGCCCGGGCGGGTCACGTTCAGCGTCTGGTCGAGGTGGTACGCGCCGGGGGTGAAGAACAGGTTGCAGCCGGCGTCGAGGGAGCTGTTGATGCTCTCCGCGGTGTCGCCGGGCTTGACGACGCGGAACTGGCTCATCGGGACGGAATCGCCGGGCGTGCCGCCGTTCGCCCAGCTCGGCCCGGACGCGTTCGTGCGCAGGGACGGCAGGAAGACGCGGTAGTTGCCGCCGTTGTCCACGTACAGGTACGGCACGTCGCGCGAGACCGGAGTGGTGTCGAGCGTCGTTTCCGGCGGGTTCGGGAACGAATTGGCGGGCGCGCCGGTGGTCCCGGAGAAGACCATGTTCCACACGCCGCCGTCCCAGCTTCCCAGCGCCGAATCCCGCGTGTACCACTGCTGTTGCGACACCGACGCGGCCTGCCCGGACACGCGGGTGTCGGCGACGTAGCCGCCGCTCGCGTAGCCGTAGCTGGCCGGGAACAGCTGCAGCCCGCCCTTGATGTCCATCCGGCGGAACGGCGCGGCCTGCGACACCGCCCACCGGTCGCTGCCGCTGGAAGGCGTGACGGCCATGTTCTCCGCCGAACGCCAGAAGTTCTGCAGCGCGGAGCCCTGGTCGGACTCGTTGAAGGCGTCCACGGTGATGTCGCCGTTGATCTGGACGTCGTCCGGGTTCTGCCCGAGCCCGGCGACGGAGGTGTAGAAGCCGACGTTGTCGTGCACCGCGTAGGCGCCCGGCTTGAACAGGTGCGCGACGCGGCCCGAGCCGAACTGCGCGGTCTGGGTGTCCTTCTGCGCCTCGAAGTCCTTGTCCAGCTGGGCCTGGATCGTCGCGGAGGGCATTCCCGGGTCGAAAATGTGCACGTTCGGCCCGAAGTCCGGCTGATCGGACTGGCCGGTGCAGCCCGCCTGCCCGGACGCTGGGGCCGCGGCGGCGGGGACGGCGATCCCGGCCGCGGCGAGCAGCGCCAGGGCGATCAGTGCTGGTCCGCGGGATCGGGACGGCCGCCCGGGTGGTCGATGAGTCCGGTTCACGTGGGGACACCTCCGCCGGTAGGGAAATTGCCAACCAGTTTGTGGTCGGCCACAACAAATTAAACGCCCAGCTCGGCGCCGCCGGTCACAACTCGGTCACAGTTGTCTGGACCACTGGCGGGATTCCGGCTATCGGAAACTCGTTCACGTCCGGGTGACGCAGCCAGCCTCGCGCCGCGTTGTGCCCCACGATGGGGCGTGGACCTGCCGCCGTGAAGATCGGAGTCTCGGTGACCCGGACAGCAACGGACAACCCCTGGCGGCTCGGCTTGGCCGCCGTCGTGTCGGTCGTGGCGCTGGCGTGCGGCGTCGCGACTGCCGGACCGGCCGCCGCCGCGGACTACTCGAAGGCCGGCGAGAACGTTGCCGGTTCACAAATTCTGCGGCACGAGGGCGTGCAAAGCGGGAGCCCGCGGTTCGACCCGGCGACCGGACAGACCCTCGGCCACGACGTGAGCGGACACCAGGGCGCGGTCGACTGGGGCCAGGCCGCCGGCGCGGGCGCGCGGTTCGCCTACGTCAAGGCGACCGAGGGCACCGGATTCGTGAGCCCGCAGTTCGACCAGCAGTACCACGGCGCGCACAACGCGGGCCTGATCCGCGGTGCGTACCACTTCGCCCGCCCGGACGTCTCCAGCGGCGCACAGCAAGCCGACTACTTCATCGCCCACGGCGGCGCGTGGCGCGGCGACGGCACGACCCTGCCGGGCGCGCTGGACATCGAATACAACCCCTACGGCGACGCTTGCTACGGCAAGAGCCAGGCCGACATGACCGCGTGGATCGCCGACTTCACCCACCGGTACCTGGCGAAACAGCGCCGCAGCGCGATCATCTACACCTCGACGTCGTGGTGGAAGCTCTGCACCGGCAACGCGGGCGGGTTCGGCGACACCAACCCGCTGTGGCTCGCCCGGTACGCCCCGCAGATCGGCGAACTCCCGGCGGGCTGGGACAAGCAGAGCATCTGGCAGTTCTCGCGCACCGGCAGCCTGCCCGGCGACCAGAACTACTACAACGGCCCGATGAACCGGGTGCAGGCGCTCGCCAGGGGAGGCGGTTCGTCGGCGTGATCGCCTGAAAAGCCGTACCGGCGGGGGTGCGGCCGGTGTTGGATCACCGGGTGACTTTCGCGATCGGACTCTTCGACCTCTTCGCCTACGCGATCCCGGGCGCCCTGCACCTGGCGGTCCTGGCCTACCTCGCCGGACGGCTGCACTGGATCGACCTCGCCGCCGTCTCGGGCGGACCGGGCGTGGTGCTGGTGATCGGGATCGCGGTGGCCAGCTACCTGCTCGGATACCTGGCGTACCCGCTCGGCGCACGGGCCGGACGGTGGCTGCCGCGGCGGCGGAAGCGGAACCCACGGGAGGAGTTCCTGCGCCGCAACCCTTCCGCGCGCGGCCAAGCATTCGTCGAGGCGGATCCGTTCCTGCTGCTTTCGGCCCTGCAACTGCACGACGCCGACGCGGCACTGGAGGCGACCCGGCTGCGCACCGCCGGGCTGATGCTGCGCAATTCCAGCCCGGCGATGGCCTTCGGGTTCGTGGCCGCGGTGGTCGAGCTGATCGTCGGGCCGCATCCGGTGTTCGCGGCGTGCGCGGCGGTCCTGTTCGCGGCGGCGTTTCCGGCGCTGGTCGCGCAGGGGAGATTGCTGTCGTATTGGGCGAGTGTGAAGACGCTGGAGCTGAGTTTCTGGGTGCCGGAGGTGGAGGAGACCCTGGCGGCTAGGCAGAAGGCGGAGTGACGACGGCTTCGTGCCAGGCGACGTTGGCGCCGAGCGCAGCAGTGAGCCGGGAGATGGTCTCGCGGGTGCTCTGGTCGTTGGCGTGCTCGGGAAGCCAGGCGCAGGCGAGGTAAGCGCCAACGACGTCGGCGGACGCGCACGCAGCGGCGAGGCATTCTTCGATCCGGGCGACGGAAGGGCCGGGACCGGACGGGAAGCGCGCCCCGGGGAGTTCGGCGCTGTCGATCACGTCGATGTCGAGGTGGACGTAGACGGGAATCGGGCCCAGCTCGGCGAGGGCGGTGGTGATGGCGGCGGGGTCGGCAGGCACGCGGCGGACGCGGCTGGCGGCGAGCGCGTTGCGTTCGGCGGGGTCGAGGTCGCGGGCGTCGGCGAGCACGACACTGGTGTCGGGGACGGGGCGCAGGCCGAGCGGGTCGTCGAACAGGCCCTCGGTGCGGCCGGTGAGCATCGCCAGTGCCATGCCGCCGACGTAGCCGCTGGTGGAGATCTCGGGGGTGTTGAAGTCGCCGTGCGCGTCGAGCCACAGGACGGCGAGGTCGTGGTGGCGTCGCTGCAGCGCGGCCACCGCGGCGCGGCTCGTGGGGCAGTCACCGGAGAGCACCAGGGGTTTGGCGGCCCGGGCCACTGCGTCGGCTGTCGCCTGGTGCAGCAGGTTCATTCGGGCGGGTACGGACTCCGCGGGCAGGACCGGCGGTACGACCTGGGTCGCGGAGGCGGGCACGGGGAAGTCCGGGAGGTGCTGGTCGAGGTGCCAGGGCGTGACGATCAGGTCCCACAGGCCGTCGGGGTCAGCCACGAGGTTTCTCGCTTTCGTCGTGGTGGGCGAGCAAGTCGAGCAACCGCCCCAATTCGGCGGCGCCTGCTTGCAGATGTGCGGTGATTCCGGCTCTGGCTTCGCTCCGGGTGCCGTGCAGGGCGTCCAGCAGCTGGCGGTGGTCGTCGGTGGCGCGGCCGAGTTCGCGGCGCGAGCGTTCGGCCAGTGCGAGGGCGAGGCGTTGTTCTTGCTGGAGCTGCGCGTGGAAGCGGCACAGCCGGGGACTGCCGGTGGCGCTGACAAGGGTGGCGTGGAAGAGCCGGTCGCTGTCGAGCGCGGTGGCGGTGTCGTCCTGGTCGAAGGCTTGCTCGATCCGGTCCACTAGGTCGGCCAGCTGCCGGTAGATCTCCGGGTCGCGGTGGTCGGTGAGAGCGTCGGCCGCGGTGAGTTCGACGGACTTGCGGGCGGCGTAGATGTCGGCGACGTCCGGACCGGTGACGTCCGCGACGACGATGCCGCGGTTCATCCGGTACCGGACCAGTCCCTCGCTTTCGAGAGTCCGCGCGGCCTCGCGGAGGGTGCTGCGGGAGACCCCGAGTTCGGCGGCGAGCGCGGCCTCGCGCAGCGGAGTGCCGGGCGGCAGCCGGAGGGACAGGATCGCCTGCCGGACGGCTTCGGCCGCCTGCTCGGCGGTGCTGCGCCGCTGGATGTTCGCACCCAGGCCTTCGATCGTCATCAGTCCCCCTGCCTGGCTCGGCGTGAGCACTAGATTGCCAGATTGTCCGACAATTGGGCAAGACTCGACGCATACGAAAAGTCCCGGCCGCGAACTGCGGCCGGGACTTCCGGGACGAACTGGGTCAGCGACCCCTGAACCGCGCCGCCAGCGCGGCGATCGGCGATCGGCGGCCCCGCAGCGGAACCTCGCCGGAGGTGATGTCCGCCAGCAGCGTCGCCACAGTTTCCTTCGCGCACGTGCGGTTCGCGCCGATTCCGCCCGACGGGCCGCGCTTGATCCAGCCGACCACGTACGTACCGGTTCGGCCCTCGACGCGGCCCGCGGTGTTCGGGATCGTGCCGGTGGCGTCGTCGAACGGGAGACCGGGCACCGGGCGGCCGCGGTAGCCCACGGCGCGCACCACCTGGCCGGCGGCGATCTCGACCGGTTCGGAAGGTCCCTCGACGCGCAGCCCGCGCACCTGCCGGTCGCCGGTGATCTCGACCGGGGCCGAGTGGAAGCGCAGCACGATCCGGCGCGGACCGTCCGAGGGAGGGGCGGTCCAGTCGACGGTTTCGCGCGCCAAGTCCTTTAGCAGCGCGGCTTTTCCGGTGCCCGCGTCGATCGCAGCCGCGGTGCGTGGGTCTTCGGTGTCGACGACGAGCGGCACGTTCTCCCGCTGCGCCAACGCGATCAGCTCGGGCGAGGTGTACGCGGCGTCTTCCGGGCCGCGCCGCGCGAGCAGCACTACCTCGCGGACCTTGCTGGAGCGCAACCGTTCCAGCGCGTGCGGGGCGATGGTCGTGCCGTCGAGATCGTCCGGGTCGGCGGTGAGGATCCGGGCCACGTCGAGCGCGACGTTGCCGGTGCCGATCAGCACGACCCGCTCCGCGGAGAGGTCGACCGCGTGCGCGGGGACGTCCGGGTGGCCGTTGTACCAGGCGACGACCGTCGTCGCTGCGAGGCTGCCGGGCAGGTCCTCGCCGGAGAGGCCGAGGGCGCGCGCGGAAGAAGCGCCGACCGCGTAGATCACCGCGTCGTGCCGCTCGGCCAATTCGTCCGCCGTCACGTGACGGCCGACCTCGACGCCGAGCTTCAGCTTCAGCCGCGGGTGGTCGTGGAACCGGGAGAACGTCTCGCCGATCCGCTTGGTGTCCGGGTGGTCCGGGGCGACGCCGAAGCGCACGAGACCGCCCGCGACCGGCAGCCGGTCGATCAGCGTGACGCGCGCGTTGGTGTGCAGCAACAGGTCTTCCACCGCGTACATCCCGGCCGGGCCGGTGCCGACGACGGCCACGTCCGCGGGCTCGAGGTCGCTCGGGATCTCCCGGTCGAACGTCGGCGGGCCCCAGCGGTGGAAGTTCGGCGCCGGGTTCGCGGCGACCGGCGGGCGGTCGGCGAAGAAGTCCGCGTTGATCCCCGCGTAGACCTTCATCGAATCGGTCAGCAGGTCCACCGGGAAGATCGCGTCGACCGGGCACGCGTCGGCGCACGCACCGCAGTCGATGCACGTGGCCGGGTCGACGTAGAGCATCTCGGTGGTGCCGAAGTCCGGCTCGTCCGGCGTCGGGTGGATGCAGTTGACCGGGCAGACCGACACGCACGTCGCGTCGTTGCAGCAGGTCTGGGTGATCGCGAAGGCCATGTCAGATCAGATTCGCCCGCTTGTAGAACACCAGCGCCGGCTTCGTGAGCAGCCCGCACGAGCCGAGGAACTCCATCAGCCCGGCACAGCTCGAGCGCATCATCGACTTGTGGTGCTCGTTGTTCTTCGCCTCGCGCAGCGCGCGCTCGGCGTCCAGCCCGGCGTTCTTGTACACGTCGCGGTTGACCATGCTGCTGACGATGAAGTACGACGCGATCGCGATGACCAGCGCGTTGATCTGGCGGCGCACGGCTCCCGCGCCCTCCAGTTGCTCGCGCGTCTCCTCGCGGGCGAACTTCATGTGCCGCGACTCTTCCACGACGTGGATGTTGTTGATGGTGCGCACGAACGGGACCACGCGCTCGTCGCGCATCCAGTCGCGCTGCATCACGTCGAGGACCTCTTCGGCGACCAGGATCGCCGCGTACGCCGCTTCGCCGCCGGCGACCGCTTTGAAGACGCGGCCCAGTTCGACGGCGAGCTTGCGCGGCCGGTACGGGGGAGCGCCCAGCTTCTGCGCGCCGCGGGCGAACATGATCGAGTGGCGGCATTCGTCGGCGATCTCGGTGAGCGCCCACTGGAACGCCGGGTCGGTCGGGTCCTTGGCGTAGAAGTCGCGCAGCACCATCTGCTGCAGGATCATCTCGAACCAGATCCCGGTGCTCGCGACCGACGCCGCCTCCTGGCGGGTCAGCTCCTTCTGCTGCTCCGGGGTCATCTCGGCCCAGTAGCTCGTGCCGTAGAGCGTGCTCCACTCCGGGCTGGCCCCGTGGAAGTCCTTGTCCAGCGGGGTTTCCCAGTCGACCTCGGTGGCCGGGTCGTACGACAGGGTCGCGGAGGAGTCGAGCAGCCGCTGCGCGGTCTCGTGCCGGCCGGACGGGGCTGCTTCCGGTGCTCGTTGCACGTCTGCGCTGGTCATTCGGTCCTCCCTGAGCGACATTGATTAGGCGTTACCGCGATTCACTGTTACCTAAGGTAACACCTATCTGGCCGTATCGCGAGAGGCGCCGGCGAACCGCGTGTCGTCCGTTCGGGCAATCGGGCCGGGGAAAGGCCGCTGACCTGGCAGGATGAGCCGAAAATGTCTTCCTGACCTCGGAGGAACCGCCGTCGTGACCCCAGGGCCTTATCCCGGCATGGAGCCGCAGCCGTACTCGCCGCTGCCGCCCGCTTACGGCGCGCAGCTCCCGCCGCAGCAGCCGCCGCCGACCGCGTACTTCGGGGCTACCGCGGTCGCCGCGGCGACCTTGGCCTCGGTCATCGGACTGGTGGGCACGATCGGCTTCGTCGTGGCGGTGCTCCGGATGGTCGGCCATCCCTCCTCGAGCAGGCTGCTTTCCAGCGGCATCGTCGGCGCCGCGGACCTGGCGATCGCGGCACTGAGCGTCGCCGGCGCGATCGGGCTGTTCAAGCGTTCCCCGGCGGGCCGGGTCTGCGTGCTCGTCGGCAGCAGCCTGGCGGTGCTGGACATCGTCGTCTTCATGATCGTCGGCCTCGGTTCCAGCTTCGTCCGGAAGAGCGCGCCGCCGACCCTGCAGATGACCTTCCCGAGCGGGTTCCTGTGGCTGATCGTCCCGGTCGCCGCGCTCGTGCTGGCGGCGCACCGGGCGACCGGCGCGTGGCTGCTGCCGAAAACCCCGCCGATGCCGTACCACCCCGGCTGGTGACCGGCCGGGAGGAAATCCTCCGCACGGCTCGGCTGCGCCTGACCACCTGGTTTCCTGAGGATGTGGCCGATCTCGCCGCCCTGCACGCCGACCGCGAGGTCATGCAGCACATGACGAGCGGCCCGCAGACCCGCGAGGCGACCCGGGCACGGCTGGAGCGGTTCATCGCCGAACACCGGGCGCGCGGCTGGTCGAAGTGGCGGGTTGAAGGCGCGTCGGGATTTCTCGGCCGGGCCGGGTTCGGCGTCGCCCATCGCAGCGGGCATCGGGAAGTCGGCTACCTGCTGGCCCGCGCGGCGTGGGGCGCGGGACTGGCCACTGAGCTGACGCGGGCGCTGCGGCAGTGGCACGAGGACCACCCGGAGCCCGCTCTCGCACCCGAGCTGCGGGCGTATGTGCTGCCCGGCAACGCGGCCAGCTGCCGGGTGCTCGAGAAAGCGGGCTTCCGGGCGGTCGGCGAGGAGGACGGCCAGCTCGTCTTCGAGTCAGGCTGATCGGCGCAGCCTAGGCAGCACCGCCAGCCACAGCAGCACGGTCGCGACCCCGTACGCCACCGTCATCGTCAGGCTCATCGACAACGGCGTCGTCCCGCCCAGCGACACCAGCGGCGCGACGATCGGCCCGACCGCGAACGACGACGTCCCGAGCAGCGCCGCCGCGGTCCCGGCCCGCCCGCCGTGATCGGCGAGGGCAAGCGCGTTGCCGTTCGCCTGCGTGGTCCCGCCCGCGAACATCAGCAGCGCCAACGGGATCAGCAACGCCGCCAGCCCGGCCCCGAACACCACTGCGCCCAGCATCGCCACGGCCGCCGCCGCGGTGAAGGTCGTGCCCAGCACGTACATCCGGACCGGTCCCGCGCGCCGCACCGCCGCGCGGTTCACCTGTGCGCCGAGGACCGACATCACCGCGTTCGCCGCGAAACACGCGCTGAACAGCTGCGGCGACAACGAGAATCCGTCCTGCAGCACGAAACTGATCGACGCCAGGTAGGTGAAGAACGCCGCTCCGCCGCAGGTGCTCACCAGCAGGAAACCCAAGAACAGCGGGTCTTTCAGCAGGATCCGGAACTCGCCGCGGCCCTTGCGCGGATGTCGTGCCTCCGGCGGCAGGCTCTCCGGCAGCGCGGTCGCTGCGACGAGCAGCAACGCCGCGCCGATCCCGGCGAGGACACCGAAAATGCCGCGCCATCCGATGACGGCTGCCAGCTGCCCGCCGATCACCGGGGCGACGATCGGCGCCAGCGCCCCGACGGTGGTCAGCAACGCCAGCAGCCGCACCAGTTCGACGCCCTCGGCGAGGTCTCGCGCGACGGCCAGCGAAAGCACGATTCCGGCCGAACCGCACAGCCCTTGGAGGAACCTGGCCGCGAGCAGCACCTCGATCGACGGCGCGAACGCGCACACCACCGACAGCACGGTGAACAACCCGATCCCGGCCAGCAGCGGACGCCGCCTGCCGAACCGGTCGCTCAGCGGGCCCACGACCAGCTGGCCGAAGGCGAGACCGAGCATGCACACCGACATGGTCGCCTGCGCGAGGCTCTGCCCGGCCCGGAGATCGTCGGCGAGCTGGGGGAGTGCCGGCAGGTAAAGGTCCATGGAGATCGGGCCGAAGACCTCCAGCAACCCCAGCACGACGGCCATCCGGAGCGCGCCCGGCCGTTTTTTCGGCCACACCGCGTCGACCAGGCTCGCTTCGGTGTGGAGCGGCTTCATCCGGCACGCAGGATCCGGCGCAGCCACGAAAGGCGGGTCGCGACGGCGGAGCGGGAGACTTCCGCGTCCGGGGAGAAACCGGCGAAGCCGTGGTAGCCGCCCGCCCAGACGTGCAGTTCCGCCTGCCCTCCGGTAGCCCAGATCCGCAGCGCGTACTCGGTCGTCTCGTCGCGGAAGATCTCCGCGGCGCCGACGTCCAGGTACGCGGGCGGGAGACCGGACAGATCGGTCATCCGGGCCGGGACCGCGTACGGGGAAGCTGCGTCGGTGCCGCGCGCCGGGCCGAGCAGTGCGTCCCAGCCGGTGTCGTTGTTGTTGCGGTCCCAGGCGCCGATTCCGTTGTACTGCCGGGTGGACACGGACTCGTTGCGGTCGTCGAGCATCGGGCACGCCAGCAGTTGTCCGGCGATGGCTGGGCCGCTGCGGTCCCGCGCAAGCAGCGCGACGCCCGCCGCCAAGCCACCGCCCGCGCTGGCGCCGGTGACGACGATGCGCGACGGGTCGATGCCGAGTTCGTCGGCGTGCTCGACTGTCCACAAGAGACCGGCGTAGCAGTCCTCGACGGCGGCCGGGGCCGGGTTTTCCGGTGCCAGCCGGTATTCCACCGAGATGCCGACCGCGCCGAACCGCAGGACGTCGTCGATCAGGCCGTCGAGACCGAAGAATCGGTTGCCCAGCACCATTCCGCCGCCGTGGATGCTGTACAGGGCGGGTGCGTTGACGACGCCCGCGGCGGGACGGACGACGGTGAGCACGATGTCCGGCGCGCCCTCGGGGCCGGGGACGGTGTGCTCGGTCAGCTCGACCGGGAGGTCGCCGACGATCTGCTCGGCGGGCGGGATGATCGTCGCGAAATGCGCGCGGTTGGCCAGGATCGTGTCCGCGCGCAGCGGGATCCGCTCGACCAGGTCGAGGAACGCGGCGAGACCGGGCTCCAGTTCCGGGTCGTAGGGCACCGGAGGGACGCTCATTTCCCGGCCTTCCCGAAGATCCGGCGCAGCCACGAGTTCCGGGTTTCGAGAGCCGCCTTGCTGATCGGCCAATCCGGAACATACATGTCGAACCCGTGGAAGGCGCCCGCCCACACGTGCAGTTCGGCCTGTCCGCCGGTCGCCCAGATGCGCAGCGCGTACTCGGTGTCCTCGTCGCGGAACGGTTCCGCGCTGCCGACCTCGATGAACGCCGGGGGCAGCCCGGACAGGTCGGTCGCGCGGGCCGGTGCGGCGTAGGGGGAGACGTCGTCGGTGCCGACCGCGTCGCCCAGCAGCGACTGCCAGCCGGCGAGGTTGGATTCCCTCGTCCACGTGCCCAAGCCGGGGTACTGCTGGCTCGCGACAGTGGTGTTGCGGTCGTCGATCATCGGGCACAGCAGCAGCTGGCCCGCGATGGCGGGGCCATTCAGGTCGCGCGCGAGCAGCGAGACCGCCGCGGCTAGACCGCCGCCCGCGCTGCCGCCCATCACCACGACGCGCGACGGGTCGATGCCGAGCTCGTCGGCGTGCTCGACTGTCCACACCAGACCGGCGTAGCAGTCCTCGACCGGCGCGGGGTGCGGGTGCTCGGGGGCGAGCCGGTACTCGACGTTCACCGCGACGACGTTCAATTCCAGCACCAGTGCCAGCAACCGGCCGACGTCCATGTTGCGGTGGCCGACCATCATGCCGCCGCCGTGGATGTTGTAGAGGACGGGAAGCGCGCCGTCGCTCTGATGCGGGGACAGAATGGTGATTTCCAGGTCCGGCGCGCCGTCCGGGCCGGGAATGGTCTGCTCGACGACGGTCACCGGGGCGTCGCCGACGACTTCGGCGGCGGGCGGGAACATCTCGGCCATCGCGCGGCGCAGGCCGGGGATCGTCTCCGGGGTGAACGGCGGCGCGTCGGCCGGGACGATCTCGGCGAGCGCGGGCTCGATCTCCGGGTCGAACGGGACAGGGGGATAGGTCAAGGCAGTCTCCTCGGCGAGGGCGGGGTTAGGGAGCGGGGAGGTCGGCGGGCTCAGGGACCTTCGGGATCGACGGCGTCGCGGTCGGCCCAGAACGGCTCCACCAGCGCGCGGATCTGCTCGGCCCCGACCTGCTCGACCAGGTCGACCGCGGCGAGGTTGTCCTCCAGTTGCTCCATCCGGGTCGCGCCGAAAAGCGTCGTGACGTTCGCCGGATGCGTCAGCGTGAAAGCGACCGCGAGCCGCGCCGCGCTCGTGCCGAGTTCTTCCGCGGCTTGCACGACCTTGGGGGCGTCGCGCGTGATCCGCTTGCGGACATCGCCGGGGTCGCGGCCGATCTCGCGGGTCAGCTTGGTGCGCCCGGCGAGGATGCCGCCCTCGAGGACGTCCGACGCCTGCATGACGAACCCGTCGGCGAACAGCCGGGCGAACGGCTCGCCGTCCGGAATGGACCGGCGGCCGATGCTGTACTTCAGCTGCGCGATCTGGGGACCCGGAACCTGCAGCGCTTCGGCGATTTCGCGCAGCCGCGCGATGTTCCCGGCCGACCAGTTGTTGACGCCCCACGCCCGGATCAGCCCGGAGCGGGTGAGCCCGGCGAGGTCCTCGACCAGGTCCTCCAGCGCGACGTCGTCTCGGCGCAGGTCGCCGAGGATCACCAGGTCCGCGACGTCGAATCCGCCGCGCAGGAACGCGTTTTCCAGCTGCGGCCGGAATCCCTGGTCGCCGAAGCCTTCGATCCACAGCTTCGCCGAGACCAGGTAGTCGTCGCGCGGGATGCGGGCGGCGCGGATGATCGCGCTCCAGAGCACGTCGGTGAACACCGGCGGGTGGCCGGGCATGCCGTAGACGCCGACGTCGAACAGGTTCACGCCGGCCTCGACCGCGGCGCGGATCATCGCGACGGCGTCGGCGAAATCCATCCGGTCGTAGGTGTGCCACGAACCGAGCGAGAGCAGTGAAACGTCCAGACCGGACGTGCCGATCTTGCGGTGGGGCAGGGGCGAGGATGCGGACACGAGACCTCCTTGGCTCGTAACGGGAAAGGGATCAGGGAAGACGGGGGTCGACGACGGCTTTCGTCTCGTCGAGGCGGTGCATGGCCTCGATCCGCTCGCTCGCGCCGCTGAGCCCGACCGGGGTGCCGAACAGCCGGTCCCACGGCATCCGGGAGGCGAACGAACCGAAGAACTCGATCGCGTGGTGGTAATCGGCGATGTCGCCGTTGAGGGAGCCGACGACGGTCAGTTCCTTGCCCATCACCGTGCCGAGCGGGACCGGCGTCGGCTCCGGTCCGGTGCTCCCGACGATCACGACCCGCCCGCGCTGCGCCGCCATCGCGACCGCCTCGCGGCCGATCGACGGCGCACCGGCGAAGTCCAGCACGAGGTCGCCGCCGTGGCCGCCGGTCAGCTCGGTGACGCGCTCGACGATCGCGTCCGAACCGCCCGCGACCTCGACCACCTCGTCGGCCCCGAATTCCTTCGCCAGCTCCAGCCGCGACGCGGGCGCGCCGACGGTGATGACGCTGCCCGCCCCGCTCAGGTGCGCGACCGCGGTCGCGAAGAGGCCCAGCGCGCCGGATCCCTGCACCACCACGCGCGATCCGGGCCGGACGCCGCCGACGCGGTCGAACGCGCGCAGCACGGTTTTCGCCGCGCATCCGGCCATCGCGGCCCAGGTGTCGGGCACCTCGGCGGGCAGCAGCAGCTTCGCCGCGCCCGGGACGACGTAGGCGTATTCGCACAGTCCGGCGGTCGCGAACGGCGCGACGTCCGACCGCTGCAGGAAGCCGTAGCCGCGCCGCGAGCACGCGACCGGTTCGCGCAGCACCGTGCAGCCGTAACACTCGCCGCAGGTGGATTCCGACCAGCCGATCCGGGACCCGGCCCCGATCGCGCGGCCGAGCGCGTCGCGCGTGTCCGGTCCGGCCGCCACCACTTCGCCGACCATTTCGTGGCCCAGCACCATCGGCAGCATGCCCGGGAAACTCATCTTCCCGGACCAGATCTCCACGTCCGTGCCGCACAGCGTCGCGCACGAAACGCGGACCAGCGCCGCGCCCGCTTCGAGCCCGGCGGGCAGCGGGAGTTCGGTCAGCTTCAGCGGCGCGCCGTGCTCGGTCAGCACCGCGGCGCGGGTGGAAGTCGGGACGGTCATGGGAAACCTTTCCGGGGACTGGCGGGCCCTGCGGGGCCGGACGATGGGTTAGTCTACGGACGTCGACAAAAATGTCGAGTCCCCGAATCCCTCCAGGAGCGCCTGTGCCGACCTCAGTTGCGGACCTCGTCTTGCGGGCAGCGGCGGTGCACACCATGGCCGGTCCCGCGCCCGCGACCGCGCTGGCGGTGCGGGACGGACGCGTGCTGCGCGCCGGAACCGACGCCGACCTGCGGGAGCTGATCGGCCCCGGCACGAGAGTGCTCGACCTCGGCGACCGCGCGGTGCTGCCGGGCATCAACGACGCGCACCTGCACGGCGCCTGGCTCGGCGCGCTCTGGCCGGACACCCTGTTCGCCGACGACGGCGCGCCCGGACCCGGTCCGGAAAAGCCCCTGCGCACCGCCGCCGAACGCCGCGCGGCCATCCTGCGCGCGGGCGAAATCCTTGCCGCGCTGGGCATTACGAGCTACACCGAACCCGGCCTCGGCCCGGGCGAGGACGACGGGCACATCGGCGCGTTCGGCATGTCCGTCGTCGAGCAGTACCGGGAACTGGCCGCCGAAGGACTGCTGCGGGCACGGGTGACCGCACTCTGGCTGTACGGCGAACTCGACGGCCCGAGCACCTTCGACCGCTTCCGCGCCGGACTGGCCACAGTGGACGGACCGGGTGCCGACCCGCGCCGGCTGAACTTCCGCGGGGTCAAGATCTTCGCCGACGGCATCCCGCCGATGCGCTCCGCCTACACCCACCACTGCTACGCCGACGGCAGCCACGCCCACCTCCTCGTCGGCGGCGCGGACGACCCGGAGCGCGAGGAAAACTTCACCCGGATGGTCCGCACTGCGCACGAAGCCGGACTGCAGGTCGGCGTGCACGCGACCGGCGACCGGGCGATCGAGCTGATGCTGGACGCCGTCGAACGGGCCCGGGAGGAACGCGACGTCGACCTCGGCCACTACGTCATCCACGGCGACCTGGTGAACGCGGCGCAGCTGAAGCGGATGGCCCGGCTGGGGGTCGGGCTGTCCGCCCAGGCCGGGATCGCGGTGCGCACCGCCGGAGTGGTCGACGCGGCGCTCGGCGCGGGCAGTTCGGCCGCCGCGTGGCCGCTGCAGGAGGCGCTGGACGCCGGGGTCCCGCTGTGCCTGACGTCCGACGCGCCGGTGCTGCCGCCGGACTGGCGCAAGGAAATCGCCGCCGCGGACCAGTGGATGGGGCCCGCCGAGGACGTGCGGCAGCGGATGGAAACGCTGCTCCGTTGCTACACCGTGCACCCGGCCCAGCAGGACGGCGCCGCGTCGTGGAAAGGCACGCTGGAACCGGGGATGGCGGCCGATCTGTGCGTGCTGTCCGCGGATCCGTTCACGGTGACCCCCGCCGAGCTGCCCGACGTCGAGGTGGACCTGACCGTCCTAGGTGGACAGATCGTCTTCGACCGCTCGGCCATCGCCTAACGGCCGTGAAGGGCTCCTTGAGGGAATCTGATTCCCTCAAGGAGCCCTTCACGGACAGCTGGGTCAGGTGAGCAGCTGGCCGCCGTCCACCGGGAGGCTCGTGCCGGTGATGTGGGCGGCGGCCGGGCTCGCCAGGAACACCACCGCGGCGGCGACGTCCTCGACCGCCGCCATCCGGCCGTCCGGGATCCGCGCCACCCACGCGTCGTGCGCGGGCGATCCGGGCGGCATCGCGGCGGCGAGCATCGGCGTCGCGACCGGGCCGGGCGCGACCGCGTTCACCCGGATCTTGTGCTCCGCCAGCTCGATCGCCGCCCACCGGGTCAGCGCGTCGACCGCGGCTTTGCTGCTTTCGTAACCGCCCATTCCCGGGGTCGGCTGCCGCCCGCCGATCGAGGACAGGTTCACCACGACGCCCGGCTCGCCGCGCGCGACCATCCTGCGGGCGACCAGCTGCGTCATCAGGAACGTGCCGTGCACGTTGGTCGAGAGAATGCGCAGCAGGTCCGGGCCGGGCAGGTCCAGCAACCGGCCGTGGACGCTGAGCAGACCGGCGTTGTTGACCAGGACGTCGACCGGGCCGATCTCGTCGAGCGCCGCCGAGATCGCGGTCTCGTCGGTGATGTCGAGCCGGATTCCGCGCCCGCCAACCGGTTTGGCGGCTTCTTCGGCGCCGTCGAGGTCGGCGAGCACCACGGAATCGCCTGCCTGGGCGAAGGCGGCGCCGATCGCGCGGCCGATGCCGCCGGCACCTCCGGTGATCAGCACGGTACGGGCAGCGGGCATCGTCGTTTCCTTTCGCCGGGAGCGAGGTTCGCGGGCTTATAGTATACAAGCGTAGAAAATAAATCCCTTGAACCGCAGGAGGAATCGTGGCGACGGATCGACCTGGACTGGGCCCGGCGTTCCCGCGCGTGCCGGCGTTGTCGCTCGGCTCGTGGAACACCTGGGACCGGATGGAGTTCGGCGACGCGGTGGCGCTGATCGCCCGCGCGGCCGAACTCGGGCTCGCCTTCTTCGACGTCGCGCACTACGACATGGGCCCGCACGCCGAGGGTTCCACGACCGACCGGATCTTCGGCCGCGCGGTGCGCGAGGCCGGTCTCGCCCGCGAAGACTGGCTCTACTGCGGGAAACTCTGGCTCTGGGACTACCCGAACGTCGGCTTCGCGCAGCAGATGAACACCGCCCTCGAACGCGTCGGAGTGGAGTCGGCCGATCTGGTCGTGGTCGGCGACTACTTCGGGGAAGTCGACCTCGAACGGGTCGTCGCGGACGTCGCGGAGCAGATGGAAGCTGGCCGGTTCCGCGCGTGGGGCGTGAACAATTGGCGCATTGACGATCTGCGCAAAGCTGTTGCCATTGCGCGCAAACGTGGTGTGGAGCCCCCGGTCTTCGTGCAGCTGAAGTACGGACTCGCGCGCCGTTCGATGGCCGAGGGCGAGTTTTACGCGCCGCTCTTCGCTTCCGGCGAGCTGACGCTGCAGGCGTCGGACATTTTCGAAGGCGGGCTGCTCGTGGGGAATCTGCAGCCGAATCGCAAGATCGGCGCGGATGTCGGAGGAATCCGGGAGAAGATCGCCGCCGCTTGGCCTGCGGTGCAACGGATCGCCGCCGAGCTGGAAGCTTCGCCCGCACAGCTGGGAATTGCCTTCTGCCTGGCCAATCCCGTGACCGCGAACGTCCTCGTGGGCGTATCGCGACTGGCGCAACTGGAGGACAATGCGGGCGCGCTCGCACTGTTGGAACGCGTCGGCGCGGACCGGATTCGCGAGCTGACCAAGGAGTTGTGGCTCGATCGCGCAGTCGCCGCCGACGGAACCTGGTGAAGGGGCTGGTGTTTTTTGTCGACGTGCGTAGACTAAAGCTCCCCGGGGTGCCCGGAGAGGCACCCCCGACGCCGTGAGGAGCCGCCACATGACGAAACCAGCGCCGGACCGCATCGTCGACATCGCCATCGGGTACATGGGCGCGAAGCAGTTGTTCGCCGCCTCGCGGATCGGCTTGTTCCGCGCGCTCGCCGACGGTCCGCGCACGGCGCCGGAACTCGCCGCCGCCACCGGCAAGGGCGAGCAGTTGACCAGGATCCTCGCCGACGCGATGAACGCGCGCGGCCTGCTGGGGCGCACCGACGGCCGCTACGAGCTGGCCGCCGACGCGCGGGAGTACCTGGGCGGGGACGGCGCTACGGATCTGGCGCCGTTCCTGACCTTCCTCAACGAAATCAGCTACGGGCACTGGCTCCAGTTCGACACCACTGTGGACAGTGGCAAACCGGGCGACCTCCAGATGGACGAGGGCCGCTGGGCGACGTTCATGGCGGGCGTGATGCGCTACAACGCGCTGCACGCGTCGATGCTCGCGCGCGCATTCGATTTCTCGCCCTACCGTTCGATGCTCGATCTGGGCGGATTGTCGCCGGAATTCGCGATCGGCGCGCTGCGGGCGAATCCCGCACTGACCGCTCGCTTCGTTTTCGGACCCGAGTCCACGCAAGGGATCACCGACGCGGTGAATGCGGCCGGGTACGCGGATCGCACGAGCATCGACCCCGCGCCCACGGAATCCGCGGAACCGGGCGGGGAGCACGATCTGGTGATGGTGAACCACGTGGTGCACCGGTTCACCGCGGAGCAGAACCGGAAGATCCTGGCCAACGCGCGCGCGGCCGCCGGGGACGGAGCGACGTTGCTGCTGCTGGACTTCTTCCTCGACGACGGCGAACGGCAGCGCCCGATCGACGCGCTGCACGCGGGGGAGTACTTCGTGATCGACGGGACCGTCGTCTATCCGGAGGCGGAAGTCCGCGAATGGCTGGACGGTGCAGGATGGCGCGTATGCGATGTTCTCGCACTGCCCGGAAGCCCTCGCGTTCTGGTCGCCGACGCCGTCTGAAAACGGCCGCCGGGCCGGGAGATAACAAACGCATCCGGCCCGTTGATTTTTTAGCCGACAATCGTAGACTATCCCGCACCACGGCGAGCCGGGCCGCACTCGCAGGCCCGCCGTTCCCGGCGGGGCGCCGAGCGACCCCGCCGGCGGTCCAGCACCCTGAGAGAGGGACTCAATGACGAGGACAAGGACAGCGGCGTTGTTCGCGGCGGCCGCCGCGGCGCTGCTCGGCATCGCCGGATGCACCGGCTCGGGCGCCGCCGGGGCGGGCGCGGGCACCGACGAGCTGAAGGCGGGCGTGTTCCTCGACGTGACGTCGTGGGACCCGGCCAACGCCGACATCGGCTTCGACGGCCCGTACCTGTCCGCGGTCTACGACCCGCTGGTCGCCTTGGACAAGGACGCCAAGCCGATCCCCGCGCTCGCGAAGTCGTGGGACTGGTCGGCCGACCGGCTGACCCTGACCATGCACCTGCGCGACGACGTCGCGTTCGACGACGGGCAGAAGTTCGACTCCGCCGCGGCGGTCGAGAACCTCAACCACCTCAAGGCGGGCACCCGTTCCGGACAGGCCTACATCGACGTGAAGAGCGTCGAGGCGAAGGACCCCTCGACCGTCGTGCTCCATCTGTCCGAACGCGACGACGCGCTGCTGTACTTCATGGGCCTCGGGCGCAGCTGGATGGCCTCGCCCAAGGCGATCAAGGCCAAGTCGCTCGCCAACGGCCCGGACGGCTCCGGCCCGTACACCTTCGACAAGGCGTCCTCGCAGCCGCAGTCGCAGTACGTCTTCAAGAAGCGCGCGAAGCACTGGGACAGCGCCACCTACCCGTTCCCGACGGTGCGGCTGTTCCCGATCACCGACCAGGCGGCGAGCTTCAACGCGATGCTGTCCGGTCAGCTGAACGTCCAGTTCGCCAACGCGGCGAACCTGCCGAAGGCGCAGCAGAACGGCTGGAATGTCGCGAAGAAGCCGGCTTCGTGGGTCGGCGTGCAGTTCGCCGACCGCACCGGCAGCCAGGTGAAGGCGCTCGGCGACCAGCGCGTGCGGCAGGCGATCTCCTACGCGTTCGACGCGGCGGGGATCCTCAAGGCGGTCGGCAACGACGCCGGAACGGTCACCGACCAGCTGTGGCCGAGCGGCAGCCAGGTCTACGACCCGGCGGGCAACGACAAGTACAAGACGGACCTCGGCAAAGCCAAGCAACTGCTCGCTGAGGCGGGCTATGGCGGCGGCTTCAGCCTCAAGATGCCGATGTCCACGATCTTCCAGGCGTGGCAACCCGCCGCCGAGCAGACCTTCGGGCAGCTGGGCATCAAGGTCGACTGGCAGAACATGTCGATGCCGGACTACCAGAAGAACGCGCCGACGTACCCGATGTTCCTCGCGGTGATCGCGATGGACGGCAACGACATGGCCACGCTGACCGACCAGGTCACGTCGTCGCAGTGGTACAACCCGAAGCCGTCGGTGGACGCCTTCCCGGAGGTGAAGGCGCTCGTGCAGAAGGCGGAACAGGCCCAGCCGGGCGCGGACCAGACCGCAGCGCTCAAGGAGCTCAACACGAAGCTCGTGGACCTCGCCTGGTGGAACGTCTGGTACCAGGCCGACAACCTCTACTTCAGCGTCAAGGGCATCACCGTCACGCCGATCACCGGCATGATGTTCCCGACGCTGCGGTTCATCCAGCGCGGCTGACGCGCCCGTCGTCCCCGGAGCCGTCCGAAGATTCCACTGTGGACGGCTCCGGGGGAGGAGCCGAACGACATGCTCACATTCATCGTCAAACGCCTGGTGTCCGGGATCCTGCTGCTCGTGCTGGTCACGAGCGGCACGTTCTTCCTGGCGCACACGGCGGTGGGGGACCCGACCGCCGGGCTGCTCGGCAACAGCGCGACCCCCGCGCAGCAGGCGGCGCTGCGCGCCCAGATCGGGTACGACCGGCCGCTGCTCGTCCAGTTCTGGGACTGGCTGTCGCACGCGGCCACCGGCGATTTCGGGACCTCCTGGCGGAATTTCCAGCCGGTCGGCGAACAGATCGCGCTGCGCGTGCCGGTGACGCTGTCGGTCGTCGTCGCCGCGACGCTGCTCGCGGCGGTCCTCGGCGTGCTCGTCGGGGTCATCTGCGGCCTGCGCCCCGGCGGAGTGGTCGACCGCGTGCTGAAGCTCGCCTCGGTGGTGCTGTTCGCGCTGCCCGGGTTCTGGGTCAGCCTCGTGCTCGTCACCTGGTTCGCGATCCAGCTCCAGTGGTTCCCCGCCGTCGGCTACGTGTCGCCGGACCAGTCGTTCGTCGGCTGGCTGCGGTCGATCGCGCTGCCGTCGATCTCGCTGTCGCTCGGCGCGATCGTGATGATCGCCGAACAGCTGCGCAACGGCTTCCTCCAGGTCGCCAACCAGGACTTCGTCCGCACGCTGCGGGCGCGCGGCCTGTCGTCGCGGCGGGTCACGACCCACGTGCTGCGCAACGCCTCGCCGTCCGCGCTGACCGTGCTGGCGCTGATGTTCGTCGGGCTGCTCGGCGGCGCAGTGGTCGTGGAGATCGTGTTCAACCTGCCGGGGATCGGCAGCCTGACGCAGTCGGCGTCGCAGATCGGGGACATCCCGGTGCTGCTCGGCCTGACCGCGGTGACCGTCGTGTTCGTCGTGATCGTCAACTTCCTGCTCGACCTCGTGCTCGGGTGGGTCAACCCGAAGGTGCGCGACCGATGACCGCTGCCCCGTTCCCCGCCACGCTCGCCCCGGTGAAGCGGATTTCCTTGCTGCGCCGGTACTTCCGCCGTCCGGTCGGCGTCGTCGCGCTGGTCGTGTTCGCGCTCGTCGTGCTCGCCGCGGTGTGCGCGCCGTGGCTGGCCCCCTACGACCCGAACCACGTCGACTTCGCGCTCACCCACGCCGAACCCGGCAACGGGCACCTGCTCGGCGGCGACTCCGCCGGACGCGACCTCTTCAGCCGCCTGCTCTACGGCGCGCGGACCACGCTGTACGGCGGCGCGATCACCTGCGTCACCGGCGTCGTGCTCGGCGTCCCGACCGGGGTGGTCGCCGGGTACTTCGGCGGCGCGACCGACCGGATCTGCTCGTGGATCAGCGACGCGCTGCAGTCGGTGCCCGGGATGATCGTGCTGCTGGTCGTCGCGGCCGGCACCGGACAGGACTTCACCGTGCTGATGATCGCGCTCGGCGTGTTCCTCTCGCCCGGCTACTACCGGATCACCCGCGCCCGCGCTCTCACCGTGCGCCGGGAGCCGTACATCGACGCCGCCCGCGTGGCCGGGGTCGGCACGCCGCGCATCCTGCGCACGCACCTGCTGCGCGCGGTGTACGCGCCGATCATCGTGCAGACCGCGCTCACCGCCGGGCTCGCCATCGGCATGCAGGCCGGTCTGCAGTTCCTCGGCATCGGCTCGGCGTCGACGCCCAGCTGGGGCCAGACGATGAACGACGGCTTCCTGAACATGCTGACGTACCCGCTGATCCTGCTGTGGCCGTCGATCGCGCTGGGCGTGACGATCGCCGCGCTGGCGTTCATGGGCTCGACGCTCGCCGACCTGGTCAGCGTCCGCGGGGAACAGCCGACGCGCCGGGGCCGGGCTCGGGTGCGGGAAGCATTGGCCGCTCCCGCCGATTTGCCGTGCGGACCGGTTTCCGGCGAGCACGAGCACGCGGCGGCCGATTGCGCGCTGCGGATCGAGAACCTGCGGGTCGGGTACGCGACGGACAAGGGCGTCAAGGAGGTCGTGCGCGGGGTGTCGCTGGACGCGGCGCCCGGCGAGGTGCTGGGGATCGTCGGCGAATCCGGGTCGGGCAAGACACAGACGGTGTTCTCCGTGCTCGACCTCCTGCCGCCCGGCGGTACCGCGGTCGCCGACGGGATCTGGGTCGGCGGGCGCGAGGTCGGGAACGCGGCGGAGCGGGCAAAACTGCTCGGCCGCGAGATCGGGTACGTGCCGCAGGAGCCCATGACGAACCTCGACCCGTGCTATCCCATCGGGCACCAGCTCGTCGAGCCGCTGCGTCGCGTGCACGGGCTCGACAGGGCCGCGGCGAAGAAGCGGGCGCGCGAAGTGCTGGAGCGGGTAGGCCTCACCGACCCGGATCGCGTCATGGCGAGCTATCCGCACCAGATCTCCGGCGGCATGGCGCAGCGCGTGCTGATCGCCGGCGCGGTGGCCGGGCGGCCGTCGCTGCTGGTGGCGGACGAGCCGACGACCGCGCTGGACGTGACGGTGCAGGCCGAGGTGCTGGAGCTGCTGCGCGAACTGCAGGCCGAGTACGGGATGGCGCTGGTGATCGTCACGCACAACTTCGGCGTCGTCGCGGACATCTGCGACCGCGTCGTGGTGATGAAGGACGGCCGGATCGTGGAAACCGGCCCGGTGGAACGGATCTTCCGCGCGCCGGAGGACCCCTACACCGCCGAGCTGATCAGCGCGTCGCTGGACGACACCGAAGGACGGGACGAGTTGGACGAAGCCTGGGAACGGCGCGGTCTTGCCCACGCGGCCGGAGAGGAGGCCGGGCGATGACCGCTCCGTTGCTCGCGATCGAGGACCTCGTCGTCGACTACCGGCTCAGCCGCCGGGTCCGGTTCCGGGCGCTCAAAGGGATTTCGCTGGACGTGCGGCCGGGCGAATGCGTCGGGCTGGTCGGCGAAAGCGGGTCGGGAAAGTCCACTTTGGGCAAAGCGGTGCTGGGCCTCGCCGCGCCGGAGTCCGGCCGGATCACCTTCGACGGCGAGGACATCACCCACGCCCGGGGCGCGACGCGACGCCGGCTGGCCAGCGACATCCAGGTGGTGTTCCAGGACCCGTACGGCTCGCTGGACCCCACCATGACCGTCGGCGAAGTGCTTGCCGAACCGCTAGTGGTGGCCGGGACTTCGCGTGCGGACGCCCGGACGGTGGTCGCGGACATGCTCGACCGCGTGCGCCTGCCCGCCGACGCGGTGCACCGGTATCCGGGCGAGTTCTCCGGCGGCCAGCGGCAGCGCATCGCGATCGCGCGGGCACTGGTCCGCCGGCCGCGGCTGATCGTGTGCGACGAGCCGGTGAGCGCGCTCGACCTGACCACCCAGGCGACGATCCTCGACCTGTTCCTGGAACTGCAGCGCGAGACCGGCGTGTCGTACCTGTTCGTGTCGCACGACCTGGGCGTGGTGCACCGGATCTGTCACCGGGTTTCGGTGCTGTACCAGGGAGAGATCGTGGAATCGGGCCCGACGGCGACGGTGACGCGGGCTCCCGAGCATCCCTACACCCAGCGGCTGCTGCTGGCCGCTCCGGTGGCGGACCCGGCACGGCAGGCGCAGAGACGAGCGGCCCGGCTGGGACTCGGGTGAACGATTTTCGGGCCATGGCTTGTGCGTCCGCATTCCCGGGCTCGCCGCTCCCGCGGACGGTCGAGCAGGGTCACATCCGTCGCGGGAGAATACGGGTTAGAGTCTGTAACCATGCCGAAGGTCATCGATCACGATCAGCGACGACGGGAGATCGTCGAGGTCGCCAAAAAGCTGATCATCGAGGGCGGGTTCGAGGCTGCCACGATGCGCAGCATCGTGACCGCGGCCGGGTTCGCGAACGGTGCCCTCAAGCATTACTTCCCCAGCAAGGACAGCATCATCGCGGCGACGTTCGAGAGCGTGCTGCAGGAGACTTCGCAGCGGATGTCCGAACTGGATCCTTCGCTCGGGCCTGTGGAGTCGCTGCGGGGGTTTGTCGAGGCGGCGATTCCGTTCGACGAGCATCAGATCGCGTCGGCTCGGGTTTTGCTGGTGTTGTGGGAGCATTCCGTGGCCAATCCGGAGCTTGCTCGGCAGTATCGGGATTTGCTCAATAGCTGGCGGGGGGAGTTGACGGTTCGGATCGCTGCTGCTCGGGGGAAGGGGGAGGCTTCGGAGGCTCCGGTTATCGGGGTGCTGGCGGATGAGATTATCGCGGTTTCCATCGGGGCTAATGTGACTAGTTTGATGCATCCGGTGGGGGAGGTTGCGGAGCGGTATCGGGGGTATGTGGACGGGTTGATGGCTCGGATTGGGGATTGAGTTCTCTTCTTTTTGGCTCGTCGCCTGGCGGCGACATTGCGCCCGGTCGGTTGCGTGGGGCACCCCGAAGCTTGATTGTGATGACGGTCCGGGGGTGCTTGTCAAGGCGGGAAAGATGCCTTGACAAGCACCCCCGGACCGCATTTTGGCTTCGTATCGGGGTGCGGGGGAGGGCTGGGTGCCTCGATTGTTGGGTGTATTGGCTGCGGTTTTCGAGGGCTGGGTGCCTCGATGCGTTGGGTGCATTGGCTGCAGTTTCGGGCGCGTGGGGTGGGTGCGTGGCTGGGTTGGATTCGGCGGGCGGCGGTTGGGGTGGGGTTAGCGTCCCAATGTGGCATTGGGTGCGTTAGATGCACCCAATGTGGCGTTCGGTGCGTCGCATGCAACCAATGCCGCATTGGGGGCGCATCCCGGCGGGGGCGGGGCGGCGCGGTCCGTGAAGGGCTCCTTGAGGGAATCTGGTTCCGTGAAGGGGTCCCTGACGTACGGCGGCGGGCGGGTCGTGAGGGGAACCCTGGGGGAATCAGAGTCAATGAGGGTGGCCCTCACGCAAAGCTGGACCAGGTGACGGGTTTTGTCTACGATTGTAGAATGACTTCCGCGTTTCCGGTCACCCGTACGCTTTCCCGTCGTCCTGTCACCGGGCCTCCGGTCGTGTTGATCCATGGGTTCGCGTCCTCGGCCGCGTGTGATTGGCCTGCGGAGTACTGGGCCGATCCGCTGGCGGCTGCCGGGCGGGAGACGGTTGTGGTGCATTTGCCGGGGCATCCTGGCGGGCCCAAGGTCGCGAAGGCCGAGGAGGTGACCTCGACCCGGGTGGTCGACGCGTTGGCGGAATGTGCTGGTGCGGAAGAGGTCGACGTCGTCGGGTATTCGCTCGGGGCGCGGCTTGCGTGGGATCTCGCGGCGCATCCCAAGGTGTCGGTGCGGCGGTTGGTGCTGGGCGGGTTGAGTCCGCAGGAACCGTTCGCGGCGGTTGATCTCAGGGCGGCGCGGCTGGCCGTCCGGGGCGGGCCGGTGCCGGACGATCCGCTTACTGGGGCGATCACGGCGATGGCGGCGGCGGGGGACGCGGAGTCGCTGCTGAATCTCGTCGAGGGGTTGGCGAGCGAACCGTTCGATCCGGGGGCGGGGGTTCCGCAGGTGCCGACGTTGTTCCTCGCCGGGTGGCAGGACTTCATGGCGCACGGGATCGAGCAGCTCGTGGCGCGGGTGCCGGGTGCGCGGCTGCGGCAGGTCGCGGGGGATCACCGCGGTGCGTTGGTGGGGGTCGAGCTGCGGGAGGCGGTGTTCGACTTCCTCGGGGCCGAGGCCGGCTGAGGCGCCGAAATGGCCTGAGCGGCCCAGTCGTGCCAGCCTGGGGCCATGACGACACCGGCGCAGCTCCGCAGAACCGCCCTGTCCTACCCGGAAACGGCCGAGCTGGCCGTTGACGGCACGGTCGCGTTCACGGTGCAGGGCAAGGAATTCGCCGCCCTGCGACCGGATCGGCAGGTCGTGCTCCGGATGACCCCGTCCGATGTGGACGAACTGCGCGCCGCCCACCCGACCGCCCGCCGCGTCGCCAGGGCGGGGGCCCGGTTGCCGATCGGGGACCTCAACGGGCAGCAGCTCAACCACTGGGTGCGCCGCGCGTGGCTGGCCCGGGCACCGAAGCGCCTGGCGGCCCCGGTGGCTGCGGCCGGGACCGCCGTGGCAGGGGAGGTGGGGGACTTGCCGAAGGCGATCGGCAGCCCAGCCACCCGGGCCCTGCACGGTGCGGGGATCACGACGCTGGCACAGACCGCCGAGTGGACCGACGCGGAGTTGCTCGCCCTGCACGGCGTGGGTCCGAAGGCGGTGCGGCTCCTTCGCGAGGAGGCTCAGGGCTGAGCTGCGCGCTTGACCTCAAGTCGGCTGGAGGCGGCAGGGGCGGGAGCCGACTTCATGTACGGGACCAGCTGAGCTGTCGCGCGGCGGGCAGGTGTTCCGGACCCGGTTCGACACCGAGGTGTTGCTGCGGGCCTGCCTGGAGTGGGACGAGCGGTTCACCGGCAGGTTCGCGTCGGCATCTGGGACCACGCGCACTGTATTGCGTGGCGGTCCGGAAGAAGCGCTGCGGACTCGAATGGCTCGGCCGGTGGGCTGAGTGCGCGGACGGGACCGGCTCACGCCTTCAGGTGTTCTCCGAAGAACGCTTTCAGTTCGTCGCGGGCGTCGACTCGTCCACGGCTTCCAGACGGGACCGTCCGGGCTGGCCAGATAAGACCTGGCCAGATAAGACACTGCGTTGCCGAAGAGGTCGTCGGCACGCTGCACCGGGTCTTCCGGGCCACGGGGGAGTAGGCCGCGTCGAAGGGGAGAACGAGGTATCCGTCCTCAGCGAGCCGCGGCGCGTAGTCGGCGGACGCCTGTTCCTTGCCGTCGCTGGGAGACCGGACTTCCGTCATGGTGTCAGCTCCGTCGCCGGGACCTCGGTGGTTCGCACGCGCAGGAAGAGAGAGACTTTCCTGGGAAGGATTCTTCCCAGGATCGAAAGCAGCATTCGCCGTATGGTGGAACGCATGGCCGACACCCCAACGGAGCTGCGCGAGCTGGGACAGTTCTTCCAGCATCGCCGCGCTGAGCTGCAGCCGCGCGAGGTTGGCCTTGACGTTCCGGCGGGGGAGCGCCGTCGCGTCCCGGGGCTGCGCCGCGAGGAAGTGGCGCAGCTGGTCTCGATCAGCACGGACTACTACACGCGGATCGAACAGGGCCGCCTCGCTCCGTCCGAGCCGGTGCAGGCCGCGTTGGAGCGTGTCTTGCGGTTGGACGACGAGCAACGCGACTACGTTCGCACGCTGCTCACCCGGTCGGGCCCGGCTTCCGTGCCGCGGGAACCGGCCCGGCGCAAGCGTGCGGTGCGTCCGCAGTTGGAGCGGTTGCTGGGGCAGCTGGACCGGGTGCCTGCGCTGGTGTTCAGCCGGTATCTGGACATCCTGGCGTGGAACGACCTCGCCGCCGCGCTGCTGCTCGATTTCGCCGAGATTCCGGAGCGGGACCGCAACTACATCCGCCTGGTCTTCGCGAATCCGCAGATGCGGGCGCTGTATCCGGAGTGGGAGCAGGTCGCGCGCACGTGTGTCGCGGTGTTGCGGATGAACGCGGCGGACAACCCGACGGATCCGGCGTTGTCGCGGCTGGTGGGGGATCTGTCCTTGACGAGCCCAGATTTCCGCCGCTGGTGGGCCGAACGCCGGGTGGCGCACCAGAATTTCGGCACGAAGACCGTCGCGCATCCCAAGGTGGGGGAGATGTCGCTGGACTGGGACAGCTTCCACCAGGCCGGGAACGGCGAGCAGCATCTGGTGATCTGGTCGGCCGAGCCTGGTTCGGAGTCGGCGGAACGGCTTGCTCAGCTGCGGGACACAGTGCCGAAACAGGACGGCTGACCGGACAACGGCGAGCCGTCCAAACCGGCTAAATTGGACGGTCACCGCGCCGGGAAGGTCAAGAGGTGCAAGGCTTCCTGCTCGCGGTGCCGAGGCCGGAACGCGAACGAATCGAGCCAGCGACGGCGGGTCAGCCGGTAAGCACTCCGCTCCAGCCCCGAGCGCTAGGTCGTGACCGTCGTCCGCGCCTGTGCGCGCGGGCCGCCGCCGCAGGTGACCGTCGTTCCCTCGTAGATCAGGTCGGTGGAACAGCCTTCGTCATCGGTGACCCTCACCGTAACGGTCCAGGTTCCGGGCTTGGCGTACGTGTGCGAGACGTCGGGCGTAGTGGTCAACAGCCGCTGTCCGTCGCCGAAATCCCAGGCGTACTGGGAGACTGTGCCGTCCGGGTCTGTCGAGCCCGCGGCGGAGAATCCGCGCGTGCCGCCGGACGTGGGCTCGGTTGCGGTCAGTGCGGCGAGTGGGCCTTGGTTCGGGGTGAGAAAGGCGTTCGAGCCGTCGTGCCAGACCAAGCCCGTGTCGGCGGGCGGGAGGCCGCTGGGGACTGGCTGGCCGTCTGGTTGCAGCACATAGCTGTACACCTGACTGTGCAACGTCGGGTTGTCCACCGCGATCGCCTGGATGACGAACAGGTACTTGCCGTCCGCGCTGAGCGTGACCCGGCCCGGCATCGCTGGCATTGGGTACGGCGAGCCGGGCAGCGGGGTCAGGTGGCCGCCGGCTCCGATGGTCCATCCGGTGACGGTGTTCGAGGTCGTGTTGGGCACGTAGAGCCGGTGCGAGTCGGGTGTGATGACGACACCGTGCGTGTTTCCGCCGCTGGGGTACGGCGATCCGGGGATCGCTGTCAGGGCACCGTCCCGGCCGACCGCGTAACCCGAGAGGTCGCCGCTGCCTTCGTTGCTGACGTAGAGGTATTTCCCGTCCGGTGTGAACGCGGGGATGACCGGCTTGTTCCCGGCGGCTACGGGTGTGCCGACCTGGGTCAGTGTCGCGTCGGGGGCGATCGCGAAGGATGTCACGCTGTTCGCGAGGTAGTTCGTGACGATGAGGTGGCCGGCGTCTGGCGAGATCGCGACCTGGCTGATCGCGCTGTCGATCGGTGCGTCGGGCGCGCCTGTCCGGCTGAGTGTGCCCGACGGGGAGATCGCATACGAGCGCACTGATCCCGCGCCGGCGCCCAGGGTGACGAACAACCGCGAGCCGTCTGGAGTTATCGCCGCCCCGACGACGGGCAGGCCCACCAGGACGGTGCCGCCTTCGAACGGGCTCAGCGTGCCGTCCGTGCCGATGCGGTAGCCGATGATGGTGCCCGATCCGCTGTCGACGGAGTAGACCTTCTGCGCGTCGGGCGTGATCGCCATGCCCAGCGAACCGAGGCCTCCGGCGAACGGGGAGCCGGGCACGGTGGTCATCGCGCTGTCCCGGGTCACGCTGACCGAGCTGATGCCGGGCGAGGCGAATCCGCCGACGAGGAGGTAATGGTGCAGGGGGAGGGGAGTGTCCGCTTGCGACGGCGGCGCCGAGAGCCCCAGCATCAGCACCGAGGCCATCGCGACACAGCCGGCGGTCCGCCGCCTGCGAGCCGTGCGGTTGCGTCCTGCCAGTGGGGCGTTGCCGGTCTGCATCGCTGGTTTCCTTCCGCCGGAACAGAGTGTCCGCAAGGGCGATCAGTCGCCGCCGAATTCGCATTGGCGGCCGGGAAACGACGTTAGGCGGGTTCCGGGAGCCGGACTGTCCATCTTCTCGGACAGCCTGAGCGGCTCTCCCGGGAGAATCCCGCCCCGACCACGGCGAACCGACCGGAAGGCCCCGCCTCGTTTGAACCAGGGCTCATCAGCGCATATATTGTGCTTCAGCGCGGCAGCGAGGAAGCACCAGAGGTGACCGATGGACGTGGACAGCACCGTCTCGGCCGCCGCTGGGCTGGGCGGGCGGTACCGGGACCTGTGCGCGGACGTCGGGGCCACGCTCGGTCTCGACGTGCCCGTGCCGACGCTTGACGGTCCGTGGGCCGACGAGGCGGCCGGGGCGCTGGGCCGGTTGTGGAACGCGGTGCTGGCCGAAACCCTGCACAGCGCGGACGAAACCAGCGTCACCGCCGCGCGGCGGAGAGAGTTGGCCGAGTTGCTGGCCCGGATCCGCGCGGTCGAGGCCGAACTGGCGGAAGCGCGGCTCGCCGACCAGCACCTCCTGTTGCGCCGCGTGGCCGTCTCGCTGGCGTCGGTCCGGGACGCGAAGTCCGTGGACGAATTCCTCGGCCGGGTTCCCGAAGCGGGCTGCCGGCTCGGATTCGACCGAGTGTTGGTCTCCCGCGTGGTGGACTCGGTGTGGCGGCTGCACACGATGTGCGTCGTGCGCGAGCCGCGGTGGGCGGACGAGATCGTCGCCGTCGGGAAAGCGTCGCCGCCTGCCTTGCGCGGCGGACTGATCGAAGCGGACGTGGTCGACCGGGCCGAAACCCGCCTCATCTTCGACACCCAGCACAGCGAACGCGTGGACCGCGACCTGATCCGGGTCACGAGGTCCACTTCGTACGGAATCGCCCCGCTGACAGTGCAGGGCCAGGTCGTCGGGCTGTTGCACGGCGACCGCTACCACCAGCGCCGCGACGTCGACGAAACCGACCGTGCGCTGCTCACGCTCATGGCCGAAGCGCTCAGCCATTCCCTCGGCCGCCTGACGATGCTGGAAGGGCTGGCCTTCCTGCGCGACACCGCCGACGGCCTGATGACCCGTCCGGCGACTCTGCCCGCACCGGTCGCGCCGCCGCCGTCGAGCCCGCAGATTCCGCTGACAGCAAGGGAAAACGAGGTGATGGAGCTCCTGGCGGCGGGCCGGTCGAACCGGCATATCGCGCGTGAGCTCCTGATCACCGAGCGCACCGCCAAGTCGCACGTCACGCAGATCCTGCGCAAGCTCGGCGTCGCCAGCCGCACCGAGGCGATCGCGCTCTGGCTGCGCGGCGGGGCACTGTCCTAAGGTCCCAGTCCGGCTCGGACTCTTGGCCGATGTGACCGCGGTCGCACCGGCCGCAGAATCGCCTCACACACCACGACCCGTGGAGGCATGAGGTGACTGAGCAACGAGGCTCGGCAGGCTGGCTGGTCGGCATCGACGTCGGCGGGACCTTCACCGACATCATCGGCCTGGACCGGACCACCGGGGAGATCCGGGACGGCAAGGTGCTGTCCACGAAGGAACAGGAACACGGCGTCTTGGAGGCGCTCGCCGCGATCGGCGTCGAGCCGCCCGAGGTCGCGGAGATCGTGCACGGGCACACCGTCGGCATCAACGCGCTGCTGAGCCGCGCGGGCGCGAAGACCGCGCTGCTGGCCACGCGCGGGCACCGGGACCTGCTCGACATCGGCCGGATGCACCGCGAGTTCGGCGACCGGTTCTACGACCCGACCTGGCTGCGGCCGCACCAGGAACGGCCGATCGTGCACCGGCGCGACCGGATCGGCGTCCCGGAGCGGATCGGCTACGACGGCACGGAACTGCTGGCGCTGGACGAGGACGCCGTCCGCGCGGCGGCCCGCGGTTTCGCCGCGCAGGGTGTCCAGGCGGTCGCGGTGTGCTTCATGAATTCGTACCGGGAACGCGGCCACGAGCGGCGTGCGGCGGAAATCCTCGCGGAGGAGATCCCGCACGCCTACGTGCAGACCTCGGACCTGTACCCGGTCACGAAGGAGCACGAGCGGACCACGACTGTCGCGCTGGACGCGTACGTCGGCCCGGCCGTCGTCGGTTACCTTCAGCGGCTCACCGTCGCGCTGGAGCAGCGGAAGTTCGGCGGCACGCTCTGGATCATGACGACCAACGGCGGCGTCGCGACCGTGCAGGACGCGGGCAAGGCCCCGGTGTTCCAGCTCGTGTCCGGGCCGGTCGGCGGCGTGACCGGGAGCCTGCAGCTGGCCAGGGAATCGGGCAAGCGGAACCTGCTGACCATGGACGTCGGCGGCACGAGCACCGACGTCGCGGCCATCGTCGACGCGCAGACCCCGCTCACCGACCTGTGGACGCTGGAAACCGGCCTCACGCTGACGTTGCCGCTGGTCGACGTGGAGAGCGTCGGCTCGGGCGCGGGCAGCGTCATCGGGCCGAACGCGCTCGGGCAGGTCGCGGTCGGCCCGAAATCGGCGGGCTCGAATCCCGGCCCGGCGTGCTACGGGCGCGGCGGCACCGAGGCGACGCTCACCGACGCCTGCCTGCTGCTCGGCGTCCTGCAGCCCGATCTGTTCGCGAACGGCCGGATCTCCCTGGACGTCGAGGCCGCGCGCACCGCGCTGGCCCGGACCGGCGAGCAGTGGGGGCTTTCCGCGATCGAGCTGGCCGAGGCCGCCTACCAGATCGCGTGCGAGGACATCGCGGCGAAGATCCGCACCATCTCGGTCTACCGGGGGCTGGACGTCCGCGAGTTCGCCCTGCTCCCGTTCGGTTCGGCCGGTCCGATGCTCGCCGACCGCGTCGCGCGGATCCTGGGACTCGACACGGTCGTGGTTCCGTCGACACCGGGCCAGTTCTCCGCGCTCGGGCTGCTGCGAAGCGACCTGCGGACCACCCGGGCGCAGTCGCTGATGGTCCCGCTCGCCGCCGGCAACGCCGAGACCGTCGAAGCGGAATTCGCCGCGATGGAACAGAGCCTGACCCGGGAGCTGGCCGCCCAGGGCGTCGAACTGGACGGCCTGGCCTTCGACCGCGCGGTCTTCGCCATGTACCGCGGGCAGACCTGGGACAACCGGCTGCCGCTGGCGCCCGGCCCGATGACCGCGGAACGCGTGCCGGACGTGGTCGCCGATTTCCACGCGTTCTACCAGGAATCCTACGGTTTCTCCGCGGCGGAGATCCCGGTCGTCGTCTCGACGATCGAAGTGACCGCGGTGATCCCGAGGCCGAACAAGGTGCCGTCCACCGCGGCCGAACGAGGCGAATCCCTGCTCGGCGAACGCGATCTGCGCGTCCCCGGATCCGGGGAAACCACGAGGGTCCCGGTGCACGTCCGGGAACGGCTCGCCGCGGGCGCGGTCGTCGACGGACCGGCGATCGTCTCGGAGAAGTTCGCCACCACGGTGGTGCTCCCGGGCCGCCGGGCCCGGGTGGACGCCGACCGTCTCCTGATCATCGAAAACATCATCGGGAACCAGGACTGAGGAGCGCCGCCATGACTATTTCCGCGGAACCCGCCGCCGGGACGGCCGAGTTCGAGCTCGACATCCTGCGCTACGGCCTGATCGAGGTCGCCCGCGAGATGAACGAGGCGCTGATGCGCAGCGCGTTCTCCCCGGTGTGCCGCGACATCCTCGACTGCACCACCGCCATCCACGTCCGCAGCGGCGACGGATGGGAAACCGCGGCGCAGTGGGAAGGCTGCATGCAGCACGCGTTCACCTCGCCGCACATCGTGAACTTCGTGATGGACGAGTTCGACCTGGATTCACTGCAGCCCGGCGACGTCATCTTCGTCAACGACCCGTGGCGCGGCACCATCCACCAGTCCGACGTGAACCTGCTCCGGCCGGTGTTCGTGGACGGCCGGGTCGAGTTCATGCTGCACTCGACCTCGCACCTGGTCGACCTCGGCGGCCCGATCCCCGGCGGGTTCTCCAACGGCACGCAGACGTCGTTCGAGGAGCAGATCAAGCTGCCGCCGTCGCTGCTGTACGCCAACGACGTGCCGGTGCGGCCGCTGTTCAACTTCATCCTGGAGAACAACCGGGTGCCGCACCTCGTCCTCGGCGACCTGCGCGCGTTGCACGGCTGCCTGGTCGTGGGGGAGCGGCAGTTGCAGGCGCTCGTCGCCCGCGGCGGGCTGGACAAGGTGAAGGCGGCCGGGCGGTACGCGATCGAGGCCACCGAAGCGAGCATGCGCCGCGGCATCGCGGGCATCCCGGACGGCGACTACACCGTGGAGGACTTCCTCGACGAGGACGGCGTCACCGACGAACCGATCCCGGTGCGCGTGACGGTCAAGGTGCGCGGCGACAGCATGGAGATCGACTTCTCCGGTTCCGGCAGGCAGCCGCTGGGCAACTGCGGCACGGCGTGGTGCGAGGCGGTCCGGTGCATCGAAGCGGTCAAGCTGATGGTCGATCCGGGCACGCCGGTCAACAGCGGCACCCTCCGTCCTATTGAGACACTCCTGCCGCAGGGCAGCGTGGTGTGCGTGCTGCCGCCGTCGAGCTGCTCCAACCACGCCGACATCGGGGCCCGCGGCATCAACGCCGTCGCGAGCGCGCTGAGCCAGGCCGTCGGAGATCGCGCGATCGCGTGCGACACCGGGACCGCCCTGGTGATCAGTCTCGGCGGCATCGACACCCGGCCCGGGCACGAGGGCATGCCGTGGGGCGCGTTCGCGCTCACCGGCGGAGGCTGGGGCGGAACGTGGAAGGAAGACGGGATTTCCTTCTGCGTCACGCCGATCGGCAACTGCCGGACCTCGGTGCAGGAACACGTCGAGATCGAAAGCCCGTTGATCGTGGCGCAGCACGAGATGGTGCTCGACACCGCGGGCGCGGGCGAATACCGTGGCGGGCTTGGCTCGGTGTATACGCTCACCGCACAGTCGGACACGATGGTCACCGTCACCTGCGACCGGGTACGCGTCGGTGCACCGGGTGCCGCCGGGGCAGGCCCGGGCGCGCCCGCTTTCGGTTGGTACATCGAGAACTTCGACCTGGCCACGCACGCGGATCCGCTCGATCTGCGCGGTACTGAACCGCTCTTCGGCATGTTCGACGACGACGGCCGCCCGGACCCGAACAACGGCGGCTTCTGCCGCGGCGCCCGGTACCAGACCGGCAAGTTCTCCGGGCTGGTGCTCAAGGCGGGCGACGCGATCCGCTTCCTGATCGGCGGAGGCGGCGGCTGGGGCGACCCGCTCGCCCGCGACCTCGACCGGCTCGGCCGCGACCTCGCCGACGGTCTGTACAGCGAGGAATTCGCCGCCAAGGCGTTCGGCGCCGTTTTGCGCGACGGCCGGATCGACGAGGCCGCGACCGCCGAGCGGCGCGCCGAACTCGCCGCCCGGCGCGCCGCGGGCACCTGGTCGGTGCCGGTCGCCACGCCCGTCAACTGGATCCTGGGATAGGAGCACCCATGTCTGTCGACCGACTTCTCTTCCCCCGTCCGGAAACCCCGCGCGTGTCCGTCGAGCGCACGCCGGTGGATGCCGTCTGCCCGTCGTGCGGAAGCACCGACGTCGCGCGGTACCCGGTGGCCAACTACCTCGGCCCGCGCATGGTCGTGAAGTGTCAGGACTGTTTCACGCATCTGTCGGTGACCCGTCCGGAGCCCGAGGACAACTGGCCCGCGTGGCGTTCGCCGACGCGCGACTGGGCGCCCTCGCGGCTGGGGTGACGCGGATGTCCCCGACCCCATTGGCCCGGCTGTACACGCGGGCGTACGCCGAGTTCGCCGACCGGCCCGCGATCCGGGACTCCCGGCGCGAGCTGACCTACGGCGAACTCGGCCGCCGGGCCCGGCGCGTCGCCCAGGCGTTCCGGGCGCTGGGCGCGGAACGCGGCACCCGCGCGGTGCTGCTCGGCGCGAACAGTTGCGAATGGGCCGAGGCGTACCACGGGCTCGTGCTCGGCGGCGGGGTTCGCGTCGGGCTGCTGCCCCGGCTGCACCCCGCCGAACTGGCCCAGATCGCCGCGGACGCGGATCCGGCCTTCGTGCTCGTCGACGGCGCGTGGCTCGCCGAGCACGGCACGGCGTGGATCCCGCCGCGGGTCAAGGAAATCATCGTGCTCGGCGAGAGCGCCCAGGGCGGCATCCCGTTCGAGGAGTTCGTCGCGTCGGGCTCGGAAGATGAACTGCCGCTGCCGGACGCCGAGGACGACGCGTGGCTGCTCTACACCTCCGGCTCGACCGGGCTGCCCAAGGGCGTGCGAGTGCCGCACCGGACGGTCGGTGCGCTCGTGCGCAACGCCCGCGAAGTACTGCCTCGGCTCGGCCCGGGCGACGCCGCCCTGCACACTGCGCCGATCAGCCACTTCAGCGGCGGCATCGCGGACGTGCTCACGGCGAGCGGCGGCCTGAACATCTACGCGCCGAAGTTCGACGCGGCGGAGGTCGCGGACGCCGCCGCGGGCGGTGAGGTGACGGTGCTTCCGCTGGTCCCGACGATGATCACGATGCTGCTGGAGGAGCTAGCCCGGCGCGGAGCTCCCGCAGGCCGGGTCGGCACCGTGCGCGTCCTCCCGTACGCGGGTTCGGCCATCCAGCCGGACCGGGCGGCCAAGGCGCGCGCGTACTTCGGCGAGGCGATGCAGCAGTTGTACGGCGCGAGCGAAGCCCAGCTCCCGATCGCGACGCTCCGCCCGGAGGACCACGTCGAAACCCTCAACGAGCGCGGATTGCCCCGGCTGGCGTCGGCGGGCAAGGTGACCGCGCACGTCGAGGTCGAGATCGTGGACGCGGACCGCCGTCCGGTGCCACCGGGGGAGACAGGCGAGATCCGGACTCGCGGCGCGCACGTGAGCGCCGGGTACTGGCGGAAACCGGAAGCGACGGCCGAAACCTTTTCGGACGGCTGGGTGCACACCGGCGACGTCGGCTGCCTCGACGAGCACGGGTACTTGTTCATCCTCGACCGGCGCAAGGACATGATCATCACCGGCGGGTTCAACGTCTATCCCCGGGAGATCGAGAACGTCGTCTCCGAACTGCCCGGGATCCGGGAGGTCGCCGTCGTCGGCGCTCCGGACGAGCGGTGGGGCGAGGCGATCACCGCGTTCGTCTCGGCCGAACCCGGGAACGCCGTGTCCGCCGACGGGGTGCTCGCGCACTGCCGGGCCCGGCTCGGCGGCTACAAGGTGCCGAAGAAGGTCGTCTTCGTCGAGGACCTGCCGAAGACCGGCACCGGCAAGATCCAGAAACAGATCCTGCGCGAGAAATTGTGGACCGGCCTGCAGCGCCGCGTCTGAATTCAGCGTGAACCGAAGGAGAAAACACATGGCGGCGCCGACTTTCGACAGCCGGAGTCTGTTCTTCGCGTGGAGCACCTACACCACGGACTACGACACCTACGCGAAGTGGTACGACGACGAGCACATCCCGCAGGTGATGGACGTGCCCGGAATGGTGGGCGCGCAACGGTTCCTGCTCTCGGAGACCAAACCGCTGCCGGGGGTGCGCGCGCTCGATTTCGGGCACCTCGCGATCTACGAGATGGAAGGCTCGGCGCAGCCGTTCCGCGAGGAGGTCAAGCGGAAGCTGATCTCCGGGGAAATGGTGCTCCCGGACTTCATGAACCGCCCGTTCCAGGCGTTGTTCCTCGACGCGGTGAGCGAACCGTTCCTGTCCGAGCAGTTCGCGAAGGCGGAGAACCTGGACGACCGGCACCTGTTCTTCGCGTGGAGCCGCCACACCGGCGACGACGCGACGTTCGCGAGGTGGTACGACGAGGAGCACATTCCGCAGATCATGTCCGCGCCGGGAATGCTGCGCGCGCAACGGTTCGAGGTCTCGGCGCTCAAGCCGCTGCCCGGCGTCGAAACCCCGGATCTCGGTCATCTGGCGATCTACGAGATCGCCGGGAGCCTGGAGGGATTCCGCGCGGAGGTCAAACGCCAGCTGATGTCCGGGGAGATGGTGCTGCCGGACCTCCTGATCCCGCCGTTCGCGGCGATGTTCCTGAAGCCGGTCAGCCTGTTCTTCCCGGCCACGAACTGAGAGGGAACTGCTCATGAGCTATCCACCACGGCGCGCCAAGCCCGAGTTGGCGCTGATCACCGGCGCGGCGGGCGGCGTCGGCTCCGCGACCGCGCGGCGGCTCGCCGAGGGCGGCGCCAAGCTCGTCGTCACCGACATCGACGAAGAACGGCTGGCGAAAGTCGCGAACGACACGGGCGCGATCGCGCTCCCGGCTGACGGCACCGACCGCGAAGCGATCCGCGCGGTGGTCGCGCGAACGGTCGAGGAACTCGGCGGCCTGGACACGGTGATCGCGACACAGGGCGCGGCGATCGGCGGGGGAGCGAACCCCAAACACGTGGACTCCTACCACCGCGCGCTCGACGTCAACCTGCACGGCTCCTTCTACCTGGCCGGGGAAGTGCTCCCGCATCTGGCGGCCGCCGAAGGCTCCCTGGTCCTGTTCGCCTCGACCGCGGGGCTGATCGCCGGCCCGCCCGGAGCGGCGGGCTACACCGCGGCGAAGGCGGCGATCATCGGCCTCACCCGGTGGCTCGCCCGGGATTACGGGCCGAAAGGCGTGCGCGTCAACGCGGTGTGCCCGGGCTTCGTGCGGACCGCGCTCGCCGCGGGCAGCATGGCGCACCTCGCCGAGCGCGAAGGCATCAGCCTGGACGAGGCTTATGCGCTGAGCGCGGCGCACGTTCCGCTGCGCCGGGTCGCGGAGCCGGAGGAAATCGCCGCCTGCTGTGCGTTCCTGGCTTCGGGCGACGCCTCGATGGTCACCGGGCACGTGCTGGTCGCCGACGGCGGCGGCGCGGCGGTGGACGCCTCGACGGTGGCTTTCGACAGCTGAAGTGTCCAAGTATCCGGACAGTCGCGCGGCCGGCGCGCGCTTAGCGTTCTCCGCATGTCAACGACGACTCATGAAGAACTGGCCAAGGGCTGGATCCGCGCGCTCTCGGACGTCGACGTCTTCTACTCGCTGTGCACCGACGACTGCAAGGTCTGGCACAGCGCCGACGACAAGTGGATGACGGTCAAGGAAGCGGTCGACGCGGTCAAGGAACGCGGTGGCCTGCCGCAGTTCGAAAACTCCCGTTACACCCTGACGGACAAGGGTTTCTTCGTGCAGACCTCGGCCACGCTGGCGGCCGCGCGAGTGCACTTGATCCAGGTGGTGACGGTGCAGGACGGCAAGGCGGTCTCGGCCGAGGAGTACATCGGCCCCGAGATGGACATCGCCGTCTAGGCGGGAAACGGACTTTCGATGAGTGCAATCGCAGGACGCTCGATCATCGTCACCGGCGGCGCCAGCGGGATCGGCGAAACGGCCGCACGGCTCTTCGCCGAGAACGACGCGCTGGTGACGATCGCGGACATCAGCACCGAAGCAGGCGAGGCGCTGGCCGAGGAACTGTCGGGCAAGGGCTACGAGGCCCAGTTCGTCGCCACCGACGTCACCGACGAGGCGCAGGTGGCGGCGATGGTGGCGGCGGCGGAATCCGCGTACGGCAGGCTGGACGGCGCGTTCAACAACGCGGGCGTGCCGAACAACGGCAAGAAGCTGGCCGATCTCACCCGCGCGGAGTTCGACCGGGTCTTCGCGATCAACGTGACAGGCCCGTTCCTCTGCATGAAGCACGAGGTGCCCGCCATGCTGCGGGCGGGCGGCGGGTCGATCGTCAACACCGCGTCGGTCGGCTCGTTCATCTACATTCCGCTCGCCGCCGAGTACACCGCGTCCAAACACGCGCTGATGGGCCTGACCAAAGCGGCGGCGGCCGAGTACGGCGAGCACGGCATCCGGGTCAACGCCATCGGCCCGTCCACCGCGCGCACGCCGATGTACCTGGAATATCTGAAGCTCAATCCGGAGTACGAGAAGACCGTCGCGGCCACGCACGCGCTGCGGCGCGGCAGCGAACCGGCCGAACAGGCGCAGGCGGCGATGTGGCTGCTGTCGGACGCGGCGTCGTTCGTCACCGGCGTGACGGTCCCGGTCGACGGCGGCTACACCCTGTACTGAGCGGCGCCGTTTCATTGACCAGCAGACGGCCGCATGAAATATTATGTGCTATGAGTGCGGTGCCGACCCGCGGCGCGCTGGCCCGCGCCGCGGGGCCGGTGCTCGACCGCGTGCAGGCCGAGCTGCGGGGCAGCCCGGTCGCGGTGCTGCTGGCCGACCACCGGGCCCGGGTGGTGGACATCCGCTACGGCGAGCGTTCCTTCGGCAGGGAGGTCGCCTCGCTCGGCGTGCTGCCGGGGGTGCGGCTGGGGGAGGACGACGTCGGCGTGAACGCGATCGGCACGCCGCTGGAAACGCGCAAGAGCCTCCTGTTGCGCGGCGCCGAGCACGCGATGCCCGCCTTCCACGGGTTCACGTGCTTCGGGCAGCCGATCGTCCATCCCGGGACCCGGCGGGTCGCCGGGGTGCTCGACTTCGCGGTGCCGGTCAGCCGGGACGAACGGCTCGCCCCGGCGCTGGTGCGTCATCTGGTCGCGGAGATCGAAAGCAGGCTGCGGACGGACGCGGCGGAGGCTCAGCAACGGCTGCTCGCCGCGTTCCAATCCGCGGCCCGCAGGCGGGACCGGCGGGTGCTGGTGGTCGGGCACGGCCTCGTGCTGGCGACTCAGCCCGCTCTCGACCTGTTGGCGCCGGCCGATCACGCCGCGGTCCAAGCCTGCATCGAAGACGGCGGCGGCAACGCGCGGATCACGTTGGCGTCCGGCGAGTCGGTGCGGCTTGCCTGGACGCCAGTGGACCGCACTGACGGGACCATGGTCGACCTCGTTGTCGAGACGCGGCCCCGCCGTCCGCGCGCCGCGACCCCGGTGCGCTGGCCGTTGCTGCTGGTGGGGGAGCCGGGCACCGGCAAGACGACCCTTGCGCGGGAGGCCGCTGGTGAGGGTGCGGTGGTACTGGACGGGGTCGAAACGGTCCGGATCGGCGAGGCGGAATGGGCCGAGCAGGCCAGCCGTCTGCTGGACGGCGACGGACCGGTCGTGATCGTCGAGAACGTCCAGCTGCTGTCGGGGCGGCTGGCCGCGTTGGTCGCGGCACGGGCGCGGACGTCGAGGCGGAACCTCGTGCTGACCTCCGCCCCGGGCGAACCGCACCCGCCGATCACAGCGTGCTGCGGCGAGCGGCGGGACTTGGCTCCGTTGCGGTCCCGCCGCCACGAGATCCCGCCGCTGGCACAGCGAATGCTCGCCGAGGAGTGCGCCGCCCGGTTCACGCCGGAGTCTTTGCGGTTGCTGGCGGCTCAGCCGTGGCCGGGGAATCTGGCCGAACTGCGCCGGGTGGTCCGCGCGGTGGCGGAGCTGCGTTCGGCGGGCGACGTCGTCCCGGCCGACCTTCCGCCTTCGCATCGGAACGGATCGGCGCTCGCTTCGCCGTTCGACCGGGCCGAGCGCGAGGTGATCGTCGCGGCGATCGCGGAGGCGGGCGGCAACAAGCTCGAAGCTGCCCGTGCGCTGGGGATCAGCCGTTCGACGTTGTACAACCGGATGAAAGCCTTGCGCATCCGCTGACCGCGGACCCGCGCTCCGGGCGCTTGACCCTGCCTGTCATCTAGATATTATATATTTCATGCGCGCTGCCGGATGCGCGGCCGATTCAGCATCGACGAGGAGCAGGAATGGCGACGATCATCGAGCAGCTCGCGGGATTCGCCGCGGGCGCGGACGCCCGGGAATTCCCCGACGAGGTGATCCGCGAATCCCAGCGCATCCTGCTCGACTCGCTCGGCTGCGCGGTGGCGTCCCTCGGTGACGAAGGCGCGCAGCGCGGCGTCGACTACGCGCGATACATGGGCGGTACTGAAGGTCCGGCGTCGATCCTCGGCACCGGCACGAAGACTTCGGTCCCCGCCGCCGCGTTCGCGAACGCCGAACTGATCAACGCGCTCGACCAGGACGCGGTCCTGCCGCCCGGGCACGTCACGCCGTACGTGCTGCCCGGCGCGCTCGCCACCGCGGAGTCGTTGCGGGTGTCCGGCACGAAGCTGCTCGAGGCGATCGCGGTCGCGCACGAAATGTCTTACCGGATCGGGAAAGCGACCGACTACCTGCGCGACATCAAGGACGGTGTCGTCACCATCCCGGATGTCATCGGCTACAGCAGCACGCTCTTCGGCGCGGCCGCCGCGGTCGGAGTCGTGAAAGGACTGGAGCGGGAAACCCTCGCCGACGCACTCGGCATCATGGGTTCGACGGTGCCGACGAACACGCAGCGCGCGTGGATGATGCACGCGCCGTCGACGACGATCAAATACCAGCTGGCCGGCGGGCTGGCGCTGTCGGCGGTCACGGCCGCGAACCTCGCCGAACGCGGCCACACGGGCGACCGGCAGATGCTCGACGACCGCGAATACGGGTTCCCGCGCTTCATCGGCACCTCTCGCTGGGAACCGGCGCCGATCACCGCCGGGCTGGGCACGGAGTGGACGTTCACGCCGTTCCAGTCCTTCAAGCCGTACCCGCACTGCCGCGTCATGCACGCGCTCTTCGACGCGCTGACCGAGATCGTCGAAACCCACGACATCCGGCCGGACGAGATCGACGCGATCAC
This sequence comes from Amycolatopsis sp. CFH S0740, assembly GCF_004522315.1. NCBI lineage: Bacteria > Bacillati > Actinomycetota > Actinomycetes > Pseudonocardiales > Pseudonocardiaceae > Amycolatopsis > Amycolatopsis sp. CFH S0740. Next base: position 288,326 of record NZ_SDLS01000007.1, on the reverse strand, counting down.
CGCCTGGGGCGAGAGTTTCGTGCTGCAGCCGGTGTGGCAGAACGAAATCATCCGCAACCCGCGCGACGCGCAGTTCAGCATGACCCACGGCCTCGCCCTCGCGGCGCACCGGGTCCCGCCGGGCAAGGACTGGCAGACCCCGGAGACGGTCTTGGACCCCTCAGTGCTCGACCTGACCAAGAAGGCGTCGTTCGAGGCCCACCCGGACTACACCGAGGCGCTGAAGAGCAATCCGGCTGCTCGGCGATCGAGGGTCGAGGTTCAGGCGCGCGGCACGACATACCGCGGCGAGCGGGCTTATCCGAAGGGCAGCCCGTCACCCGATCCGGCCAGCTATATGACCGATGACGAACTGGTCGCCAAGTTCCGGCACAACGTGGAAGGCGTGGTAGTGGACCCGGATGCGATCGTCCAAGCCGTTTTCGACCTGCGGAACGTGCAGGACGTCTCGGAGCTGCTGAACCAGCTGAAGCCGGAGGTGCGGGCATGATCGAGGTGATCAACCCGGCCACCGAAGAGGTGATCGGGTCCATTGTGGACAGCGGCCCGGCAGCCGTCGACGCGGCGGTGTCCGCCGCGGCCGAGGCGCTCGGCCCGTGGTCGGCGTTGTCGCCCGCGACCCGCGCCGGTTACCTGCGCGCGCTGGCGGATGAGTCCGAAAAGCGGTCCGACGAGATCTCGGAACTGGTCACCCGGCAGAACGGCACGCCGATCAGCATCACCCGCGCGATGCAGAGCCAGGTGCCGGTCTGCTACCGGTACTTCGCTTCGCTGGCGGAGAAACTCTCGGTCGAGGAACACGTCGAAACCGCGAGCGGCGACGCGATCGTGCTGCGCGAACCGGTCGGCGTGGTCGCGGCCGTCACTCCGTGGAACGGCCCGCAGCCGCTCATCGCGTGGAAGCTCGGCCCCGCGCTGGCGGCGGGTTGCACCGCGGTGATCAAACCGGCTCCCGAGACGTCGCTGGACGCGTTCGTCTTCGCGGAAATCGTTGCGGCGGCGGGCATTCCGGACGGCGTGGTGAACATCGTGACCGGCGGACGCGAGACCGGCGCTGCGCTGGTCGCGCATCCCGGCGTGCACAAGGTAGCATTCACTGGCTCGACCGTGGCGGGCAAAGCGATCGCCGCCGAATGCGCGAAGCAGCTGAAGCACGTCACGCTGGAGCTGGGCGGCAAGTCGGCGGGCATCCTGCTCGACGACGTCGACCTCGAGGCGTTCCGGCCGCTGGTGCTTTCCGCCTGCGCGCCGAACACCGGGCAGACCTGCCGGGCGCTGACCCGGGTGCTGGCTCCGGCCTCGCGCTACGACGAGGTCGTGGAGATGCTCGCGGCGACGATGACCGGGATCCCGCAGGGGGATCCGCTCGACCCGGCGGTGTTCTTCGGCCCGCTGGTGAACGCGGCTCAGCGGGAGCGAGTGGAGTCCTACATCGAACTCGGCCGCGCTGAGGGCGCGGAACTGGTGATCGGCGGCAGCCGCCCGTTCGACCGCGGGTACTACGTCGCGCCGACGATCTTCCGCGGGGTCACCAACGACATGCGCATCGCCCGCGAGGAAATCTTCGGCCCGGTGCTGACCGTGATGCCGTACCGGACGGTGGACGAAGCGGTCGCCATCGCGAACGACTCGGAGTACGGACTGGGCGGCGGAGTGTTCTCGCCGGACCGGGACCGCGCGACGGAGGTGGCCCGCCGGATCGTGACCGGCAGCGTCGGCGTGAACACCTCGACCCTGCCGATCGAGACGCCGTTCGGCGGCGTCAAGAACAGCGGGATCGGCCGGGAGCTGGGGCCGCAGAGCGTGGACGCGTACCTGGAGTACAAGACGATTTTCCGGGCTTAGCAGGCGCTTCCTGCGTCGTCCGGCACGGAGGAGAGTGACTGTGCGCGAGGCCTTTCCGCGGCGCGGGGACGACGCTGACCCGGCCGAGACCCGCGCCGCGCGCAAGCGGGCGATCCGGATGCGGCTCATCGAGCACACCGCGGCCCGGTTGTTCGCCGAGCGCGGGTACGAGGCGGCGAACTTCGAGGACATCGGCGCGGCCGTCGACATGCGCGGGACCAGCCTCTATTACTACTTCTCCTCGAAGGAAGAGCTGTTCCTGCGCTGCATGGAGCACGCGGCCGCCGAGGTGTTTCCCCGGCTGCGGGACATCGCCCGGTCCGAAGGCCCGCCGTTGGCGCGGCTGCGGGCGATGTTCCGGGAGGAAGTCGTGATCACGCTTCGCGAGTACCCCGAGTTCATCCCGCTCTTCCTCAAGGTGCGAGTGCCGATCGAGGCGCTCGAACGGCGCCGCCGGGAACTGCGGCGCGAGCAGACCGCCATCTTCCGCGAAGTCGTCGACGAACTGGACGGCCGCGCGGCCTCGGGCCGGCCGCGTCCGACGCTGAACCTCGCGCTGGGCGGGATGGCGCTCGTCGGCGAGTGGTACGACGCGGAAGGGGAGCTGAGCGTCGAAGGGTTCGCCGACGAGGTGTCCCTGACTCTGGTCAGGATGTTCGCGCCGCGCACGGAATTCGAGGCACGGGTTGAAAACTGAGCGGAGAATAGAATATATTATCCGCAGTTGAGGGCGGACGGCCGACGCTGCACGGGTCCCGGATCCCCGGTACGCGACCGGCGCGGCCCCTGCCGGAACTCCGCTCGGCTGAATCCGTTTCCCCGCACACCCTGGGAGCCATGCGATGCCCGTATCTTCGACCGTGCGCCGCGTCTGGGCGCTCGACGCGCCGGAACTGACCGTGGACTGCGGCATCCTGATGCTCGGCACCGGCGGCCAGGAGGACACGATCCCGTCGCCGTCCTTTCTCGTCGAGCACGCCGAGGGCCTGCTGTTGTTCGACACCGGACTGGCGACCTCCGGCGCGGGCGACCCGGCGGCCGCGTACGGGCCGCTCGCCGACGCTTTCAAGATCTCGATCCCGGAGCACTGCCGCCTGGACCGCCAGCTCGGGTCGATCGGGTACAAGACGGCCGACGTGCGCCGGATCGTCTTGTCCCACATGCATTTCGACCACACCGGCGGGCTCGACCTGTTCCCGGGCGCGGAGGGGTTCATCGGCGCCGGCGAGCTGCGGTACGCGCGCACGCCGTCCGATCTCGACGCGGGGTTCTTCCGCGAGGAGGACATCGCGGCGGCGGGGAAGATCGCCTGGAACGAGGTCCCGGCCGGGTACGACCACGACGTGTTCGGCGACGGCAGCGTGGTCTTGCTGTCCCTGCACGGGCACACCCCCGGCACCCTGGGGTTGAAAATACGGCTGCCGGACGAGAGCACGTTGGTGCTGACCAGCGACGCGGCGCACAAGCGGGCGAACGTGGCGGCGACGGTCGGGATGCCGTTCGACGTCGACCGGCTGAACAAGAACGCTTCTCTGCAGAAGGTGAAGCTGCTGGGCACCCAGCCGGGCACGACGGTCTGGATCAGCCACGATCCGCAGGACTGGGCGGAGTTCCGCCCGGCCAAGGGAGAAATCACGAGCGCGGCGGACCTGAACCGCGCGTGAGAGTGCCTTTGCCGATGCGGACGGAGCGGTGGACATGAACATCTCGTGGATTACGGACGCGGTCGCCGGGCAGGTCCCGAGCGTCCCGCCGGACAGTCCGGCGCTGGCGATCGGCACCGCGGACCCGCTGTCCTACGCGGAACTGCGGGAACGCGAGCTGGTGCTCGCGACAGCTCTCCGGCGCGACGGCGTGCGCCCCGGCGACCGGGTCGCGCTGCTGCTGCGCAACTGTACCGATTACGTGGCGCTCTATCTCGCGCTCGGCCGGATCGGGGCCATTTCGGTGCGGCTGAACTGGCGGCTCACCGCGGCCGAATTGAGCTACCAGTTGCGGGATTCCGCCGCGAGCACCGTGATTTTCGACGCGGAGTTCGGCGACCGGCTCGCCGGGATCCGCGACGAGGTGCCTGCCCGGACGTACGTAGCGCGGGCCGGCTCGGACGCTGCCGCACCGGGTTGGGCCGTGCCGCTGGAGGAATTCGCCCTCGGCGGGGCGGACGGCGAGTTCCCCGAGGTCGGCGCGGACGAGCCGCTCACCCTGATGTACACCTCCGGCACCACCGGCCGCCCGAAGGGCGCGCTGCTTTCGCACCGCAACGCGGTGTGGATCGGCACGATCCAGGCCCTGAGCTGGAAGTTCGACCGCACCACGGTCGCGCTCACCCAGGGTCCGCTGTTCCACGCCGGCGGTTTCGAGGTGCTGCTCCTGCCCGCGTTGCTGAGACACGGGACCGCCGTCACCTTCCCGTCCGGCGGATTCACCTTGGAAGCGATGCTCGCGGCGGCCCGCCGCCATTCGGCGACGGCCATGCTGGTCTACTCGTTCATGCTCGCCGAATTCGGCGGGATCGACGGGCTGGAGGCGCTGGTTCCGCCGTCCCTGCGCCGGATCGTCACCGGCGGCGACACGATCATGCCGTGGGTGTACGACGTGGTCGAGAAGCGGCTGCCGGGCGTGAACCTGACCCAGTCCTACAGCCTCACCGAAGGCGGGGCGGTCGCGCTGCACCTGGACCACACGGTCGCCAGGGGCAGGGAAACGAGCGTCGGCGTGCCGCAGCCGATGACCCAGGTGCGCATCGTCGACCCGCTCGGGACGGAGGTGCCGACCGGCGAGGTCGGCGAAATCCACCTCCGCAGCCCCGGGGTCGGCATCGGCTACTGGAACCGCCCGGAGGAGACCGCGGAGACGTTCGCGGGCGGCTGGTGCCGCACCGGCGACCTCGGCCGGGTCGACGCCGACGGGTTCGTGACGCTCGCCGGGCGGGCCAAGGACATGATCCGCACCGGCGGCGAGAACGTCTATCCGGCCGAGGTGGAGAAGGTCCTCACCGGTCATCCCGGAGTGCACGACGCCGCGCTGATCGGCGTGCCCGACGCGAAACTGGCGGAGGTCGGCTGCGCGGTCGTGGTAGCGGAACCCGGTGCGTCGCCGTGCGAAGAGGACCTGCGGCGCTACCTCGCCGAACGGCTCGCGAAGTACAAGATCCCCCGGTACTTCGCCTTCGTTCGCGAACTCCCGCGCACCGCCTCCGGAAAAGTTGTGAAGTACCTGATGAAGGAAACCTACGCGAACCTCGGCGAGCGCCCCGGCGCTCCCGCGGGAGGAGAAGACCCGGCATGACCCAGACCGGCCGAGCGGCCCTGTTCTTCGGGCCCGGCGCGAAACTCGAACTGGCCGAACTCCCCGTTCCCGAACCGGAGCCCGGTGCGCTGGTGATGCGCGTGACCCGAGCGAACATCTGCGGTTCGGACGTGCACATCTGGCGCGGCGACGGAGCGCTCGCCGACCGGGGCCGCCGCGAGGACGGCCGGGTGATCGGCCACGAGATGACCGGCGTCGTGCACAGTCTCGGGCCGGGCGTGGACCGGGACTGGTCCGGTGCGCCCCTGCGGCCGGGCGACCGGATCGTGTGCCAGTACTTCGCGCCCTGCGGGCGGTGCCGGCCGTGCTTGCGGGGCCGTGCCGAAGCGTGTCTGCGGCAGCACCGCGCGTTCGTCGGCAAACCGTCGGAGTTCCCGCACTTCCGCGGCGCGTTCGCGGACTATTTCTACGTGCGCCCGACGATGGCCGTGTTCAAGGTCCCGGACGAGGTCGGCGACGTCCTGGCCGCTGGAGTGAACTGCGCGCTCGCCCAGATGGTGATGGCGTTCGACCGCGCCCAGGTGTCGATGGGGGACCGCGTTGTCGTCCAGGGCGCGGGCGGACTCGGTCTCTACGGCGCCGCGCTCGCGCGGGAATGCGGCGCGGGCCAGGTCGTCGTGATCGACGGAGCGGACGAGCGGCTGGCTCTGGCGCGGCAGATGGGCGCCGACGAGACAGTCGACTTCCGCGAGTTCGGGTCGCCGGAGGACCGTGCCGCCCGGGTGCGGGAACTCACCGACGGCGGCGGCGACGTCGTGTTCGAACTCGCCGGGCACCCGTCGGCGATCCCGGAGGGGATCCGGATGACCGCACGCGGCGGGAAGTACCTGGAGCTGGGCACCTTCTACGAGGGCACGCCGGTCGAGGTGGACCCCGGTTACCTGGTCATGAACAACATCACGCTGCAGGCGGTGTCCTTCTACGACGCGCGCAGCCTCGCCGGGGCCCTGGCTTTCCTCGCGCGCCGCGCGGGGGACCTGCCCCTGGCGCGGGCCGCCGCGGATTACCCGCTGGAAGCGATCAACGAAGCGCTGGCGGACCAGGCCGCGGGCAAAGCTGCCCGGGCGTCGCTGGTCATGTCCTGAGCCGGCGACCGGACGAGAACGGAGACGGCGAGTTGTCGAACTCGATCGAGATCGCGGGTGCCGAGGTCGGGCACCCGGACGAGGTGTACGTCGGCGGCGAATGGCTGCCCGCGAGCGGCGGCCGGTACGAGATCGTGTCGCCCGCGGACGAAAAAGTCGTCGCCGAAGTCGGGCTGCCGGGAACGGATCAGGCCGAGGCGGCGGTGAGCGCGGCGCACGAGCGGGGATTGACCTCGTGGGCCCGCTTGCCAGTCGCGGACCGAGTCGAGGCCGTCCGGCGTTTCTGTGCGGCCATGGAAGAACGGCTCCCGGAGATGGGCGCGGTGTGGGCGGTCGAAGCCGGGATGCCGGTGCGCTACAGCGCGACCCTGCACCGTTTCGGTGCCGTCGGGGCGTGGACCGCGGCACTCGACCAGGCCGAGGACGCACTGCGGCCGGAACGGCGCAGCACCCCGCTCGGCGACGTGCTCGTGAAGCACGAGCCGGCTGGGGTGGTCGCGGGGATCATGGCCTACAACGGCCCGTTGGTCACGATGGCCACCAAGATCATCCCCGCGCTGCTCGCCGGGTGCCCGGTGATCGTGAAAGCGGCGGTGGAGTCGCAGCTGATCATGCGCCTGGTCGCCGAGTGCGCCGAAGCGGCCGGCTTCCCGCCCGGGACACTGTCCATTCTGGCCGGGGACACTGACGTCGCTCGTGCGTTGTCGGCGGACCCGCGCGTCGACCTGGTCTCCCTGACCGGCGGACGTGTCGCCGCGCAGGACATCATCGAATCGACCCGCGGCCGGTTCGCCCGCACGCATCTGGAGCTCGGCGGGAAATCGCCCGCGCTCATCCTGCCGGACGCCCCGCTGGACAAGGTGCTGCGCAGCCTCGTCCCCGGCGCGACCGGCGGGACCGGTCAAGTCTGCGCCCTGCTCACCCGCGTGCTCGTCCCCGAATCGAGGCACGACGAAGTCGTCGACGCGATGACCGCCGCGTGGTCGCGGCTGAAGATCGGCGATCCGCTCGACCGCGGCACCGACATCGGCCCGCTCGCCAACGCGGCTGCCCTCGCGCGCACCGAACGGGCCGTCGAGCGCGCCGTCGCCGAAGGGGGCCGCGTCGTGGCCGGGGGAGAGCGACCGCCTGGTCCCGGGTGGTGGTTCGAGCCCGCCATCGTGACCGACGTCCAGCGGGGGTCGGACCTCGCCCGGAACGAGGTTTTCGGCCCGGTAACGGCGGTGCTGACCTACACCGATCTGGACGACGGCATCGCGCTCGCCAACGACACCTCCTACGGCCTCGCCGCGACGGTCTACACGACCGACCTCGAACGCGGCCAGTACTGCGCGGACCGCATCACCGCGGGCTCGGTCGCACTGAATTCGTTCGGCCCGAGCGTCGCCGCGCCGTGGGGAGGACGGAAGGGGTCCGGCTGGGGACGGGAAGGCGGGCCTGAGGGAATCCGGGAATTCGCCGAAACCAAGCAGATCCTGCTCGGACCTGGCCTCTCCTGACCGCGGCCGTTCCGGCCCTGCGGGTGGGGCACCCTTTTCCGGCCGCCGTGGCGCTCGCGCGGGCTGGGTGCCCTTCCGCCGCAGCCGTCGGGGCCGCCGTCCCGCCCCGTCCCGGCCCTGCGGCCGGGCACCGTCCGATGTCGTGGCCGCGCGTCCTGAGTGCCCTTCCACCGCCCGGCCGCTCAGACTGGGCACCCTTCTCCCGTCGGCGGGCGACAGGGCGCGCTTGACCGCACCGCCGGGCAAGTTTAATATAAAATATTATCCTCGGCCAAGGAGGTGCGCGATGGCGCCTCGGACAGATCCGGACTTGAGCCGCCGGGCAGTGGCCCTCCTCCGCGTCGTGGCCGCCGGGCGGGCCGAGATCACGTGCAGCCGCGAGCCGGACATGTTCGTCGACGGGGTGGCGTGCTGCGACCAGTACACCGCGCACGCGCTCGCCCATCGGGGGCTGATCGTCCAAATCGGACCGGCTGTGCTCGGGAAGCGGGTCCGCGCCCGCCTCACGCCGGCTGGTGCGGCAGCGCTGGGGGCGGCCGGCGCAGCGGCCTGAAAAGAAAAAGCAACGGGCGGTACAGCGGCTGAACAGGCCGCTGTACCGCCCGTCTCCATGTCTGCCCGTGCTGCCGCTTCGTTTTGCGGACTCGGCCGTGCGGTGAGCGGCTGTCGCGCCGGTCTCACCCGGCTTACCGTTCGGAGGTGCGGCAGCGCCGCACTGATCGAGCCGACAATGGAGTTGCGCCGAAATGGACCAGAAAACAAACCCGCCTTCCCTTGAGCGGGAACCAGTCGAGGGCACCTGCCCGCGATGCCGGGCCGCTGAGCTGTCCCGCTATCCGGTCAATTCCGAGGGCGGCTGGTTCGACGTCGTGAAATGCCAGGCCTGCCTGTTCTCCGTCAGCCGGGAGCGCGGCCCTCGGCTCGGGCCGATCCAGTTGCTCTCCGACCTCGTGTAGCGAAAGGACCGACGATGATCGCAGTCGACGTGGGCGGCACTTTCACCGACGTGGTCGCCCTGCGGGACGGGAAGATCCGCACCGCCAAGGTTTCCACCGACTACACCGACGTGACGCGCCCGGTGCTCGAGGGCGCCGCGTTGCTCGGCGTGGCAGGGGCGTCGGTGTTCAACCACGCCAGCACGCACGGGCTGAACGCGGTGATCACCCGCGACGTCCCGAAAATCGGGTTCCTGACGACCGAGGGACACCGCGACATCCTGGACATGGGCCGGGTGTGGCGGCCCGCGGAGGCCATCTTGGACCCCGGCTGGCGACGCAGTTTCGGCGACGCCGCGCGGCCGCTGGTGCCGCGGTACCTGCGCCGGGGAATCCGGGAGCGGCTCACCGCGACCGGCGACGTGCTGTTCGAACTGGACGAGGCGCAGGCGCGAGCCGAACTCGAGGTGCTGCGCAAGTGCGGCGTGACCGGCGTGGCCGTCTGCCTGATCAACGCCTACGTGAACCCGGCTCACGAACTCCGCCTGCGCGACCTGGTCCGCGAGGTGCTCGGCGACGTGCCCTGCTCGTTGTCCAGCGAGGTGTCCCCGCTCGCCAAGGAGTACGCGCGGGCGTCCACGACGATGGTCGACGCGCTGATGAAGCTCATCTACGCCGACTACACCGCACGGCTCGAAAAGGGCCTGGCCGAACTGGGCTTCACCGGGCAGCTGAACTTCGCCGATTGCGCGGCGACGCTCGTGCCGTCGCACCGCGCGATGGAACAACCGTTCCGCATCGTGTTCTCCGGGCCCGCCGCGGGCACCGTCGCCAGCGCGCACTTCGGTTCGCTGATCGGCGAGCGCCACCTGCTGTGCGCGGACGTCGGCGGCACGTCGTGCGACATCAGCGTGGTCACCGGCGGCGAGCCGTTCGTCGACACCACGTTCGAACTGGAGCACGATCTCGTCGTGAACGCTCTGGCCAATGACGTCAGCGCGATCGGCGCGGGCGGCGGGAGCCTGGTGACGATCGGCCAGACCGGCGAGATCCAGGTCGGCCCCGGCAGCGCCGGTTCGACGCCCGGCCCGGCCTGCTACGGCCGCGGCGGCGCCCAGCCGACGACTACCGACACCTGTCTGCTGATCGGCATCCTCGACCCGGGGACCTTCGCCGACGGCGAGCTGACGCTGGATCCGGAACTGGCCCGGCAGGCGTTCGAGAACCTCGACTCGGACTTCACGCTGGCTCAGCGGGTGCGCTACGCCTACGAGATGGCGGTGCACAACATCGCCGAGGGCGTCTTCAACGTCGCGATCAAGAACGGCGTCGACCCGAGGGACTACACCCTGATCGCCTATGGCGCCGCCGGGCCGATGCTGCTGCCCGCGGCGATGGACGCGGTGCACTGCAAGCAGGTCGTCGTCCCGCCGAACCCGGGGCTGTTCTCCGCGCTGGGCCTTCTCTCGGCCGACCAGGTCTTCACCGTGAACCGCAGCGCCTACACCGTGCTGACCCCGGACGTGGCGGAGCGGATCGACGGGTTGTTCGCCGAGATGGAGGAGCAGTTGCGCGAACGGCTGAGCCCGGACGCCGCAGTGGCCTTCGAACGCAGCTACGACGGGCATCTCGTCGGGCAGAGCTGGGACACGCCGTTCGTGCCGGTGCCCGCCGGGACCCTCGACGGGCCCGCGGTCGCGGCGATGATCGCGTCGTTCCACGACACCTACCAGGAACGGTCGGGCAATCGCTTCGAAATGGTCCCGGTGGAGGGCGTCACGTTCCGGGTCCGCGCGGTGCTGGACACGGCGAAGGTCGAGTACCCGGAGCTTCCGGCCCGTGCCGAGGACGAGCCGCTCCGGCCGGTGCGCACGGCGACCCTGCGATACCTCGGCGAGGGCGAAGACGACCAGGAAGCGCCGGTGTACGACCGCGCCGCGCTCCGGGCGGGCGACGAGTTCGAAGGCCCGGCGATCGTCCACGAAGGACTGTCCACGACCCACGTCGGCGGCGGTCAGCATCTCGTCGTCGGCCGCTACGGCGAACTCGTCATCCGGAAGAAGTGAGCGTCATGACCACTTTGGACACGCCGCCGGTCCGCATCCGCGATCTCGCGGACGGGGAGTTCGCCGGCGCCTACCGCACCGACCGTTTCACCGCGTCGGTGATCGTGAACCGGCTGAAGTACGCAGTGGGCCACATGAGCACCGCGTTCCTGCGGGAAGCGTTCTCGCCGATCATCCGCGACTGGTACGACTTCGCGTGCACCATCAGCGGACCGCCGTCCCAGGACTACCGGATGGCCGTCGTCAGCAACAGCCTGACGCCGTTCCTCGGCACGATGCCCGACGCCACCCGCAACGCGGTCGAGGAATTCGGCCCGGAGAACCTGTCCCCGGGCGACGTGCTGATCTGCAACGACCCGTACCGCGGCGGACGGCACGTCAACGACGTGTTGTTCACCCGGCCGGTGTTCGCGGACGGCGAGATCGTCGCGTTCGTGACGATGTGCGCCCACCAGCTGGACATGGGCGGCACGGTTCCCGGCGGGTTCTCCGCGACGAAGACCACCGTCTACGAGAACGGCCTCGTGCTGCCGCCGATGCTGCTGTGGGCGAAGGACCGGCCGGTGCGGTCGACGTTCAGCCTGATCTTCGACAACACCCGCTGGGGCGGCCTGCTGCTGCCGGACTTCCACAGCATGCACCAGCAGCTGCAGCTGGGCGAGCGGCTGGTGCGGGAGAACATCGAGCGCTACGGCCTCGACGCGTTCCTCGGCGCGCTCGGGTACTCGTGCGACACGTCCGCCGAGCAGATGCGCGAAGCGATCGCGAGCATTCCGGACGGCGACTACACCGGCCGCGCGCTGATCGACGCGGACGGGCTCGACGACACGGTCGATTACCAGGTGCACGTGACGCTGCGCAAACGCGGGAACGACATCGAGGCCGACCTCTCCGGCACCTCGGCGCAAGCCCGCACCTGCATCAACTGCGGCGTTCTCGACGCGAAAACCGCGCTGGGCGTGGCGCTGACGATGCTGCTCGATCCGGCGATCCCGTTCACCTCGGGCACCTGGCGGAACGTCGACCTGGTCGCGCCGCCGGGGACAATGTTGAGCGCATTGCCGCCGGAGGGTGCGCCGATGATGTTCTGGGAGCCGTCCGGGGCCCTGATCTCCGCGATTTTCGAAGCGCTGAACCCGGTGCTGGGCGAACGCGCGATCGGCGGGGACTACGGCTCCACCAACACGCACAACGCGAGTGGCGTTCGGGCGGACGGCACCCCGTGGACGAGCGCGACGCAGTGCGGCGGCGAGCACGGACCGTGGGGCGCCACCAAAGAGGGCGACGGCGACAGTTACACCGTGCTGTATAACCTCAACAATCTGGACCCCGCCACGGAGACGATCGAGCACGATTCGCCAGTCGTCCTCCTGCGCAAGGAGCACGCCATCGACACCGGCGGGCCGGGCAAGCACCGCGGCGGAGCGGCGAACCTGAAGGACACGCTCTGGCTGACCGCGGCCGCGCAGCACCTGTCCCCGTTCCGGACCAAGGAGCCCAGCGGCGTCGGCGCGGACGGCGGCAAACCGGGACCGACCGGCGCGATGTGGATTTTCCCGCCGCGGGAGGGGACCTCCGGGCCGGACGGGCTGCTGGGAGTTTCCCCCGGCGTCTACTCCGGGAGCACGCCCGTCGCCGGGGTGCTCGACCCGGAAACCAAGGCGCTGGACCCGGACGGCGGGGTCTATCACTACTTCGCGAGCCGCAAGGCGTGGTTGACCGAGGCCGGTTCGGTCCTGCGGTGCCTGACGAACGGCGGCGGCGGATGGGGGTCGCCGTTCGACCGCGCGCCGGAGAAGGTGCTCGCCGATGTGCGCGACGAATACGTGAGCGTCGAAGGCGCGGTGCGGGATTACGGCGTGGTCGTCGTCGGCGACCCGCACTACGACCCCGAGGGACTGCGCGTCGACGAGGAAGCGACTGCCCGGCTGCGTTCCGGCCGGACGAACGAACGAGGAGTGAGCTGATGGTTTCCGCCGCTGTCCCGGTTTTCGGGGATCGGAATCTATTCTTCGCGTGGAGCACCTACACCACGGACTACGCGACGTACGCCAAGTGGTACGACGAGGAGCACATCCCGCAGGTGATGGACGCGCCCGGCATGGCGGGCGCGCAGCGGTTCCTGCTCTCGGAGACCAAACCGCTGCCGGGCGTGCGCTCGCTCGACTTCGGGCACCTCGCACTGTACGAAATGGACGGCAGTCCGCAGGGATTCCGGGACGAGGTCAAGCGCAAGCTGATCTCCGGGGAAATGGTGCTGCCCGAGTACATGGTGCAGCCCTTCCAGGCGCTCTTCGCGAAACCGGTGAGCGAACCGTTCCACACCGAACGGTTCGCGGCGGCGGAGAACCTGGACGATCGGCATTTGTTCTTCGCGTGGAGCCGGCACACCGGCGACGACGCGACGTTCGCGAAGTGGTACGACCAGGAGCACATCCCGCAGATCATGTCGGCGCCGGGAATGCTTCGCGCGCAACGGTTCGAGGTCTCCGATGTGAAGCCGCTGCCCGGCGTCAAGCCGGTCGACGAGGGGCATTTGGCGATCTACGAGACCGCCGGCGACCTCGAAGGGTTCCGAGCCGAGGTCAAGCGGCAGCTGATTTCCGGCGAAATGGTGCTGCCGGACTTCATGATCCCGCCGTTCGCGACGATGTTCCTCAAGCCCGCCAGCCCGTTCTTCCGTTCGAACCGCACGTCATGACGTTCACCCGGATTCTCGACGCGGTCGCCGACCAGCTTCCCCCTCCCGGCGGCGACGGGATCGCGGTCAGCTACGAGGGCCGCGAACGGCTCACCTACGCGGAACTGCGGGACAAATCGCTGCGGTACGCGTCGGCGTTGCGGGAACTGGGCCTCGGCAAGGGCGACCGGCTGGGCCTGTTGCTCCGCAACGACCCGGAGTACCTGCCGCTGTGCTTCGCGGCGATGCGTCTCGGCGTGGTCGCGGTCCGGCTCAACTTCCGGCTCGCGCCCGCCGAGCTGAAGTTCATCCTCGCCGACTCCGGCTGCAAGGCGGCGATCGTGCACCGCAGCCTGCTCGACCGGGTCGAGCGGGTGCGTGCGGAGACCGGGGTCGAGACGTTCGTGGTCCGGCCGGATTCCGCCGATCCGGCGCCGGAGTGGGCGCTTCCGTTCGACGTGCTGCTCGGCCGCGAACCGCTGGCCGACGCGCCGGAGGTGACCGACGCGGACCCGATGTCGCTGCTCTACACCTCGGGCACGACCGGACTGCCCAAGGGCGCGGTGTGGACCCACGGCAACACGGTGGCGGCAGCGACCGCCCAGGCCCTGCGCTGGGGATTCTCGCCGGAGACCGTCGCGCTCGTGCCGGGCCCGCTCTATCACGCGGGCGCGTTCGAGGCGATGAGCGCGCCGTCGTTCCTGGTGCACGGCACCGTCGTGTGCCTTCGCTCGGGCGACTTCACGGTCGACCGGCTGCTGGAAGTGCTCGAAGCCGAGCAGGTGACCGACTGCCTGCTGTTCTCGTTCATGCTGCACGACCTGCTGCGCGTGGACGGGATCGAAGACCGGCTGCCGAGGTCGGTGACGCATTTCGTCATCGGCGGCGACACGATGATGCCGTGGGTCGTCGAGCAGGTGCGCGCGAAGCTGCCGTGGGTCCGGCTCACCCAGGTCTACGGCTTGACCGAGGGCGGCGCGATCGCGACGACGCTGGACGACGAGGATTTCGACGCGCGGCCGAAAAGCGTCGGCCGTCCGCTGCCGCTGACCGAGGTGCGGGTCGCGGGCGACGGGCTCGAACCGGCCGCGCGCGGCGAGGTCGGCGAGATCCTCGTCCGCGGTCCCGCGGTGTGCGCGGGGTACTGGCGGCGCCCGGAAGCGAATCGCGACGCCTTCGCGGACGGCTGGTGCCGCACCGGCGATCTGGGCTACGTCGACGCGGACGGCTTCCTCGTCCTCGCGGGCCGGGCGAAGGACATGATCCGCAGCGGCGGGGAGAACGTGTACCCGGCCGAGATCGAGCGAGTCCTCACGCGGCATCCGGCGGTGCTCGACGCGGCCGTCGTCGCGGTGCCGGACCCGAAGTACCTCGAAGCCGGGTGCGCGGTCCTGGTCCTCGCGGAGGGCCGAGCGCTGGACGAAGCGGAGCTGCGCGCGTATTGCCGCGAGCAGCTGGCGGCCTACAAGGTGCCCCGGTATTTCGTCGCGCTGCCGGAGCTGCCGCGGAACGCGTCCGGGAAGGTTCTCAAGTTCAGGTTGCGCGAAAAGTACGAAAAGCTGGCTACTTCGACGGATTCCGGCACGATCGCGGGAACGCGGCCGGGAGAGGCAGGCACCCGATGAACTACGCGGTCCGGCGGCGCAAGCCCGAACTGGCTCTGGTGACCGGCGCGGCGGGCGGGGTCGGCTCGGCCACCGCGCGACGGCTGGTCGAGGACGGCGCGAAGGTCGCGCTCACCGACCTGAACGCCGCACGGCTCGACGAGCTGGCGGACGAACTCGGCGCGGTCGCGTTGCCCGCCGACGGCACCGATCGCGCGGCGATCCGCGAGGTGGTCGAGCAGGCCGCGGCCCGGCTGGGCGGGCTCGACACGGTGATCGCGGCTCAGGGCGCGGCGGTGTCGGGCACCGCGCGGCCCGAACACGCGGAGGCCTACCAGCGGGCGCTGGACGTGAACCTGCACGGCTCGTACTACCTGGCCGGGGAGGTGCTGCCGCATCTGGTGAGGAAGCAGGGCTCACTGGTGCTGTTCGCCTCGACGGCCGGGCTGATCGCCGGCCCACCCGGGACCGTCGGCTACACGGCGGCGAAGGCGGCGATCATCGGCATCACCCGCTGGCTCGCGCGGGACTACGGCCCGAAGGGCGTCCGGGTGAACGCGGTCTGCCCTGGCTGGATCCGCACTCCGCTGGGGGAGGGCGCGATGGCCTACCTGGCGAAGCGCGAGGGCATCACGCTCGACGAGGCGTACGCGCTGACCACGAAGCACGTGCCGCTGCGCCGGGCCGCCGAACCGGAGGAGATCGCGTCGGTGTGCGCGTTCCTCGCCTCGGGAGACGCGTCGATGGTCACCGGCCACGTCCTGGTCGCGGACGGCGGCGGCGCTGCGGTTGATTCGTCCACTTTGGTCTTCGACGAGGCGTGACCGGCGTCGCTGGGCCCCGCGGCAGACGCCGACACGAACGCCGCCGTCGACGCCGCGTACACGGAGAAGTACCGCAGCCAGCCGAGTGCGCTCGCGCCTGAGCCGCGGTTATTCGTCGGCCCAGGTCACGACTTGATCCAGGGCGGCCCGCGGGGTGCGGTAGCTGTTCGTCGGATGGTCCTCGTCCGCGTAGCCGAACGAGATGCCGAGCAGGATCTTCCGGTCTTCCGGGATCGCGAAGTGCTTCCGGATCAGCGCAGCGTGCCCGGCGAGGGCGGCTTGCGGGATCGCGCCCAGTCCCAGGCTTTGCGCCGCCAACAGGAAAGTCCCGACGTACAGCCCGCTGTCGACCGCGCCGTAGACATCGTGCACGGCGTCCGTGGTCACGATCGCGACGTGCGGGGCGCCGAAGAAACGGAAGTTCTCGAACGCTTGCCGCGCGGACGCTTCCCGGTCTCCGCGTTCGATGCCGACGGCCTCGTACAGCTGCCAGCCGCTCGCCCGGCGGCGGTCGCGGTACACGCCGCGGTATTCGGCGGGCGGTGCGAAATCGAACTCCGCCGGATGGTCGCGCGCCCAGCCGGTCATCGCCTCGCGGAATCGTCCGGTCGCCGCGCCGCTGGTCACGATCACCTGCCAGGGCTGGGTGTTGCACCACGACGCCGTCCGCTGCGCGAGCGTCAGCAGCCGCTCGACGACTGGTTTCGGCACCTGCCGGTCCTGGTAGGCGCGACAGCTCCACCGGGCGGCGAGCAGGTCTTCGAGGGCTTCGTCGGGGCTCATCCGGTAAGGATAAAATATATTCTCAGCAGTTCCGCAGCCAGTACGCCACCGCCTCCGCGCGGTTCGCCGCGTCGAGCTTGCGCAGGATGTGCGTGATGTGCGTCTTCACGGTCCCCTCCGAGATCGAGAGCTTCCGCGCGATCGCCCGGTTCGCGTCGCCGCGGGCCATCAGGTCGATCACTTCCGCCTCCCGTGCCGACAGGAGCGGGTGCGGCGCCGGGCCGGGCGGTGGGGGGCCGATCCGCACGTCGGCGGCCAGTCGCGACATTCCTTGCTGCAGTGACGCCAGTCCTTCGAGGACGGACACCCGGGCCAGCGTCTCGCTCACGCCTTCCGCGTAGAGGTTCAACACGGCGCGGTCAGTGGCATCGACCTCGCGGCGGGGCGAGTAGTAGCTGTCCGCGTGCAGCAGTCCGACGACTTTCCCGTACGCCTGCAGCGGCGCGATGGCATACGAGGTGCAGCCGGACATCGACACCAGCTGCCGGTTCACGCGCGGGTTCTCCTGCACGTCGTAGACGAGGCCGGCGCGGGCCTGGTGCACGACGTCGGATTCGACCAGCGAGCCGTCGAGCCGCGGCGGGGCCTCGCGGCCGGCGGCGAGCATTTCCGCCGCCAGCCGGGGGTCCTGCTCGATCACCATGCGCCGCAGCATCCAGGTCGCGTCGTCCACTGTGGACACGAGAACCCGGTCGAACCCGATCGTGCAAGCTTCCTCGGCGGCGCGCGAGAGCACTTCGTCGGCGGTCGGGCAGGCGTGCAGGCGGGTCAGGGCGCGGCGGACCCGGCGCATCGTCGCGACCCCGTCGGCGACGCGGGCATCGTCCACCCGGGACTCCAGGTCCCGGACCCGGGCCAGCAGCGCGGTCAGCCCGGGCAGCCGCTCGGGGGCGGGAGCCGAGCCGAGTTCGGCCATCGTCGCGTCCCACACCTGGCCGAGCAGTCGTTTGGCGGGCAGCACCTCCGCGCAGCGGCCGACCGGCAGCATTCGGTCGAGCGCGGCGCCCGCGTCCCGGCCCAGTGCGCGCACCTCCTCGGCGAGTCCGGCGTCGAGACGGACGCTGTCGAGCCGCGGAAAGCCGGTCGCGTTCATGGGCAGCTCCCTTGCCGAAAGTGCGGATATTATATATCGGAGCCTTCGAGCGGGCCAGCCGGGCGATCGGCCGTACGGGGTAGCGGAATACGACCGGCGGCAGATGCGGCGGCCCGGTGACCGCGGACACACTGGCCGCGCTGTCCACCCATCGAACCGGGAATCCCATGACTACCGCATCAGTGGCAACGAAGCCACGCGTGTCCCTGCGGGCACGCCTCGGCGGCTTCGACCAGACCTATCTGGTACTCGTCATCACCGTGCTGCTCGCGCTCGCCGCGGGAGCCACGACGACGAATTTCCTCACCGCAGGCAATTTCGGCAGCATCCTCAACCTGTCCGCCGCGTTCGGCATCCTCGCGATCGGCGAGGCGATCGTCATCCTCGGCAAGGGGCTGGACCTTTCGGTGGCCGGGATCGGGCTCGGCTGTGCGCAGGCGACGCTCGCGTTCGTCAGCGAGGGCATGCCGGAATGGCAGGCGATCGCGCTGATGACCGCACTCGCGCTGGCGATCGGGCTCGTCAACGGCGTGCTCGTCGCCGTGTTCGAGGTGCCCGCGCTCTTCGTGACGCTCGCGACCGGGATGCTGGCGATCGGCGGGATCGACATCCTGTTCCTCACCCAGAACGTCTACGGCGTGCCGGCCGGGTCGTTCCTGGCGCAGCTCAGCGGCGGATCCGTGCTCGGCGTGCCGCGCCCGGTGCTGATCGCGGCGGGTGCGTTCCTGCTCGCCTGGCTGTTCGTCGCCTTCACCTCGCCCGGGCGGCTGATCCGCGCGATGGGCGACAACTTCGAGACCGCCCGGTCGACCGGCGCGCCGGTGCGGCCGCTGCAGATCCTCACCTACGTGCTGTCCGCGCTGCTCGCCGCGCTGGCCGGGTTCGTGACGGTGTCGATCCAGGGCAGCGTGCAGACGACCGTGACGTCCTTCGACCCGATCCTCTTCACCGCGCTGACGGTGGTGGTGATCGGCGGAGTCTCGCTGTCCGGCGGGCGCGGCACGATCCTGGGCGTCCTCGCCGGGGCGCTGTTCGTGGGCGTGCTCAACAACCTGCTGGTGCTGCACGGGCTGAGCACGGCCGTGCAGGACCTGATCCGCGGCGCGGTGCTGGCGGCCGCGATCGCGTTCGACGCGTGGCTGCGTCCGCGCAACGAGGAAACCGAGAAATCCGGGGAACTGTGACCGGCAATGCCGCCGGGGAACGGAAGTAGAAGCACATGAAGATCACCAGGAAGCTGCTCGTGCTCGCCGCGTCGGCGGCGCTGGGCGCGGCGGGCCTGTCCGCCTGTTCGGTCGGCGGCGGGTCGTCGGATTCGGCGGCCGCCGCGACGAACGCGGTGTTCGGCGCGAACGAACAGCTGATGCCGATGCGGCAGAAATCGCACGACGCGCTGAAGGGCAAGCGGATCGCCTTCGTCCCGATTCTCTACAAGGGCTACAAGCTCACCGAGAACTGGGGCACCACCATGCAGCGCACGTTCGACAACCTCGGGGCCGAGTTCAAGGTCTACGACTCGAACTTCAGCAGCGACCGGATGATCAGCACGATCAACGACCTCATCGCGCGCAAGGCCGCCGACGTGCTCGTGCTGCAGAACCAGGATCTCGGCCTGCTCGACAACGCGATCGACCGGGCGCAGAAGGCGGGCATCTACACCGTGGTGCTCAACATGCCCTCCACCCGGCTCGGCGACTCGTTCGTCGGCGTCGACGTCTACGGCGCGGCGCAGTCGATCGCCAAGCGCGCGATCTCCGATTGCGACGCCCGGCACGCGCCCAAGACGCTGTCGGTGATCGACGGCCCGGGCAACGACCCGGCGTCGATCCTTTGGGGCCAGGGCATCAAGGACGTCGCCCAGGCGCAGGGCTACCAGGTGCTCACCGCGCACTCGCAGTTCCAGAACGCACAGGCGCAGGCCGCGGCCGAATCGGTTCTGCAGCAGCACCAAGGGAAACTGTGCGGTTTCCTGGTGACGTTCGACCTGAACTCGATCACCGTCGGGCAGACGGTGAAGGCGGCGGAAGGCCGGGGCCAGGTGGCACCAGGCGCGGTCGGCGTCTACACGCTCGACGCGGACGCGGACTGGTGCAACGCGCTCAAGCAAGGCCTGGTGACCGCTTCGGCCGCCTACGACGTCCAGGGCATCGGCGCGGCCGGTGCGGTCGCGGTGCAGAACCTGCTCACCAACGGGGCGAAGCCGGGCAGCGCGCATCCGGTCGGGTACGTGTCGAGCACGGTGGTCGACAAGGCGAACATCGACCAGACCACCATCGCGTGCTACCAGAGCAAGTGAGCGGGGACCGATGACTACGTCTCCGTTCCGGCGCGGGCTGGACGCCTTCGGCATGACCGGCGGCCGGCCGACGGAAAGAATCGCCCGCTACCGCACCGTCTCGGAGCTGTTCGAGAAGCGGTGGATGGAAGGCGCGGTGCCGCTGGTGCTGGCTCTCGCGCTGTGTTTTTACGTGCTCGCCACGACCAATGTCGGGGCGGCCAACGCGCCGCTCGTGCTGGACGAGGTGTCCGAGTACGGGCTGCTCGCGATCGGCCTGACCGTGGTGCTGGTCGGCGGCGGCATCGACCTCTCGGTCGGCTCGGTGGTCGGGTTCTGCGGGCTGGGCGCGATGGTCGCGGACCGGGTGTGGCTGTGGCCGACCGCCCTGGTCGTGCCCGCGGCGATCGTCGCGGGTGCCGTGCTCGGGGCGGTGAACGGGTTCCTCATCGCGATCCTGCGGATGCGCCCGTTCATCACCACCCTGGTCACGCTGATCGCCTTCGGCGGCGCGGCCTCGGTGCTGCAGAACGCGAACAGCACGCAGATCGGCGTCACGAAACCGTCGCTCGTGTGGGACTTCCTCAGCGAGGGCCGGGTGCTGGGCGTCCCGACCGCGTGGTTCCTCTTCGCGGTGGTGCTGATCGTGGTCCACCTGGCGCTGACGCGGTCGCGCTGGGGCTGGTGGGTCACCGCGACCGGCTCGGACCGCCGGTCCGCGCGGCGCAACGGGATCCCGGTCACCGCCGTGACGTTCTGGACCTACGTGCTGTCCGGCGCGCTCGCCGGGACGGCCGCGATCCTCACGTCGGCGCGGCTGGCCCGGACCGACCCGAACGTCGGCAACAGCTGGGAGATCATCGCGCTGACCGCGGTGGTGCTCGGCGGCGTCAGCATCAAGGGCGGACGCGGTTCGGTGCTCCGCGCGGCTGTCGGCGTCGCGGTGGTGACGATCATCGAGCAGGCGACTGTCTCGGACGGCGCGCAGGGCTCGTACTACACCGTCATCCTCGCGGCGGTGCTGCTCGTGTTCACCGTCCTGGACCTCAAATGGGGCAAGTACCGGCAGCGCGCGGTGGAGAAGCTGAAGATCGACCCGGCACGGCTGCGGCTCGGTCCGCTGGTCGACGTCACGAAACCGGGCACGGTCTGGTCGCTCAACCGCAGACTGACCGACGCGCCACCGGTCGGGCTCGGCAAGATCCGCGGCGCGGAGGACTGTGCGGTGGACGCCGAGGGCAACGTCTACTGCGGCGACCAGCGCGGCTGGGTGTGGCGGTTCCGCGGCCTGGAGGACACCGAAGGCGAGATCTTCTCGCGCACCGGCGGCTTCCCGTGCGGACACGCGTGGGACGCCGAAGGGCGGCTGGTCGTCGCGGTCGGCGGCATGGGCATCTACCGCATCGGCGCCGACGGCGAGCCCGAGCTGGTGGCGAACAAGGTCAAGCGCAGCCCGCTGTCGCTGATCGACGATTCGGGGCTGCGGGCGATCGACGACCTCGACATCGCGCCGGACGGTTCGATCTACGCCTCGGACTTCTCCACCCGCACGAACACCGCCGACTTCCTGCTGGAACTGGTGGAATTCCGGCCGAACGGCCGGGTGATCCGGGTGACGCCGGACGGCAAAACCGAGGTCGTGGTGTCCAACTACGTGTTCCCCAACGGCATCTGCACCGCCCACGACGGCGAATCGATCCTGATCGCCAGCACCGGGCTGTGCCGCGTCGACCGGCTCTGGATCGCCGGGCCCAAGAAGGGACAGCTGGAACCGGTGCTGGAGAACCTGCCCGGCTACCCGGACAACATCAACCGGTCCTCCGACGGCAATTACTGGATGCCGTTGTGCGCCATGCGCACGCAGATGTCCGACCTGCTGGGCCGCTATCCGGCGGTGCGGCGGCGGATGACCCGCGAGGCGGCGGTCGACAACTGGGTGGTGCCGCAGCTCAACACCTCCTGCGCGGTCAAGTTCAGCGACCGCGGCGAGATCCTCGCCGTGCTGTGGGACGAGACGATGGAGAACTACCCGATGGTGACCGCGGTCAAGGAACGCGACGGCCACCTGTACCTGTGCGGCGTCAGCAACAACCGGATCGGCCGGCTCGAGCTGGACCCGAGCGAGATCGGCGACATCGATCCCGCCGCGGTCCCCGGGACAGCCGTGCGCGCGGCGGCGGAGGCAGTGCGATGAGCCCGGTACTGGACACCGTGAAGGAATGGCTCAACCCGAACTGGGGACGCGCCCGCACGGTGCCCCCGATGGACACCGGGCTGCGGCCGAACCTCCGCCTCGACAGTGCGGCCGAGCTGTTGCCCGCGGGCGAGTACGAGCCGGACGACGTCGTCGTGACAGCCGCCGGGCTGGCTTTCAGCAGCGGCAACGACGTCTTCGCCGTGCGCGCGGACGAAGTGACGCGGCTGGTCTCGTTCGGCGGCACGGTGACGGCGCTGACCGTGCGAGACGATCAGATCGTCGCTGCGGTCGAAGGGCGCGGCCTGGTTTCGGTGGCGCAGTCCGGCGAAACCGAGGATCTCTGCACGGACGCGCCGGTCGCCGGCGGCGTTACCGCGCTCGCGACCGACGGGGCCGCGCTGCTGGCGACTGTCGGCTCGACGAAGGTTTCGGAATGGTCCCGGGCGCTGGTCTCCGGAGACCGGTCCGGGTTGCTGGTGCGGGTCGACGGTGCGCGGGCGGAGGTGGTCGCGGAGCGTCTCGCCTGGCCGTCGGGCGTCGGCGTGGCGGCGGGTGAAGTGCTGCTGTCGCTGAGCCTGGACCACCGCATCGAAGCGCGCTCCGCGCCGGGCGGACGAGGCCGGGTGCTGAGCGCGAATCTGCCGGTCTACCCGGGACGGGTGCACGTCGCCGGGGACGACTGGTGGTTCGCCGCGCCCTACATCCGCAACCGGGTCACCGAACTGCTCCTGGACGAACCCGGGCTGCTGGCGGAGATGACGGAGAAGATCAGCCCGGAGGAGTGGTTCGTGCCGAGGCTGCGCGCGGGCGACCCGTTCACCGACACGATGCAAATGGGGCAGCTGCGCGTGCTCGGCGTGGTCAAAAGCTGGGCACCGGCGCGCTCGTGCGGTCTGGTGTTCCGGACGGACTCCACCGGCCGCGTCGCCGAGAGCGCGCACGCGCGGGTCGACAGCCCGCGGCACGGCGTCACCGGCTTGACCGTCCACAACGGACACGTGATCGCCGCCGCCCGCGGCGGCCGGAACCTGCTGCGGCTGGAGGACGCATGAGCACGGTGTTGCGGCTGACGAACGTCAGCAAGCGCTACAGCGGAACGTACGCGCTCGACGGCGTCGACTTCGACGTGCGGCCGGGCGAAATCCACGCGCTGCTCGGCGAGAACGGCGCGGGGAAGTCCACGATGGTCAAGATCGTCTCCGGGGCCGTCGCGCACGACTCGGGCACGCTGGAGGTCGACGGCGTGCCGCGGGCGTTCACCACCCCGCGCGAATCGGTCGAGGCCGGCGTGGCGATGGTCTACCAGGAAGGCTCGCTGGTCGAGTCGATGACCGTCGCGCAGAACCTGTTCATGGGCGACGAGAAGGTGTTCAACAACCTCGGGCACCTGAACGTGGTCGCGCGGGAGCTGCTGGAATCGCACAACTTCCACATCCGCCCGGACGTTCCGGCCGGCGCGCTCGGCGTCGGCCAGAAGCAGATGGTGGAGATCGCCCGCGCGGTGCACCGCAACGCGAAGCTGGTGATCCTGGACGAGCCGACGTCCTCGGTGACGCCGGAGGAACGGCTTCAGCTGTTCCTGTCCATGCAGCAGCTGCGCAAGCGCGGGATCGGCGTCATCTTCATCACGCACATGCTGGACGAGGCCTTCGAACAGGCCGACCGGATCACCGTCCTGCGCGACGGCGTGGTCCAGGGAACCCTGGAGAGGCCGGAGTTCAGCCGGGACCGCGTGGTGAAGATGATGGTCGGCCGCACCGTCGAGATGGGGCGGGTGGAGCCGAACCGCGCGCCCGAGCCGGCACCGACGTTGCAGGTCGAGGACGTGACGCTGCTGCCGGTCGTGCGCAACATGGCGTTTTCCGCCTATGCCGGGGAAATCGTCGGGATCTACGGTCTCGTCGGCGCGGGACGCAGCGAGACCGCGATGATCGTCAGCGGGATCCTGAAACGACGGCGGCTGCGCGGCGGCCGGGTGCGGCTGAACGGCGAGCCGGTGCGGTTCCGCACGCCGCGGCAGGCACGCAAAGCCGGGATCGTCTACATCACCGAGGACCGGAAAGCGTCCGGTTTCTTCAGCCATCTCACCATCGCCGACAACATCTACCTCGGGCACCTCTGTGGTGCGCGGCGCCTGCCGTTCTTCTTCCGGCCCGGCTCGCGCAAATCGGTCGCGAAGCGGTTTGTCGAACAGTTCCAGGTCCGCACGCTGCAGCCGACGAAGGCGACCGTCGAGGAGCTGAGCGGCGGGAACCAGCAGAAGATCGTGCTGGCCAAGGGACTGACCCGCAAGCCGCTGGTCGCGATCATCGACGAGCCGACCCGCGGCGTGGACCTGGGCACGATCCCCGAGATCCACGCGATGATCCGGGCGCTGGCCGACGACGGGGTCGCGGTCGTGGTCATCTCCTCGTACCTGCCGGAAATCCAGGCGCTGTCCGACCGCGTGCTCGTGGCGCGAGCGGGCAGCATCGCCGCGGAGTTCTCCCCGGAGGAAGCCGACGAGGAAAGCCTCATGTTCGCCGCGGTGCATTGACAAGAACGGAATTCTCATGCGCGGAGCAATTTTCCAAGGCGACCGGGTCGTCGAGATCCAGGAGTTCGCCGATCCCGAACCCGGCCCGGACGACGTGGTGCTGGAGATGAAGGCGTCCGGCATGTGTGGCAGCGACCTGCACTTCTACCGGGCTCCCGCCGGACAGGCGCTGGCCGCGTTCGGCATGGCCGGCGACGGCGCCGGGTTCATCGGCGGACACGAGCCCTGCGGCGTCGTCGCGGCGATCGGCTCGGCGGTCGATCCGCGCGCGGTGCGGGTGGGGGACCGGATGATGGTCCACCACTACGACGGCTGCGGGTTCTGCGACCTGTGCCGCACCGGCTGGCCGCAGATGTGCGAACGCGGCAACGTCATCTACGGCGCCACCGCACACGGCGGGCACGCGGACTACCTGAAGGTTCCCGCGCGAACGCTCGTGCCGCTGCCCGACGAGCTCAGTTTCGCCGCCGGGGCCGCGATCTCGTGCGGCACCGGCACCGCGTACGGCGCACTGACCCGGCTCGAAGTGAACGCGCGCGACACGCTGGCGGTGTTCGGCCAAGGCCCGGTCGGTCAGGCCGCCGTGCAGCTCGCCGCCGCGATGGGCGCGGAGGTCGTCGCCGTCGACATCGCCGCGGAACGGGTGGCGCGGGCGAAGGAGTTCGGTGCGGCGCACGCGATCGACTCCACCGCCGCCGATCCGGTCGAGGCGATCCGGGAGCTGACCGGCGGCAAGGGCGTGACCAAGGCGCTCGACTGCTCCGGCGCGCCGCCCGCACGGGCCGCGGCGGTGAAGTCGGCGGCGAAGTGGGGCGCGGTGGCGTTTGTCGGCGAAGGCTCGACGGTGACGCTCGACGTCAGCCCGGACCTGATCCGCAAGCAGCTCACGGTCATGGGCTCGTACACGTTCTCGCCGGTGGGCCAGGCGGACTGCGCGCGGTTCATCGCCCGGCACGGCGTCGAGGCGGACCGGGTCTTCACCGATCGCTGGCGGCTCGACGACGTGGTCGAGGCTTACACCGCGTTCGACAAGCAGACCGGCGGCAAGGCGGTCATCGAGTTCTGAAACCACGAAAGCGCCGACGGGTTCTTGAAGACCCGTCGGCGCTTTCGTGTCGCTTCAGACCCGCAGCAGCTTGGCGAATTCGGCGACCGGCTGGTCGAGGTCGCCGTCCTTGATCGCGTGCAGCAGTTCGGCTCGCCGGTCCGCGGGCAGCGCCGAGGAGAGCACGTCGTGGAACTTCGCGTCCAGGTCTTCCTGGGACATCGGGTTTTCCGCGGTGCCGACGGGATTGTCCACGAACACGTGCTCGGTCGTGCCGTCCCGATAGGACACGGTCAGGTCCGCGACCCAGCGTCCGGCGTACTGCTCGTCCAGGTCCGGTCGCACCTCGATCTTCACCTTGCGGGCCAATGCGGCGACGTCGCTTTGCTCGCCGAGGTCCAGCTGACCGGCCAGGTAGGCCTGATGCGTGGAGAAGCCGTTGCCGCGGCCGAGCATCGAGAGCGCGAACTGGAACGGCAGGCTGTACTGCAGGTGCTCGATGATCGTCGGGGCGTAGGCGTGCCGGTTCTGGTTGCCGATGATGACGTCGCCTCCGGTCTGGATGCCCAGCAGCACATGCTCGACCTGGTCCGGATTCCCGGTCAGCTGCCGCGCGCCATCGACGTACGCGTGGTTGATGCCGCAGCAGCAGTAGGGCTTGAGCCAGATCCGGGACACCTCGAAGGTCCGGTCGAGTCCGAAGTGGACAGCCGCCTCGTCGCCGACGTCCAGCCCAGCGAAAGCACGGAAGAATCCTTTGCCTCCGGTGAGGAAGGTCGTCGGACCGGTGATCCCGGCAGCCGCCAGTTCTGCCGCGCGGACGCCGTTCCGGGTGCCGATGCCGGAGTGCACGCGCTTGATGGAGCCGCCGCCGGAGGTGTACTCGGTGGTGCCGGATGAGTGGCTGAGCGCGATCGACAGCGCGTGCCCGGCGGTCTCCACGTCGAAGCCGCGCAGCTTGGCGACCACCGCGGCGGCCCCGAAGGCGGACAAGAGCCCGTGCGGGTGGAACCCGCGGATCAGGAGGTCCGGGTTGGCGAGCGTGCCGATCCGCGTGTAGACCTCGTAGCCCGCGACGACGGCGGTGAGCACGTCGCGCAGGTCCGCGCCGAGCTCTTCGCCGACGGCCAGCGCCGCCGAGACCACGCAGCTGCCCGGATGCGCGGAGCTGGCGCGATGCGCGTCGTCGTACTCGAAGCCGTGTCCGAACGTCGCGTTGACGAACGCCGCGTCGGCCGCGCTCATCGCGTCGCCGCTCGCGACGACGTGCGCGGTCCCCGGCGCGTGGGACGCCCGGGTCACGTCGAGCACGGCCTGGCTCCACGGCAGGGCCGCGCTGCCGACCTGCAGGGCGAGCTGGTCCTGCAGCAGCCTGCGGGCCCCGGCGAGTGCTTCGGCCGGGATCGCCTCGAAGGTCAGGTCGGTCACGAGCCGGGCGGCGGCTTCTTCGACCGGCGAGAAGGTGCTCACTGTGGGTGCCTTTCAGGAGAGGGGCAGGCCGTAGGACTTGAGTTCGACGTAGGCGTCGAAGCCCTCCGGACCCGCCTCGCGGCCGATGCCGCTGTTTTTGAACCCGCCGATCGGCGCGGTGAAGCCGACCGGGTTGCCGTTGACCTCGACGGTGCCGGTGCGGATCCGCCGGGCGACGGCCAGCGCGTGCTCCGGATCGGCGGAGAACACCGACCCGTTGAGTCCGTAGTCGGAGTTGTTGGCGATGGCGACCGCTTCGTCCTCGGTGTCGAAGGTGTGGACGGTGAGGACGGGGCCGAAGATCTCCTCCTGGGCGATCTTCGCGTCCGGGTCGACGTCGGCGAAGACCGCGGGGGAGACGTACCAGCCGCGCTCGAGCCCTTCCGGCCGTCCGCCGCCGGTCAGCAGCGACGCGCCGGACGCCTTGCCGTCGGCCAGATAGCCCTCGACGCGCGTGCGCTGGGCCGCGCTGGCGAGCGGGCCGATCTCGGTCGCCGGGTCGAACGGGTCGCCGACCGGCATCGACGCGACGAGGTCCACCAGCCGGTCGTGGAGTTCGTCCCGGCGCGAGCGGGCGACGACGATGCGGGTCTTGTTGCTGCAGACCTGGCCGGTGTTGCGCAGCGACACGGCGCGGACCGCGGCGATCGCGGCGTCGAGGTCGGCGTCGCCGAGCAGCACCGCCGCGGACTTCCCGCCGAGTTCGAGCGTGCACCGGCGCAGGTCCTGCCCGCACAGCGCGCCGATCCGGCGTCCGGCCGCGGTGGAACCGGTGAACGACACCTTGTCCACGCCGCGGTGCCGGACCAGGTATTCGCTGACCTCCCGCCCCGCCGGAACGATGTTGACCGCCCCGTCGGGCAGTCCGATCCGTTCCAGCAGGTGGCCGAGAAGGTAGGCGTCCAGCGGCGTCTCCGGGGACGGTTTGAGCACCACGGTGCACCCGGCCAGCAGCGCGGGGGCCAGCTTGATCATCGTGATCAGCAGCGGCGCGTTCCACGGCACGATCGCGGCGACCACGCCGACCGGCTCCCGCGTGACGAGCGCGTGCCCGGTCGCCGAGCGGCGGGTGTCCTGCCACGGGTAGTCCGGCGCGAGATCGAGGAACGCGTCGAGGAGAAGCCGCGGGCCGATCGCCTGCATCTTCGTCGACAGCGAGATCGGGCAGCCCATCTCGGCGCTGACCAGATGCGCGATGTCGGTTTCGTGCTCGGCGAGCGCGGCGCTGAGCTTGCGCAGCACGGCGATGCGTTCGTCGAGCGCCATCCGCGGCCACGGGCCGTGGTCGAACGCCTGCCGCGCGGCGGAGACGGCGGTGTCGATGTCCGCTTCGGTGCCCTCGACGACCTGGGCGAGAACCTCCTCGGTCGAGGGGGAGACCACGTCGAAAACCTGGCCGGACGCGGGTGCCGCCCATTTGCCGTCGAGGAAGAGCTTGTCGTAGTGGCCTTGCCACAGCGGGGGTTGCGCGGGCATCAGGGCACGCTCCTTGCCGTTCCGGGGAAGTCTTCCGGAAGCATACGTAATATAAAATATCTAGACCAGGTTTTCGGGCGACCGGTCCGGCGGGTTGACGCGCGTACCGCTAGATAATATAAAATATTATCTAGACCCACCCCTGAGCGAAGGCGGGCGACATGCAGCACAAGCCACTCGACGGCATCCGGATCCTGGAGATCGGGGGCTACATCTCGCTCCCGTTCGGCACCTCGATGCTGTGCGGCCTCGGCGCGGAGGTCGTCAAGGTGGAGAAGCCGGTCCACGGCGAGGACTTCCGGCGGCGGATGAACGACGGCAGCCCTTACTTCCGGCAGTACAACGCCGGCAAGCGCAGCCTGTCGGTCGACCTCAAGACCGCCGAAGGGGTCGAGCTGGTCAAGGCGCTGGTGCCGCGTTTCGACGTCGTCCTGGAGAATCTCCGCCCCGGCAAACTGGCCGCGATGGGCCTGGGCCCGGAGGACTGCCGGGCGCTGCGCCCGGACCTCGTCTACGGCTCGGTGACCGGGTTCGGCGCCACCGGGCCGCTGGCCGACCGGCCCGCCTACGACACGATCGGGCACGCGTTCGGCGGCCTCTACTCGCTGTTCAGCGACGACGGGCAGCCGCAGCTGGCGGGCGGGCTGAGCGCGGACCTGGTCACCGGGCTGACCACGGCGGCCGGCGTGCTCGCCGCGCTCGTAGGACGGCTGAAGACCGGACAGCCGCAGCGGATGGAAACCTCGATCATGGAAGCGGTCAGCACCCTGACCGCCGACGGCATCACCCAGGCCTTCGAACTCGGCCGCGACCCCAGCCGCACGAGCAGGCATCCGCAGGCGCAGAACTTCTGCGTGCCCACGTCGACGGGGGAGTACCTCGCGGTGCACCTGTCGTCGTCGCAGAAGTTCTGGCAGTCGCTGTGCCGCGCGCTGGAGCGCACCGACCTGCTGGAGGACCCGCGGTTCGCCGAATACCGGCCGCGCGAGGCGAACTACTTCGAGCTGGTCCCGATCGTCGAGGCGGAGTTCGCGCGCAAGCCCAAGGAGCACTGGGAGCGCGTGCTGACCGAGCACGACGTGCCGTTCGCGCCGGTGCTGTCCATGACCGGCTACCTCGACCACCCGCAGGTGCGGCACTTGGACATCGCCGACCGCCGGCCGGACGGCCTCGCGCTGCTCCGCCCGCCGTGGACGTTCGACGGCGCGCGTCCGGACCGCTCTTCCGTCGCGCCGAAGGTGGGCGCCGATTCCCGTGCGGTCGCCAGCGAGGTGCTGGCGGCCGAGGACGTCGAAAAGCTGTTCGCGGCCGGCGTCCTGTACGAATCCTGACCGACAACTGGAGAACACTGATGAAGCCGTATCGTTCCATGCTTTTCGTGCCCGGCCACAAGGCTTCGTGGGCCGACAAGGGTCTCGCGTCCGGCGCCGACGCGCTGATCCTCGACCTCGAGGACTCCGTGCCCGTCGCGAGCAAGGACGACGCGCGCCCGGTCGTCGCGGAGACGATCGACCGCCTGCACGCCCAGGGCGTCCGCCCGGACGTCTGGGTGCGGCCGAACGCGTCGGTCAGCGGCCTTCAGGGCGCGGACCTCGAAGCGGTCGTCCGGCCCGGACTGGCCGGGCTGTTCCTGCCGAAGGTGTTCGACGCCGAGGAACTGATCCGCATCGACGCGGTCGTGACGCATCTCGAAGCGCGCGAAGGGCTGCCTGCCGGGAGCGTCGGGCTGATCGTCAGCTACGAGACCGCGGCGTCGATGGCGCACTGCGAGGAGATCGCCGCCGCCACGCCCCGGGTGTCCAGCCTGCTCGGCGCGACCGGACCGAGCGCCGACGTGGGCCGTGAACTGGGCTTCGAGTTCACTCCGGCCGGACTGGAGACGCTTTACCTGCGCAGCCGGATCGTGCTCGCCGCCCGCGCGGCCGGGCTGCACCATCCGGTCGCCGGGGTATGGCAGGACATCCGCGATCTCGACGGCGCCCGCCAGTTCTGCCTGGACAACAAACAGCTCGGCTACCGCGGCATGGTCTGCATCCACCCGTCGCACGTGGCGATCGCCAACGAGGTGTTCACGCCGACGCCCGAGGCGGTCGACCACTCGCGCCGGTTGATCGACGCCTTCCGCGCGGCCGAGGCGACGGGCAGCGCGGCGGTGGACTTCGAAGGGCAGCACGTGGACATCGCGCACGTGAAGACGGCGGAGGGGATCGTCGCGCAGGCGGAGGCGATCGCGGCGAACGCTTGATCGGGCACGGTGCCGGTTTCCCGCGCGGGGAACCGGCACCGTCTTGTGCGGGCTATTCGGTTTCGTCGTCGGCCCAGAGGCCGCGTTCTTCGAGCATGCGCACGACGTTGTCCGCGCCGTCGAGGATGTGCCGTTCGGCGATCGTGCGCGCCTTGCGGACGTGCCTGCCGCGCAGCGCCTGCAGCAGTTCCGCGTGATCGGCGAGGGTGTGCTCGACGTGGCCTTCGATGGAGGCGTAGAAGCGGTTCGGCAGGTGCTTGACCACCGAGCTGAGCAGCAGCGTCAGCCGGTGGGAGTCGGCGGCGAGGTTGAGCTGGCGGTGGAACTCGTGGCCGAGGCGGGTGATGGCGTCCTGGTCGCCGGCGTCGGCGGCCTTCGCGAAGTCCTCGTTGATCGCTTCGAGCCGGGAAAGCTGATCCGGCGTGATCTTCTTGGCGGCTCGCGCGGCCAGCTCCGCGGAGAACTGGGCCTGGGCCCAGAACAGGTCGCGCACGTCCTGGCGCGACACTGGCGCGACGACGAACCCGCGGCGCGGCACGAGTTCCACGAAGCCCTCGCTGCGCAAGGAAAGCAGGCCCTCGCGCACCGGCGTGTTGCTCACCCCGACCGCCTCGGCGATCGGTTCGGTGCGGAGGAATTCGCCCGGTTTGACGTCCCCGGACATGATCAGTTCCCGGACGTAGGTCGCGACTTCCTCCGGCAGCTGCTGGCGGCGGTCGCCGCCGCGCAGCCGGGTCAGTTCGTCGGCCACGGGCCACCTCCGTAGAAGAACCGTCCAGTAAAGAACATGATATATGGATTGCGGGCGATTATGGCACGGCGGGCAGGCTCGCGGGCGCACCGACCTGCCGGGGATCGACCGGTGCGGCGGCGAGCAGCGCGGTCCCGCTGACCGTGCCGAGCGGCCCTCGGCGGTCGAACACCGCGGCGGTCGTGACCGCCACGCCGTCGTGCTCGACGCGGTGGTCGGCGGTGAGGCCCAGCTCCAGGTCGTCCGCGGGAACGCGGCCGAGGGTGAGCGTCAGGTCGGCGTTGATGAATTCCAAGCCCGTGTCACCCCAGTTGGTCACGAGGTTCACCAGATCGGCCACGGTCGCCGCGTGCTGAAACGGGGTGGGCCGTTCGCCGCGCACGATCTCCTGCGGGAACACCCACAGCGTCTTGCGCGCGGAGTTCTGGTGCGGCTCGGGCGATCCGGTCCAGCCGACGCCTTCGCTGTGGAACACGCGCGGTTCTTCGGTCGCGGGACGCAGGTCCGGCAGAGGTGTCAACGGGCGTTCGCTCTGGGCCCATACGGTGCCGGTGGCGGGGGAGCCCGCGGCGAGGAACAGCCCGGACGCCTTGCCGACGAGAATGTCTCCCTGCCACAACGTCGCTTCGACAACGCAAAGCCGACGGCCGCGACGGACGATCTCCGCGCGCGCGACGGAAGGGACGAAACCAGCCGGGCGCAACAGGTCGACCGTCCATCGGGCAGGACGGAACACTCCTTGGCCGACCGCGCTCTCGGCGGCGCGGGCGAGTGCCCCGCTGGTCGCCATCCCGCGCAGCTGACTGCCGCCGCCCCAGCTGGCGCGTGCTTCGGGCAGCGGGTGCAGGAGTTCGCCGCCGGGGCCGGGCTCCGCGGTGAAGAAGGCCATGGTCACCTGGTAAATATAACATTTTATATGTGATGTTGTGAAGAGAGCTGGCGTGCCGCGGGCGCGACGACCCTTGCCGTGCCCGGCAAAGAATACATAATATGCAATCATGTCGAGGTGGATCCCCGAGGAGTGCCGATGAAGACCGAGACCGCGCCGCCCGGACCGCTGGCCGGGGTGCGAGCCGTCGCGCTCGCCGGGATGGGCCCGACGCCGTTCGCGGGCATGCTGCTGGCCGATCTCGGCGCGGAGGTCGTGCGGGTGGCGCGTCCGGCCGGCCGGTCCGGCCGCGCGCTCGGCCAGACCGAGGGCATGGCCGCCGAGCACGATCTCGCCAACCGGGGCGTCGGCACCGTCCAGGCTGACCTCAAATCGGCCGACGGCGTGCGCGCGGTGCGGCGGCTGGCCGAAGCGGCCGACGTGTTCATCGAGGGGTACCGCCCCGGCGTCGCCGAGCGCCTCGGGCTGGGGCCGGAGGTCCTGCTGGCCGGGAACCCCGCGCTGGTGTACGCGCGCCTGACCGGGTATGGCCAGTCCGGGCCGCTCGCGCAGCAGGCAGGCCACGACATCAATTACGTCGCCCAGAGCGGCGCGCTGCACGCGATGGCCCGGGAAGGGGAGGCGCCGCGGCCGCCGGTCAACCTGCTCGGCGACTACGCGGGCGGGGCGCTCGTCGCCGCCTTCGGCATCGTGAGCGCACTGCTCGAAACGCGGTCGTCGGGCCGGGGCCAGGTGCTCGACGCGGCGATGCTCGACGGCGTCGCCTTGCTGACCGCCAAACTGCAGGGCCTGCGCGCGGCCGGCCGCTACTCCGACGAACCCGGTACGAACTACCTCGATTCCGGCGCGCCGTTCTACGACACCTACCGCTGCGCCGACGGCCGGTATGTCGCGGTCGGCGCGCTGGAGCCCGATTTCTACCGGGAGTTCGTCTCCCGCCTCGGCGTCGACACGACCGATTGGCCCGACCAGGACGACCGCACGGCCTGGCCTCGGCTGCGCTCGCTCATCGCGTCCGCGTTCGCCGCGAAGGACCGGGACGAATGGGCTCGCATCTACGCGGGGACCGATGCGTGCGTCACGCCGGTGCTCACCTTCGACGAGGCGGCCCAGCATCCGCACAACGCCGAACGGGCAGTGTTCGACCGGGTCGGCGACGTCCTCCACCCGCGTCCGGCCCCGCGGTTCAGCCGGACTCCGGCGCGCGAGCCGTCCGCTCCCGAGGCCGCGGTACTGGACCTGGACCGGCTGCTGACGGCGTGGACGCGACCCCGGGCGCAGTCGGCCTGACCGCGGGAAACCGCCCGTCAGCAGCGCGGGCGGGCGGTTTCCGACGGCAGCATCCCGAACCGCTCGCGATACTGCTGCGCGAACCGGCCGGGGTGGTAGAAGCCCCAGCGCGCCGCGACGTCTGTGACCGAGTCCGCCGCGCCGGACAGCAGCTCCCGGTGCACCCGGTCGAGCCGGATCGCGCGGAGGTAGGCCATCGGGGATTTGCCTACCGCCTCTTGAAAACCCGCCTGCAGCGCCCGGGGGCTGACGGCGGCCATGGCGGCCAGGTCCGCGGTCGTGAGGGGCTTCTCGGGATTTCGGTCGAGATAGTCGACGATTTCCCGGATGCGCGACCCCCGGGTGTGCGCGGGGCGGCTGTGCAGCCTCGCGCTGAGGCTGCTGGGCACGGTCATGAGCAGCTGGGTCATCAGCGCCGATTCGAACTCGTGGCACGCGGCGGGAACGGTGGCGAGCCCGCCGTCGCGGCTCAGTTCGGCGTAGAGGAAGCCCACTGTCGCGAGGAACGCCTGTGCGGTGCTGGACCGCAGGGAGAACGTGAGGTCGAAGTCGATCTCCTCGCGGACCGGTTGCCCGGTCAGTTTCGCCGCGTGCGCCTCGAGCAGGTCTTTCGGCAGTTTGACGTGGTACTGCCACGAATCCGCGCTCCACCGCACCAGGACCGGGGACTGCGGCACGAAGGCCACTCCGGCCTCGCCCGCCGCGAACGTCCGGTGCGCGCCGCGCTGCTCCGCCGTGCTCGTGCCGGTGGCGGGCAGGTTGACGTGATAGCACAGCCGCATCGGCGGACCGACGATCGTGGTTTCCGCGCCGTAGGCCATCCGGCCGATCGTGAGGTGCGCCGACGGTGCGAGGTCGAGCCGGAACCGCATGCCCGCGCGGTCCGAAACCCGCACGTCGTGGCTCGCGAAGGCGCGCGTCACCTGCTCGCGCGCGGTCTCGAGGTCGGCGGTGCGGAAGCGGACCGGTCCGGGCGGCACGGCGGGCCGCGGGCGATCAGGCATCGGCGCCTCCTCGGGTCGTCCCAGACGGACGTCAAGAATATATGATATGCACAACGCGGCTAGACGGTGACCAGTCGAGAGTATATTTTATATTTGTTACGAGAGGATCGACCAGGAGCCGCGCTCCGCGCGCGGCGGGGAGAGGACACCGGATGGCAGGCCTGTATTTCGAGGAGTTCGAACCGGGGATGGTCATCGACCACCCGACCCGCCGCACTGTCACCGAGGCGGACAACACGCTGTTCAGCGTCATGACGCTGAATCTGGCTCCGCTGCATCTGGACGCGGAGTACAGCAAGGACAGCATTTACGGCCAGCGGCTGGTGAACAGCCTGTTCATTCTCGGCCTGGTGTCCGGGGTGACGGTGCCGGAGACGACCCAGGGGACGACTCTGGGCAACCTGGGCTTCGAGAAGATCACCTTCCCGAAGCCGGTGTTCCACGGGGACACGATCCACGTGCGGACCGAGATCGTCAGCAAGCGCGAGTCCAAGAGCCGCGGCGATTCCGGCATCGTGATGTTCCGCCACCTCGGCATCAACCAGCGCGACGAGATCGTGTGCGACGCCCTGCGCGCGGGCCTGATGCTGAAGCGGTCCGCCGCCGAGGCGTCCGCCGCGCAGAGCTGAGCGGGAAGGGACCGGACATGGCCGAGGACGAGACGGGCTTCGCCTGGGTGCCGCCGGAAGAGGTGCGGGACCGCAGCCGCTACCTCGCCGCGGTGCGGAAGTGGGGCCTGCCCGGAGACGCGGATGGCGTGTCCGAGGCGAACCGGCGGGCGATCGCCGACCCGGAGTGGTTCTGGCGCGCCGTCGTCGAGGACCTGGACGTCGCCTTCGCGGAGCCGTTCGAGCGGGTGCTCGACGAGTCCGAGGGGAAACCGTTCCCTCGCTGGTTCGCCGGGGGCCGGGTCAACGTCGCCGAACTGTGCGCGCACCGGCATGCCCGCGGCGAACTCGCCGGCAAGACCGCCGTGGTCTACGAAGGCGATTCCGGGCAGCGGCGCACGCTGACCTTCGGCGAGCTGGACGAGCAGGTCCGCCGGTTCGCGGCGAACCTGGCCGCGCTCGGCGTCGCCCGGGGCGATCGCGTCGTGCTGTACATGCCTGTGGTGCCCGAGGCGGTCGTGGCGTTCCTGGCGATCGCCATGCTCGGCGCGATCGCGGTGCCGACGTTCAGCGGGTACGCGGCGGACGCGCTCGCCACCCGGCTGCAGGATTCCGAGGCGGTTGCGCTGATCACCGCGGACGGGACGACCCGTCGGGGCAAGGAAGTCCCGCTGAAGGCGACCGCGGACGCGGCACTGGCGGACGCGCCGTCGGTGCGCACGGTCGTGGTGGTCCGCCACCTCGGCATCGACGTGCCGATGACGGCCGGGCGGGACACCTACCTCGATGAGCTGGCCGCTTCGCCCGTGCCGGTCGAAACCGCGCAGACGGAGGCGAACGACCCGCTCACCGTCGTCTACACGTCGGGCACGACCGGCAGGCCGAAGGGGATCGTGCATTCCCACGGCGGGTTCGCGGTGAAGACCGCGGTCGATTTCGCCTACGGCTTCGACGTGCACGCCGACGACGTGGTCTGCTGGATCACCGACCTCGGCTGGCTGGTCGGGCCGATGCTGATGACCGGCCCGCTGCAGCTCGGCGCGACCATCGTGATGATCGAGGGCCTTCCGACGCATCCCACGCCGGACCGGATGTGGGACGTGGTCGAGCGCAACGGCGTGACCGTGCAGGGCATCGCGCCCACCGCGGCGCGCGCGTTGCGTGCCGCGCACGAGAAGCCCCGGCACGAGCTGTCCACTCTGCGCTCGTTCGTCTCCACCGGCGAAGCCTGGGACGAGCCGACCTGGTGGTGGCTGTTCGACGAGGTCGGCAAGCGCCGGGTGCCGATCGTCAACTACAGCGGCGGCACCGAGGTCGGCGGCGGACTGCTGATCGGCTACCCGTTCCTGCCCGCCGAGGCGGCCGCGTTCACCGGACCGCTGCCCGGGGTGGACGCGACGGTGCTCGACGACGAAGGCCGGCCGGTGGCCGGCGCGATCGGCGAACTGGCCGTGCGCAACACTTTCCCCGGCATGACGCACGCGTTCTGGCACGACCGCGAGCGTTATCTCGAGACCTATTGGGCCCGGTTCCCGGACGTGTGGGTGCACGGCGATCTGTCCAGTGTGGACGAACGCGGGCAGTGGCGGATCCACGGCCGGTCCGACGACACGCTCAAGCTGGCCGGCCGCCGCGTCGGACCCGCGGAGATCGAGGCAGCGCTGCTGCGGGACAAGCGGATCGCCGAGGTCGCTGTGATCGGCGCGCCGGACGAACTGCGCGGCCAGCGCGCGGTGGCGTTCGCGGTGCTGCGCGCTGCCGGTCCGGAACCCGAAGATCTGCGCGAGGTCGCGCTGGAGAACGCGGGGAAGTCGTTCGCCCCGGAGGTCTACGTCGTGCCGACGCTGCCCAAGACCAAGAACGGCAAGATCATGCGGCGCGCCATCCGGGCGCGGTTCGTCGGGGCGCCGGTCGGCGACCTGTCGTCGCTGGACCCGGCCACGCCGCTGGAAGACATCCCGGTACTCGCGGAGGAGAACGCGCAATGACCGACCCGGAAAGCAATGTCGAGATCGTCCGGAAGGCGACGCGGGAGCTGGCCCGCAAGTTCGACCACGACTATTGGCTGGACAAGGACCGCAATCACGAATACCCGTGGGAGTTCGTGAAGGCGTTCGCGGCGGGCGGCTGGCTGGGCGCGATGATCCCGGAGGAGTACGGCGGCATCGGCCTCGGCCTGGAAGAAGCCGCGGTGATGATGGGCGAGATCTCCGCGTCCGGCGCCGGGATGGCCGGTGGTTCGGCGATCCACTTCTACGTGTTCCCGCCCGCTCCGATCGTCAAGTACGGCTCGGAGGAGATGAAGCGCGAGTACCTGCCGCAGCTGGCGGCGGGGGAGTTGCTGATGGCGTTCGGGGTGACCGAGCCGGACGCCGGGGTGGACACGTCGCGGATCAAGACCAAGGCGACGAAGGTCGACGGCGGGTGGAAGATCAACGGCAAGAAGGTCTTCATCACCAACGCGCAGAACGCGCAGAAGATCCTCCTGCTCGCGCGCACCTCGCCGCGGCGGGAGGACAAGCCGCTGTACGGGATGTCGCTGTTCTTCGCGGACATGGACCGGGATCGCATCACCGTCCGGGAGATCGAGAAGCTCGGCCGCGCCGCGATCGATACGAACGAGCTGTTCATCGACGACCTGTTCGTGCCGGAGGACCGGTTGGTGGGCGAGGTGGACAAGGGGTTCTACTACCTGCTGGACGGGTTGAACCCGGAGCGGATCGTGGTCGGCATGGAAGGCATCGGCCTCGGCCGGGCCGCGCTGGACATCGCCACTGAGTACGCGAAGAACCGGGTGGTGTTCGACCGGCCGATCGGGCAGAACCAGGCCGTGGCGCACCCGCTGGCGGACTCGTGGATCCGGCTGGAAGCCGCGGAAGGCATGGTCATGCGGGCGGCGAGGCTGTTCGACGAAGGCAAGCCGTGCGGCCCGGAAGCGGCGGCGGCGAAATACCTGGGCGCTGAGGGCGGTTTCGAGGCCTGCGACCGAGCGTTCTCGACGCTTGGCGGCTACGCGTACGCGAAGGAGTACCACGTCGAGCGGCTGTGGCGGGAGGTTCGCTTGCTGCGCAACGCGCCGTTCTCGCAGGAGATGGTGCGGAACTACATCTCGCAGCAAGTCCTGGGGCTGCCGCGCTCGTACTGAGGTCGCAAATAGTGCGGGGCTCCCGGCAGATCTGCCGGGAGCCCCGCACTTCTCCGTATTGAGCGACTCATCCGGCGACGAGTTCGCCCCGGTCCATTTCGTAGTGCCGGGTTTCCTTGAGCCCGAGGGTGCACACCGCGCTGATCAAGGCCAGCACCGCGAGGAATCCGCCCAGCGCAAGGGATCCGGCGACGCCGATGATCGGGGCGGCCACCAGCGGCGGAACCGCGCCGCCGAGGATGCCCGCGACGTTGTAGCAGAATCCGGCCGCCGTGTACCGGTAGCGGGTGATGAACAGTTCCGGCATGAACGCGCTGACCGGGCCGAACACGAGCCCGGCGAAGACCAGCGTCAGGCAGACCCCGGCGCCGTAGGAGAAGGCGGTGCCGATGTCCAGCACCGGGAACAGGGCGAGTGCCCACGCCACCGAGACGAAGGTGGAGACGAGGATGACCCGCCGCCGGCCGAACCGGTCGGAGAGCACCGCGCCGAGGATCATCGAGATGCACCACACGACGCCGGCGAGCACGCCGATCGAAAGCACGGTGGTCTTGGCGAGATGCAGGTGGGCGGTGCCGTAGGAGGCGAGGAAACTGCCGCTGAGGTAGAAGAAAGCGAAGACCATGACCAGCACCCCGGACCCGAACAGCATCTGGCGCGGCTGGTTGCCGAACGCTTCCGCGAGCGGTGCGGACGAGGTGCCGGACCGGCTGGCTTCGCGGCGGAACACGGGCGACTCTTCGATCTTCAACCGCACGACGAGGCCGACGGCGATCAGCACGACGCTGGCCACGAACGGGATGCGCCAGCCGTAGCTGATGAAGTCCTCGTTGCTCATGGTGAGCCCGGCGATGAGGAACGTCAGGTTGGCCAGCACGACCGCCACCGCGCCGCCGAGCGAGCCGAACATCGAGTAGAAGCCGCGCTTGGCCTTGGGCGCGCTTTCCGCGGCCAGGAGCGTCGCCCCCGCCCATTCGCCGCCGACCGCGAGCCCTTGCAGGACGCGCAACAGCAAGACCAGCAGGGGAGCGGCAACGCCGATCTGGCCCGCGGTCGGCATGAGTCCGATGAGGACGGTCGAAAGCCCCATCAGGAACAGCGTGGTGATCAACGTCTTCTTGCGGCCGACCCGGTCGCCGAAGTGTCCGAACAGGATCGCGCCGAGCGGCCGTCCGAGAAAAGCCACGCCCTGGGTGG
The DNA here is from genome assembly GCF_004522315.1 of Amycolatopsis sp. CFH S0740. Classification (NCBI taxonomy): domain Bacteria; kingdom Bacillati; phylum Actinomycetota; class Actinomycetes; order Pseudonocardiales; family Pseudonocardiaceae; genus Amycolatopsis; species Amycolatopsis sp. CFH S0740. Next base: position 248,475 of record NZ_SDLS01000007.1, on the reverse strand, counting down.
CGAACGCGGCCACGGTGCCCGCGGCGGGTCCGAGAGCGGGGAAGAACACGTGCGGGAACACCAGCGCGGAGGCGGTCCCGTAGATCAGGAAGTCGTAATACTCGATCACCGTGCCGGTGCTGCTGGCGATCGCGATGCGGCGCATGTCCTTCTTGGACGCCGCGACGGTGCGGGGCGGCTCGACGCCGGCGGTCTGCTGAGGCTGGTCCATAGCTCTTCCTTGAGGGGCCGAGTGTCAGTCAGAAGTAAAATATAAAATGCAGAGTCCTACTCTCTGTGCCGCGAGCGTGCGTGTCAACCGGCCCGGCGCGATTCAGTGGAAGGCGCTGTGCCAGGTAGTTTTTCGCGAGGTGTGCGCCGGTGCGGAAAAGCGTGCCCCGGTTGCCGCCGAGGCCAGGTCGCGTATGGATCCTGGGAGAGATCCTTCCTAGGAAAGAACCCGAACTGGTACGTCTCCGTGCCGAGGGCGAGTGTGGAAGTCAGACCGGGGAAACGCCCCGGGCCGGACAGAGGAGGCTTCGTGGCCACCGTCGAGCACGTCAAGTTCCGCAACCGCGACATGTACTGGGACATCGCCGCGGACCTGCACTTCCCGCCGGACTTCGACGAGTCCGAGACCTATCCCGCGATCGTCGTGGCCCACCCGATCGGCAGCTGCAAGGAGCAGACCTCCGGCAACGTCTACGCCCCCGCCCTCGCGGAGGCCGGAAACGTGGTCATCGCGTTCGACGCCAGCTTCCAGGGCGCGAGCGGCGGCGAACCGCGGTTCCTCGAGGACCCCGCCCAGCGTGTCCAGGACTTCAGCCGCGTCGTCGACTACCTGGCGACCCTTCCGTACGTCGACGTCGACCGCATCGGCGTGCTCGGCATCTGCGGAGGCGGCGGCTACACCCTCGCCGCAGCGAAGACCGAGAAACGCTTCAAGGCGGTAGTGTCCGTCACGGGCGCCAACTTCGGCCGCCTGCAGCGAGAGATGGCGAGCCAGAACGGCGGCGTCCTCAAGTCGCTCGCGACGATCGGCCAGCAGCGCACCGCGGAGGCACGCGGCGAAGAGAGCGCAGTCGCCGGCTTCCTGCCCGAGACGGCCGAGGCCGCGCAGGCGACCGGCGACATCGACATCATCGAGGCGTTCGAGTATTACCGCACCGACCGAGGCCAGGCAGACCACGGCTGCGTCCTGTTCGAAGCGGCACACGGCACGGCCGCCCTGGGCTGGGACGCGTTCCAGCTGGCCGAGGAACTGCTCGACCAGCCCCTGCTGATCGTGATCGGCGACAAGAACAAGCAGGGCGCGTTCGGCGCGTACCGCGACGGCCACGAGATCTACAAGCGGGCCGCGTCCGCCGACAAGACTCTGCTCGAACTTGACGGCGCCTCGCACTACGACCTGTACGACCGCCCGAACGGGGCTGGCGAAGCATTGAAGACGGTCGTGCCGTTCTTCACCGACAAGCTCTGATCACGCGATCGGATGCGGTCCGGGCCAGACCTCGCTCCTCGTGCGGTGTGGCCGAACCCCAGGTCTTCGGAACCGGCGACCTGGGGTTTCGTGCTGTCGAGACGAGTTTCCCGTCGTCGACCGGAACCTGTACTCGACCGCGGCGCGGTGCTGAAAGCCTTAGCGCTGCGGCGAATCCGCCCCGGTAGGCGCGGGATCCGGCGGGTCTCCCTCGAAACCGTTCGCCCAGTAACGCCCGCGCAGCGAGAGGTTCTGCAGCATCCCGGTGGCCTCTTCCGCTGACATCGGCGCCGGGTCCGTTTCCAGCCACCAGCGCAGAACGGCGAGCTGTTCCCCGACCCATGCCCTGGCCAGCACGCCGAGGTCGATGCGCGGCTTGACATCGTGGTGGTCGGCCCGGGACTTGAACACCGAGCACACCGCGTCGATGCGCGCGTCGGTGAACTGCCGGAGCGCCCGGCCGTCGCCCTCGCCGCGCAGGATGAGCAGGTACAGGTCCCGGTTCTCGCGGGCGTGGCGGAACAGTTCCAGCGCCGGTTTGCCGGTGAAGCCCACTGAGGACGCCGGGACCAGCGGGCGCAGCCGTTCGTCCAGTTCCTCCTGGAGTTCGGTGACGACGTGGCGCAGCAGGGCGTCCTTGTCGGGGTAGTGGCTGTAGAACGTCGCGCGGCCCAGGTCGGCCCGTTCGGTGATGTCCTCCACCGTCACGTTGGCGTATCCGCGTTCGAGCACCAGCGACACCAGCGCGTCGCGGAGCAGCCCGCGGGTGCGGCGGGTCCGTCGGTCAGTCGTCGGCAAGGGGCCCCCTTCGGTCGTTGCCGGCCCGAGTGTAGCGAACTGTTGACACCGCGACTGTTAATAGACACAGTGTTCAGCATTGGTCAATCTGACGGAAAACAGGGAGTCGGCGTGAACCTGGGCAGCTATGTCACCCGTGCCAGCACGTTCTGGCCCGATCAGCAGGCGCTGGTGTGCGGGGAGCGGCGGTGGTCCTACCGCGAACTGGAGGAGCGGACCAACCGGCTGGCGTCCGCGCTGCTCGCGTCCGGCGTCGAGCCCGGGCAGGCGGTCGCCACCTTCTCCGGCAACAGCGCGGAGCTGGTCGAGACCGAGATCGCTTGCTACAAGGGCGGTTTCCTGCGCGTGCCGATCAGCGCGCGGCTGTCCGCGGGCGAGGTCGAGCACATCCTGGCGGACGCGGACGTGCGGGTGCTGCTGGTCGACGCCGAGCACGCCGAAGCGGCACAGAAGGCGGCGGTCGGGACGTCGTGCGCGCTGATCGACTACGACGGCCGCACGCCGGATGCCCGCTCCTATGCCGACGTGCTGGCGGCGGGGTCGCCGGAGCCGGTCGCGGTCGAGGTGAGCGCGGACGACCCGTCGGTTCTGCACTTCACTTCCGGGTCCACCGGGAAGCTCAAGGCCGCGGTGCAGACGAACGGGAACCGGCTGGCGAACATGCGCAAGCGGCTGATGAGCCCGGAAGGCGCGCCGTCCGCGGCGGAGCGGTATCTCGCGGCCGGTCCGATCACGCACGCCACCGGAATGGGTTTGCTGGCGGCCTTTTCCCGCGGGGCGACCGCGGTGGTGCTGCCGCGGTTCGGTGCGGTGGAGTTTCTGGAAGCGGTCGAGAAGGAGCGGATCACGTCGACGTTCCTGGTGCCGGTGATGCTGAACATGGTGCTGTCGCATCCCGGCCTGGGCGACTTCGACCTGTCCTCGCTTCGCTGCCTGCGGGTGGGCGGCGCGCCGGTGTCGCCGCAGCGGTTGCGCGACGCGGTCGCGGCGTTCGGCCCGGTGGTGATGCAGGGGTACGGCCAGGGCGAGACCACCAGCGGCGTCACGGTGCTGACCTGCGCCGACGTGGTGCGGGGGATCGAGGAGGACCCGGAGCTGCTGTCCTCGGCCGGGCGGCCGTTGTTCGACTCCGAGGTCCGGGTGGTCGACGACGAGGGCCGTCCGGTACCCGCCGGGGAGCTCGGCGAGGTGGTGGTGCGCGGGCCGGACTGCGTGACCGAGTACTGGCACGAACCGGATCTGTCCGCGGAGACGTTCCGCGACGGCTGGGTCTACACCGGCGATATCGGCTACCTGCGTGCCGACGGATATCTGTTCATTGTGGACCGCAAGAAGGACATGATCATTTCCGGCGGCTACAACATCTTCTGCACCGAAGTGGAATCCGTGCTCTACGAACATCCTGCGGTTTCCGAGGCGTGCGTGGTGGGCGTGCCCGACGAGAAGTGGGGCGAAGCGGTGAAGGCGGTTGTCGTCCGCCGTTCCGACGCGACCGCCGAGGAACTGATCGAGTTCTGCGCGGAACGGTTGGCACGCATCAAAAAACCCCGCTCGGTGGATTTCGCCGACGAACTCCCGGTGAACCGCAACGGCAAGATCGACCGGCGCGCGGTGCGGGACCGGTATTGGGCGGGCGAAGCCCGGAAAGTCCACTGAGGAGGCCCCGCATGTCCTTCACCCTCACCCCGGCCTACGACGACAACCCGCGGCTCGCGGAACTCGTCGGCCGGCTGCGCGAATACCTGGCGGGCGAACTCGCCGACTACGAGGCCACGCTCGGGCTGACCCCGGAGACCCCGCTGACCCGGGCCATGATCGAACCGGTGTGGAAACGCTGTCGCGAACTGGGTTTCTACGGCGTCCACCTGCCCAGCGAGTACGGCGGCCTCGACCTGAGCTACACCGAACTCGCTGCGCTCAAGGAGGAGGTCGGCGCGTCCGGCCGGATCCTCTACCACTGCGTCCTCGGCGACTTCGGCGGCCCGCTGCGCGCCGGCGCGATCTTCACGACGGCCACCGAGGAACAGCGCGAGCGGTATCTGCTGCCGGTGGTCCGCGGGGAACGCGCGTGCTGTTTCTCGCTCACCGAAACCAATGCCGGGTCGGACGTGCGGGCCATGCGCACCACGGCGACCCCGGACGGCGACGGCTGGCGGATCAGCGGCCACAAGGTGTTCTCCTCGGCGGGCCCGATCGCGGACTTCTCCGTGCTGGTCGCCCGGATGGCGGGGGAGGACGAGAGCTACTCGGCCTTCCTGGTCGACCTGGATTCGCCGGGCTGCACGGTCGCCGACGGCGAGGTTCCGATGTCCGGCCAGCATGTCGAGTCCGACATCATCCTCGACAACTGCTACGTCGGCCCGCAGCAGCTGCTCGGCCGCGTCGGCGACGGGCTGCGCATCGGGCTCGGCCGGGTCACCACGAACCGGCTGCTGCACTGCCCGACGGTCCTCGGCCACGCCCGTCGCGCGCTGGAACTCACCATCGAATTCGCCCGCACCCGCCAGGTGTTCGGCGGCCCGCTGGCGGCGCTGCAGTCGATCCAGCACAAGATCGCCGACATGGCCACCGCGTACTACGCGGCCCGCGCGATGACGTACGACGCACTGTCCGAATTGGACTCCGGGAGCAAGCCGAGCACGGAGGCGTTCATGTGCAAACTGTTCGTGGCGGAGAACGCCTTCCGCATCGCGGACGAGGCGGTGCAGATCCACGGCAAGGCCGGGCTCGTGCGCGGGGCCGAGGTGGAGTGGCTGTTCCGGCGGCTGCGGATGTTCCGCGTGCTGACCGGATCGTCGGAGATCCAGAAGAACGGCATCGCCAAAGCCCTGCTCCAGCCGTCCGGGACGCAGCGGTGAAGCCCGCCGGGACCCGGCCGCGTCCGGCCGCGCCGGCGGACGGGGCCGCGGGGAGCACTTGGCTGCGCCGCTGGTCGGTGGTGGGCATGCTGCTGCTGTTCATGCTGATCAACTACGGCGACAAGACCGTCCTCGGGCTGGCCGCGCGCCCGATCATGCACGAGTTCGGGCTGAGCCCGTCGCAGTACGGGTTGCTGTCGAGTTCGTTCTTCTTCCTGTTCAGCGTGTGCGCGCTGGCGGTCGGCCTCGCGTCGAGCCGGATTTCGACCCGGTGGATCCTGCTGGTGCTCGCGCTGGTCTGGGCCGTGACGCAGGTTTCGGTTGTCGCCGCGAGCGGGATCGGGCTGTTGCTGGTGAGCCGGATCGCGCTCGGCGCCGCCGAAGGACCGGCGCAGCCGATGGCGCTGCACGCCGCGCACAGCTGGTTCCCCAACGCCAAACGCAACATCCCGAGCGCGCTGATCGTCGGCGGCGGCGCGCTGGGCGGGGCGATCGCGACCCCGCTGCTCACCGTGGTGATCGTGCACTTCGGCTGGCGGGCCGCGTTCCTGGCGATGTTCCTGGTCGGCTGCGTGTGGTGCGTGCTGTGGCTGGTGATCGGCCGCGACGGCCCGGTCGACCGCGCCCCGGCCGGTGCGGCCCCGGTCCCGGCCGCCCGCGTCCCGTACCGGCGGATCCTGCTCTCCGGGACGTGGCTCGGCGGGTTCACCGGAGCGTTCGGCGCGTACTGGACTTCCACGCTGATGGTCGCCTGGCTGCCCACCTACCTGGAAACCGCGCTGGGCTACAGCACCGGCGAGGCGGCGGCGATCGCGACGATTCCGTGGCTGGCCGGGCTGATCCTGACCTTCGCGCACGGCGCGATCACCCAGTGGCTGCTGCATCTCGGCGTGCCCAGCCGGATCGCCCGCGGCATTCTCGGCGGGTGCGTGCTGATCCTGGCGGGCTTGGCGATGGTGCTGCTGCCGACGGTCACGCAGCCCGCGCTGCGGATCGTGCTCATCGCGGTCGCGTTCAGCTTCCACGGCGTCACCTTCGCCAACGGCCAGACGGTCAACAGCGAAATCAGCCCGCCCGCCCAGCGCGGCGCGGTGCTGTCGGTCAGCGTCGCGCTGGTCACCATCGCCGGACTTCTCGCGCCCTACGTCACCGGCAGGCTGGTCGAGGCCGCGGACGGGCCGGCGGCCGGATTCGCGACCGCCTTCTCCATTCCCGGAGTCCTGATGATGGCGGGCGGGCTGGCCGCCCTGTTCTTCGTCCGTCCGGAACGCGACGCCCGGCGCATCGCGGCACTCGCCGCAGCCAAGGAGAAACCGTGACCAACCCGTACACAGTGGACAACGCGTACTGGAGCCGCGGTTACGTCGACCCGGCGTTCGTCCGCCTCGGCATGACCCGCGCCAGGGAAACCGGCCCGACCCGGCGGGTGTGGCGCGGCGCGGGCCCGCGCTGGGACCTGCCCGAGGACCACGACGACCTGGACAACCTGCTCGTCACCCCGAGGACCGGTGACCCGGCCGTCAAGCTGACCGAATTCCTCGCCGCCGCGGAGACCGACGCGATCCTGGTGGCGCACCGGGGAAAGATCGTCTACGAGCGGTACTTCCACGGCATGCGGCCCCACGACGTGCACCTGTCCGCGTCGGTGGCGAAGTCGTGGACCGGACTGCTCGCCGCGCTGCTGATCGACGAAGGCGCACTTGACGCCGATCAACCGTTGTCCCACTACGCGCCCGAACTCGGCGGCACGGCATTCGGCGACGCCACGATCCACCACCTGCTGCACATGGGCACCGTCATGGACTACGGCGGTCGGCCGTTCTGCAAACCCCTTGAAGCGCAACGGTATTTCGCCGCGGTCGGCATCGTGCCTCGTCCGGCCGGGTTCACCGGACCGACGAGCGTCAAGGAACATCTGGCCACCGCACGGGCCGTCGCACCGCCCGGAACCGTATTTCGCTACGACAACGGGAACACCGAGGCCGTCGCCGAAGCCCTTCGCCGCGTCACCGGGGTCAGCCTCGCCGATCTCTGGAGCGAGCGGGTCTGGGCCCGGCTGGGTGCGGACGAGGACGGCGCGTACTGCCTGGACTCCACCGGGACGGAGATCGCGTGCGGCCGCTACAGCGCCACCTTGCGCGATCTGGCCCGGGTAGGGGAGATGCTGCGCCGCGGCGGGACGGTCGGTGACCAGCAGCTCGTGCCGGAACGCATCGTCGCCGACCTGACCAACGTGCCGCCGGGACCCGCTCAGCGCGCTCTGCCGACCGGTGCCGCGCGGCCGATCGGGTACCACAATTTCTGGTGGGTCCCCGGCGACGGCCACGGCACGTTCGGCGCGCGCGGCATCCACGGGCAGCGGCTGCAGGTCAGTCCGGGACGGGAACTGGTGATCGCCCACTACGGATCGCACGTGATGTCGCCGTCGGTTCCGGTGCCGCCTCTGGAGGCGGTGTTCGCCCAGATCGGCGACCATCTGACCTGATAAGACAGACCGTTCTCTCTGCTAGCGTGGGTTTGTGGTGCAGAAGATCCGGGTGTCCGAGGCGAGGTCGAGGCTGCTCGCGACGGCCACCCGGATCTTTTACGCCGAGGGCCTCCACTCGGTGGGCGTCGACCGGATCGTGGCGGAGGCGAAGGTCACCCGGGCCACGCTGTACCGGCATTTCCCGGGCAAAGAAGACCTCGTCGTCGCGTATCTCCAGGGCGTGTCCGAGATGGAGCGCGAGGGGATCGGCAAGATCCTCGCGGGAAATCCGCCCGCGGCCGACGCCCTGCGCGCCGTCGCCGAGTGGATCGCCGAGAGCATCCAGTCGGCGCACTTCCGGGGCTGCGCGTTCCTCAACGCCGCGGCGGAGTATCCGGACCCTGCACATGCCGTGCACCAGGCTGTCCTGGCGCACCGAGAGTGGTTCCTCCGCACAGTCACGGACCTGCTCGCGGAGATCGGCACGTCCGCGCCAGAGCCCGCGGCACGGCATTTCGTGATGCTGCGCGACGGTGCGATGGCCTCGGGCTGCCTGACGGACTCGGCCGAGGTCGGCGACACATTCCTCCAGGGCGTCGACGGCATCCTGCGACATCGCCTCGGCGCCGCGGAGCGCCCGTAACACTCAATGCCAGGAACTTGAGCGGTGCTGGTTCCGCGCGCTGACCGTCCACACGAGACGCCAACGGCACCGAACTGCCCGATCAACGATCATCCGACTGATGCTTGAGGTCCGTGAAGGGCTCCTTGAGGGAATCAGATTCCCTCAAGGAGCCCTTCACGGACCGCTGATCCCAGATCCCGCCCGGCCACCCCGCCGAACTGGGCAAACACGCCTCGAAATGCACCTGCTGCGCCTTGAGTTCCTGGCATTGCCCGTAACACTTCTGAAAGACCGGTGGGCGTTGACGCCGCCACTCGGTTGCCGACAAGCTTCAGAGAGAACGAACGTTCTATCTCTCTGGGCTCTCGGAAGGATCATCGTGACCATCGTCGACTCGCCCGCCGGAACCGCTCCGGCGTTGCGTCGCCTGTACTTCGTGCGGTTCGCCTTCGCCGTCGTCTGGGCCGTGCTGCTGTTCCTCACGTCCAAGACGGCTGTCGGCCCGATCGGGGTGGTCCTGGTCGTCGCGTATCCGCTGTTCGACGTCGCCGCCGCGGTCGTGGACGCGCGCTCGTCCCGTGCCGCCGGGTTGTACGTGAACCTCGCGATCAGCCTGCTGGCGGGGATCGGCCTCGCGATCGCCAGCGCGTCCGGTGTCCCGGCGGTGCTGCGGGTCTGGGGCGCCTGGGCGGTGGTGGCCGGTCTTGTCCAGCTGATCGTCGCCGTCGGCAGGCGGAGGATGGGCGGCCAGTGGCCGATGATCCTCAGCGGCGGCATCTCGGTGCTGGCCGGGGCGAACTTCATTCTGAGCGCGGGCGCGCCGAACCCGTCGCTGGCGACCGTGGCCGGATACGCGGTGCTGGGCGGGATTTTCTTCCTGATCTCGGCGATCCGGATCAGGCGAGCGTGAGGAAGAGCTTCTCCAGCTGTTCCTCGGTCATGGCGGCCTGGTTGCCTTCGCTGTCGGCGGAGACGCAGTCGCGCAGGCCGCTCGCGATGATCTTGAACCCGGCGCGGTCGAGCGCGCGGGAGACCGCGGCGAGCTGAGTGACCACGTCCTTGCAGTCGCGGCCCTCGTCGATCATCGCGATGACCCCGGCGAGCTGGCCCTGCGCGCGGCGGAGCCGGTTGCGGACCTGGGTGACGGTGTCCTGGTCGCCGATCATGGCTGCTCTCTCCCTGGTTGGCCGGTGGAAGTCACGAGTGGTCAGGAACGGTTCTTGCGCCACGGCCACGACCGGCGCGGACGCGGTTCGGCGGGATGTCCCGGGCACCACTGTCCGGCCAGGACGGTCGCCTTGACCTGGTCGACGTGCTGGCCGCATCCGGCCCACGTGGTTTTGCCGCAGGTGCGGCACGCGACGGGACGGCACATGGTCATCCTTCCGGGATCGTCGGGGTGCCGGTGCGCGGACGGCGGAATTCGGCGAACGCCGGGACCGCGGCGGTCGCGCGCAGGGCGTCGAGCAAGCTGCGCCCCTCGGCCGGTGCGGGCAGTTCGGTGAGCACCGGGCCGAAGAACGCCCGGCCGTCGATCGCGGTGATCGGGCTTCCGCCGGTTTCGCCGAGCGCGTCCTGGCTCTCCTGGTGCGCACGGCGGACGGACGGGTCCGCGTCGGTGGAATTCGCTTGCTGGGCAAGGTCTTCCGGCAATTCCGCGTCGCGCAAGGCCGCGCGAAGCAGCGCGCTGTCCAGCGGCTGCCGCTGCTCGTGAATCCGGCGGCCGAGCGCGACGTGGAACCGGGCGGCGGCGGCCGGGTCCGCGATCGCGGCGCGGACCCGGCCCGCGTGCAGCGAGTCCTCGACCCGCTGACGGTGGCCTTCCTCGACGGTGTTGCCCTCGTTGAGCACGGCGAGGCTCATCGGCCGCACGGAGAATTCCGCGCCCGTGTCGGCGAGCCAGCGGTAGGCGAGCCAGGCGAACGGGCAGACCGGGTCGCCGTAGAGCACCACGTCGGTCATGTCAGCTCCCGATCGAGCGCGTCGAGTGCGGATTCGAGCCGCGCGGCAGCCTCCGCGGCGACTTCGGCGACGCCTGCCTCCGGCGCGACCTCGGCCATGACAGCGGGGTTGATCGCCTCGACGACCGTGCCCTCGGCCCCGTTCTCGCGGACCACCACGTTGCAGGGCAACAGCAATCCGATCTCGCGGGTCGCGGTCAGCGCGCGGTGGGCGAGCGGGGGATTGCACGCGCCGAGGATGGTGTAGCGCTCCATCCGCTCGTCCAGCTTCTCGCGCATCGTCGCCTGCACGTCGATCTCGGTCAGCACGCCGAAACCGGCGTCCGCGAGCGCGGTTCGCGTCTTGGTCATCACGTCGTCGAAACCCGCGTCTCGGTAGGTACGGGACAAACCCAGCTCCATGGCGGCTCCTTTCCTCGGTCCTCACCATACCCCCGGGGGCATTGGCTATGCCCCCGGGGGTATCGGTCGCTGGGGCGCTGTCCGATGTGCGGCAGCTTGTAGCCGCTTGCCCGGCCCGCACTGTGACCGCCTCGCCCACGCGGGGACAAGCCGGGATTCTTGGCTTAGCCTCACCGTCGTGCCGCTGGGTGTTCAGCGCGCACTCTCGAACCCGCACCACGTTAAGGACGCCATGACGACCGTCAACGGCCTGCCGGCCCACATCCTGCTCGTGCACGCGATCGTCGTGCTGCTGCCGTTGAGCGCACTGCTGCTGGTGCTGAGCAGCGTCTGGCCGAAAGCACGCGGCAAGCTCGCCGGTCCGAACGCCGTGCTGGCCGTGGTCGTGGTGATTCTGGTCCCGATCACCACGAACGCCGGGGAATGGCTCGAACGCCGGGTTGCGCAGACACCGTTGCTGCGCGACCACACCGAACTGGGCGACACGGCGCTCTGGGTCGCGATCCCGGTCGCTGTGCTCGCGCTTGTGGTGTGGTGGCGGGAGCGGGAAAACACCCGTTTGTCGGCGGATACCGACGATTCGCCCGTCGCGGGTCGCCGGACTTATCTCGCACCCGCGTCGACGAAAGTCACGGCAGCCGTCGCGGTGGTCGCGGTCTTGGCGGCCGGTGCGGCCGTCTACGACATGTACCGCATCGGCGATTCCGGTGCGCGGGCCAGCTGGCAAGGGAACTTCAGCGAGAACGCCGCTCCGCGCCACGCGCGTTAGCGGGCCGGGTTTTCCTGCCGGTAGCCGAGAAGAAGGGCGATCAAGTCGGCCCGCCCTTGGCTGAGGTCTGGCGGCGCGGGCGGCGGCGTGTGCTGAGTCCGGGCGCGGACCGCGCGGACGAATTCCCGGACTCGGGCCGGAGAGGGGACTAGCTCCCCGCCGAGGCAAGCCACGAGGATCAGGTCCTCGCCGGAATGGGTTTCGATGGCGAACGACCAGCCGTGCCGTTCGTCCCACAGCAGCGCGGTGTCGCGTCCGGGATGGACGGAGAGGTGACCGTCGAGCGCGAGATAGGCCGACATCGGCGAATCGAGATCGATGGTGCAGGATTCCGGGCCGACGCCCGCCGCGGCGCTCACCGCGTCGAGATAGGCGGTCAGTCCGCAGATCAGACGGTATTCGTGGTCGGTGGTCAAGGGCTGGACGGTCATCGGTGCTCGTTTCCGCCGCCGCGTCGAACGGCGGTCCGCTTCAGGCTGCGCGCCGGGCGAATGGCGGACTAGGGCCGAAGGTCACCTGGCCAGGCGCCGCCGGAAGCAACCGGTGACGTTGGTCCCTGCGCTCGGTGGCTTGCGGCCGGTGCGCGAAGAGCGGCAGCCGGGGTTGGCTCGGGTCGTTCGCCATGACAGGAGTGGCCGCCATGGAAAAGACAGCGACCGGGGAGTGGACGCTCGCCGAGGCGGAGGTGCTGGGCCGTTCTGTCTTGCGTTTCCCCTCGGCGCACGACACGCAGCCCTGGCGAGTCGAGCTGATCGACGGTGCGGTGCTGCTGCGTGAGCGCGTCGACGTCACGCTGCCCCGGCGCGATCAGGCGATGTCCTGCGGGACGGCGCTCGCGAACTTGGAGCTGGCGGTCCGGGTGCTCGGCAGGCGCGCGGAAATCACCGTGCTGCCGGACCCGGAGCAGACCGACATCGTCGCGCGGGTCGAGGCGGCGGAGCCATTGCCGCCGACGGACCAGGAACTTCGGCGGTACGGCGCGATCATGGTGCGGCGGAGTCACCGCGGGGCGTTCACCGGGCTGCCGGTCAGGGCGGAGCAGACCGCCCGAGTCGCGGCGGCCGCGGCGACGACCGGGGCGGAGGCGATCCGGCTCGACGGGGTGGAGCGGCTCGCGAGGTTCTTCGGCCACGCCGCCCGGGCGCTCCGGGGCGATGCGGCGGGAACGTGGTTTGCCGCGCTGCCGCCCGTCGCCCCGGAGCTGTTCCTGCTGCGGGAACGGCTCGAGGCCGAAACGGTGCTGCTTTTCACGTCGCCCGGCGACGCGCGCATCGACCACATCCGGGCCGGTTACGCACTGGAGCGCTGCTGGCTCGAAGGGGTGACCCTCGGCCTCGCTGGCGCGGTTCTGACCCAGCCGCTGCGGGTGCCGGGGGTCCGGTCAGCGCTGTGCGAGGACTATCGGCTCGCTGGGTTTCCGCAGGCTCTGCTGCGGTTGGGCCGTTCGACGCGGGTGGCTCCGGCGAGTCTGCGGCGCGGGGTCGCTGAGGTGTTGGGCGAGCGGTGGGTGCGTCAAAGCCGCAGGCCGGTTCCGTGAACGCCGATGGTCCCTCGAATTCGGGACGACCCGACGAGCTGCCGACCCGCGCGACGGTGGTCGCCGTGTTGTCAGGCGCCAGGCGAGGGCGATGATGTTGCCGGGTGCCCGTGCTGGACGGGCACCCGGCAGGATCAGTCGAAGTCGGCGTACCGGCGGTCCCGCCACGCGAGGGCCGCGCCGAGGCCGCGGGTCGCGACGAGTTCGGTGAACTCCGCCCGCTCGGGCGTCGAGGCTGAGTTCAGCACTGCCGCGATGTCGTGGTTCGCGGCGACGGCGTCGCGCAGTCCCATCGCCTCGTACGCTCGGGTCAGCGCGCGTTTGGTGTAGCGCAAAATGGACAGCGGGGTCAGGGCGATCTTCCGCGCGAGCTTGTCCACAGTGGACTCCAGCTCGGCGGCGGGCACGACGCGGTTCACCATGCCGAGTTCGAGCGCGCGCCGAGCGTCCACCACATCGCCGGTGTACAGCAGTTCGTTGGTCGCCTTCTGGCCGAGCAGGAACGGCATCAGCAAGGTCACCGGACCGGACCCGAAGCGGATCTCGGGTTCGCCGAAGTGCGCGTCCTCGGCGGCGACGAGCAGGTCGCACGCCATCGCGAGCTCGCAGCCGCCGGCGAGGCACCAGCCCGACACCGCGCCGACGACCGGCTTTCCGAGCCCCCACACCTTCATGGTCAGCCCGATGTTGTTCTCCAGGCCGGCGTGCCATTGCTCCGCCGTCGAGATCCCCGCTTCGACCTCCTGCGAGATGTCGTAGCCGACGCTGAACGCCCGCTCGCCGCCGCGCAGGACGACGACCTTGACCGTGCCGTCCTGTTCGGCCTCGTCCAGCGCCGCGGTCAGTTCCTGCATGAGCTCGACGGACAAGGCGTTGAGCTTTTTCGGCCGGTCAATGGAGATCCAGGCGGTTTCGCCGCGACGTTCGGTTCGGATGAAGCTTGTCATCGGGTGCCTCCAGGGGTGTCGGGGGAGAGGACAGGTCCGTCGGCGTGGCGGGCGCGCAGGGCGCGTTTGTCCACTTTGCCCACGGGAGTCAGCGGCAGGCGCTCGACGCAGGTGAACGCGTCGGGCACCCAGAACGCCGGGAATCGTTCGGCGACATGGGCTCGCAGCTCGGTTTCGTCGACCAGGCGGCCTTGCCGGGGCACCAGCACGGCCACCGGCCGCTCCGTCCACTTGGGATCGGCGCGCGCCACGACGGCCGCGGCGGACACCGAAGGGTGGGTGCAGAGGTGTTGTTCGAGCTGCGCGGACACGATCCATTCGCCGCCGGACTTGATGAGGTCCTTGGCGCGGTCGTGCACCGCCAGCCGCCCTTCTTCGTCGAGCGACGCGACATCGCCGGTGTCGAACCAGCCGTCCCGGTCGCCGACGACGAACGGTCCGCGCACCTGGAGCGTCCCTTGTTCGCCGGGCGACCCGGAATTCCCGTCGATCCGTGCCTCCAGCAGCGGGACGAACCTTCCGGCGCGGACGCTCGGGTCGGTGCGTTCGTAGGTGCTGACCGCGAGCGTCTCGGTCATGCCCCAGGCAGTCGCGACTCCGGCGCCGAGGACGTCCCGGACCAGGTCGACGACCGAACGCGGGACCGCGCTGCCGCCGGTGAGGACTTCGCGCAGCGCGGCCGGCGGCGCGGTGCCCAGTTCGGCGAGATGGCGGCAGACGTCGAACCACACGGCCGGCACCGCCGCGGCCACCGTGACTCGTTCGGCACTCAGCATCGCGGCGATTCGCGCCGGTGCGAGGTCGTGGCCGGGGAGCACCAGCGAGGCACCGGTGAGCGCGGCGACGAACGGCAGGCCCCACCCGTTGACGTGGCAGAACGGCACCAGCGGCAGCACCCGGTCCCCGGCCCGCAGCCCGGAGGCGTCGGCCGCGCTCTGGCTGAGCGCGTGCAGTACGACGTCCCGATGCGTCACCTCGTAGCTCTTGGCCGGACCGGTCGTCCCGCTGGTGTGGAAGCGGAACGAGGTGACGTCCTCGCGCAGGTCCGGCAGTTCGGTTTCGACATCCGCGGCGAGTTCTGCTGCAGCGGCGACCGTGATCCCGTGGCCGGCGAGTTCGGCGGCCGCCGCCCGGACCGCCGGTCCGACCGAGCGATGGTCGAGCGCTTCCTGGCCGACCACCAGCAGATCGGTCCGCGAGCCATCGGCCCGTGCGACCATCGCCGCGCTGTCGAGCCGGAGGTTCAGGCTGGTGAGTGTCGCGCCGAGGAGCGGGACCGCGTACATCAGCTGGAGGTGTTCGAGGGTGTTGAACGACAGCACCGCGACGCGGTCGCCCTGGCGGATCCCGTACCGCCGGTGCAGGCCCGCCGCCATCCGGGCGATCGCGTCGGCGAGCTCGGCGAACCGGAGCCGGGTGCCGTCGGCGACGACCTCGGATCCGGGGTGGACGTGCTTCATCCGCCAGACGAGATGGGCGAGGGTGAGCGGGACGCTCATGATTCCGCCAGCGTCGTGGTGACCTCCACCGGGCCGGCGAGGGTGTCGCGGATCGGCGACCGGCGCTGTACCGCGGCGGTCAGTTCGGCGAGTTCCTCCCGGGTCGCGGTGGGCGAGGCGGCGTGTACGGTCACGCGGATCTGGCGGGCGCCCGGCCGGGCGTCGTCGTCGAGGCCGAGGAACGCCTGGAGGTCGAAGTCCGCCTCCAGCTCGAGACGCAGCGAGGACAGTTCGATACCGCGGGCGGTCGCGTTGGCGGCGAAGGTGACCGAGTAACACCCGGCCAGCGCCTGGAGGATGTACTCGGCGGGGCTGGCCGCGAGGTCGGTGCCGAGCAGCGCGGCGGGCTCGTCGGATTCCAGGACGTAGCGGGCGGTCCGGCCCGGCACCACGGCACCGGCCTGGCGGAGGTCGCCGGTGGTGGCGCGCTGGTGGCAGCCGTGCTGCCAGTCCGCGTTGAGGGCGAAGGTGACCTGGGCGAGTTCGGGCTGCTGCCGGACGGCCTCGACGGTGGCGGCGAGTGCGTCGCGGTCGATTCCGTTGGGGGCGGGGGCGGTCTGAGTCATCGGAGTTCTCCCATTTCGCTCGTGCGGTCGCGGGGTCCAGCAGCGACAGCGGGGTGTTCCGTGCTGGTGCGGAAGGTTTCGGGCGCGAGGTACGCGCAGACGCCGGTGATGACGCTGAGCACCAGGCAGTAGCCGACGACGAGCCACGGCCTGCCGTTGTTCGCGACGAGCAGGCTGCTGGCGATCAGCGGGGCGAGGCCGCCGGACAGCACGGAGCCGAACTGGTAGCCCATCGACGCGCCGCTGTAGCGCACGCCCGCCGGGAACATCTCGGCGAAGAACGCGGCCTGCGGCCCGTACATGGCGTCGTGGAACAGGTTGATCCCGACGACCATGCCGACGGTGACCAACAGCGGATTCCCGGTGTCCGCCAAGAGAAAGAACGGTGCGATGAACACCGCGCTCGTGACAGTGCCGAAGAGGTACAGCGGGCGGCGGCCGTAGCGGTCGGAGAGCCACGCCCACGCCGGGACGGTGACGAGGCTCAGCGCCGACGCCACCAGCACCGCCCGGAGGCCGACCTCGTCGTCGGCGGAGCGGGCGATGTAGGCGATGCCGAAGGTCGTGTACAGGTAGTAGAGCGCGTTCTGGGACAGCCGCATGCCCGCGGTGAGCCAGACCGGACGGCGCTGCGTCCGCATCAACTCGGCGAGCGGGCGTTCAGGAAGCCGGTTCTCCTGTTTCATCCGGACGAACGACTCGGGCTCGGCGAGTTTCGCGCGGATCAGCAGGCCGACCGCGACGAGCGCGCCGCTGGCGAGGAACGGGACGCGCCAGCCCCACGAGAGGAACTGCTCGGTGGTGAGCAGCGTCCGGCCGAGGGTGAACGCGCCGGCCGCCATGAGCATGCCCGCGGAGACGCCGATCTGGGTGAAGCTGCCGTAGAACCCGCGCCGTCCGGAGGGCGCGCTTTCGACCGAGACCAGCGCCGCGCCACCCCATTCGCCGCCGACGCCGAAGCCCTGGGCGAGCCGCAGGAACACGAGCAGCACCGGCGCGGCGACGCCGATCGAGGCGTACGTCGGAAGCAGCCCGACCAGCGCGGTGGCGCAGCCCATGATCAGCAGCGAGGCGACGAGCATCGCCTTGCGCCCGATCCGGTCGCCGACGTGCCCGCCCACGAGCGCGCCGAGCGGTCGGGCCAGGAACCCGACCGCGTAGGTGCCGAACGCGGCGATCAGCCCGAGCGAAGGGTCGGCGCCGGGGTAGAAGAGCGGGCCGAATACGAGCGCCGCGGCGCTGCCGTAGAGGAAGAAGTCGTACCACTCGATGGTGGTTCCGATGAAACTGCCGAGCGCGACCATGCGTGCCGAGGGGGTGCGCCGCGTCGTTGCCTGCGCCATGGTTCTCACCGTTCTGTGGTCGGTGGAAGTGCGGTGACACCAGGAAAACAGCGGGTTCGGCGGCGATCAACGACCAGTTTTCCGCAGTGCTGTGCAGATTCGCACAGGGTTGGTCGTCGGTCTATTGAGGACAGTGGAGGAGGGCGCGTTGGCGGGGGAGGAGGAGCGAGCAGCTGTTACCCGCCGCCGGTTTATCATGGACAGTCGAGAAGGGCGCGTTCCCGGACCAGCCCGTCGATGGCCGCCGCCATGGCGCGCACGCGGGCCAGCCGGGCGAGCGCGTGCGGAACAAGCAGCCAATAGCTGTGCGGCACCGCATGCGGAAACGTCTCGACCGGCCGCAGCCCGGCGGTGCGGTCGCCGATCCACGACGGCAGAAAGGCGAATCCCAGCCCCTGGCGGGCGGCGCAGATCTGGCCGGAGATGGTGTCGGCCCGGTATTTCGGGCGGGCCGCGGGCACGGCCCGGAACAGCGTTTCCAGCGTGGGGGCGCACAGCGCGTCCTCGGTGTACCAAAGGAAAGGCGCGTCGGCGAGGTCGTCGGCGGACGCGATCGGCGCGTAGTTTTCCAGCAAGGCCGGAGCGGCGTACAGGCGCAGTTCGTAGTTCGCCAGCAGCCGCGCGTCGACGGCGCGGGTGCTGGGGCGTTCGATGGCGATCGCGAGGTCGAACTCCCGCGTGCTGAGCGACGCGTGGACGTTCGCGATCACGAATTCCAGCGACAGCGACGGAAACTCGCGCGCCAGCCGGTGCAGGCCGGGGATCAGCAGGAAGGTGCCGAAGCCGTCGGGGGCGGTGACGCGGACTGTTCCGGTCAGGTGATGGCCGGTTTGCAGGCAGTCCTCGCGCGCGGCGAGCACCGCCGCTTCGACCGCTTCGGCGTGTTCGAGCAGCCGCGTGCCTGCCGTCGTGAGCACCCAGCCGCCGGGTTCGCGGTGGAACAGCCGTTGTTCCGCGGTGCGTTCGAGGTGTGCGATGTGCCTGCCCACCGTCGTGTGGTTGAGGCCGAGGTGTTTAGCCGCTTCGGTGAGCCGGCCGCGGCGGGCTACCTCGAGGAAGATGCCCAGGTCGTCGGCGGAGATCATCGGAGTCCTCCCGGCGCGCGGGCCCGGGGGCGGGCGGGCCGCCCCCGGGCGCTGGGTTCAGGCGCGGCCCTGTCCCGGCGCGGCGGCGCCGATCAGCACCGAGACGTTGCCGAACACGTCCTCGCCGCGGCCCATCGCGGCGTGCGCGGCCGGCACTTCGGTGAACGGGACCGTCCGGCCGAGCACCGGGTCGATCGTGCCCGCGCGGACCAGGTCGTTGTACGCGACGGCCTGCTCGTCGTTCGTGCCGTGCGAACCTTGCAGCCGCTTCTGCCGCGTCCAGTGGTAGCGCAGGTCCACCATCGCGTCGAAGCCGGTCGTGCCCGCGCAGATCACCACCATCCCGCCGGGGCGGCACAGGAAGATGCTGGTCGGGATCGTGGCCCCGCCGGGGTGCTCGAACACGATCGCCGGGTCCTCGCGGGAACCGGCGATCTCCCACAGCTTCTTTCCGAACGCCCGCGCGCCCTTCGTCCATTCCTTCTGGCCGGCGGCGTCGTCGACCAGCGGCGGCACGCCCCAATGGCCGAACTCGCGGCGGTTGAGATAGCCGATCGCGCCGTGCTTCATCGCGAACGCGCCGCGCTCGTCATCGGACACGACGGCCACGGCGCGGCCGCCGGCGGCGCGCACCATCTGGCAGGCCTGCGTGCCGAGCCCGCCGGAACCGCCCCAGACGAGCACGAGATCCCCGTCCTGCAGGGTGTTTCCGGCCCAGCCGTAGAGCATCCGGTACGCCGTCGTCCCGACCAGCGTCGGCGCCGCCGCCTCCTCCCACGACAGGTGCTCGGCCTTCGGCAGCACCTGGTGCGCCTGCACCCGGGCGAACTGGCCGAACGCGCCGTAGTTCGTGTCGTAGCCCCAGATCTTCGCGCTGGGGGCGATCATCGGGTCCCGGCCCGCCGCGATCCACGGGTCCTGCTCGTCCCACACCCCGGGGTGCACGATGACGTGCTGGCCGATCTCGACGCCGGTCACCCCGGCGCCGACCGCGTAGACGATGCCCGAGGCGTCCGACCCGCCGATGTGGAAGTCCTCCGGCTCCCCGCGCTTCTGCCGGGTCGCGATCTGGTCGACCGGATAACCGCGCGCGGCCCACACGTTGTTGTAGTTGATCCCGGCGGCCATCACGCCGATCAGCACCTCGCCCGGTCCGAGCCGCGGCGTGTCGACCAGTTCGGGACGGAACGCGTCGGCGGGGTCGCCGAAGCGGTCCTGGCGCACGACCTGCGCGTGCATCCGGGCCGGCACCACGCCCAGCGGCGGCAGCTGGCCGATCGGGACCGGCTCCGCTCCCGGGGTCGCGACGCTCGTGCGTTCTTCGTCGTTCATCAGTGCACTCCTTCGTGAACGGACCGGCGCGCCGCTCGGTCCCGGCCGCGGGTTGTGCGCCGAGGCAAAGGGGATCCGGGGAATTCGCGCCGGTGCGGCTGTCTGCGCGCCGGGGATGACGCAGGCGACGCTAGAGGGGCCGGGCGGCGCGAGTCATGAGAAGAAACGATAAGTTTGCCGGCGAACCTCGGAAAAACTGCGAACGGCGGTGCGGAATGGCGACGGACGCTTCGCGGCGGCAGGCAGTGCTGGACAAGGTTTTCGCGCGCCGGCACGAGCTGGCCGAGCAGCTGGTGGCCGAGTACCGGCGCGAGATCCCCGAGTACGGCGAGCTGCCCGAACCGGTGCTCGTGCGCGACGTCACCGAGGCGGCCGTCCTCAACATCGAGTTCCTCGTGCGCAGCCTCGCCGCCGACGACGCCGACCGGAGCCTCAGCGACTCGCACGAATGGCTCCGGCGCAGTGCAGCGCGCCGGGTGCACCAGCGGGTCAGCCTGCCGTCCCTGCTGCGCAGCTTCCGGCTGTGGGGCATCCGGCTGTGGCAGGCCATGGACGAGCTCGCCGGGGCGGGCAAGGCGGGCAGGCTGCTGTCGATCGAGCTGGCCGAGGCGACGATGGTGCACGTCGACCGGGTCTCGACCGCGGTCACCTCGGCGTACGTGCGGGAATCCGCCACGATCTCCGCCGACCGCACCGCACTGCGCACCGACGTCCTGGAAACCCTCCTGACCGGCGAGGCGGTGAGCGAGCAGGCCCGCAGGCAGAGCGCGGTGCTGCGGATGACGCTGCGCGGGCCGGTGCTGGTCGCGGTCGTGCAGTTGCCCGCCGGGGTCGACTCGACCATCGGCGTGCAGTCGGCGATCCGCGCGGTGCGCAACCAGCTCGCACCGCTGGCGAAGGAATTCCTGGTGGGCGCGCGGGAGTCCGAGGTCGTCGGCATCTGCTGCCTGGACACCGCCGAGGATGCCCGCGAGATCGAGCCCGCGTGCGACCGGCTCGCCGACCCGGAACGCGGCTGGGCAGTCGGCGTCGGCCGCGTCGCTGAGGGCCTGCCGGGGGTGCGCCGGTCCTACGGCGAGGCGCGCGAAGCCGCCGACCTCGGCGGCCCGGCCGGCGGGCGGACCCGGGCCGTCCGGTTCGGCGACGTGCTGCTCGACCGGCTCCTGCGCGCGCCGGGGCACACCGACGCCCTGCTGGAGGAGACCGTGCAGCCGCTGCTGGACTACGACGCCCGCAAGGGCGCGCCGCTCCTGCCGACGCTGCGCGCGTACGTGGGCGCGAACTTCAGCCTCACCAAGGCCGCGGCGGAACTGTCGGTCAACCCGAACACCGTGGTCTACCGGCTGCGGCGCATCCACACGCTCACCCGGCGCGACCCGCTGCAGGTGGACGACCTGCTGCTGTTGTCGCTGGGGCTGCGGCTGTACGACTCGGGCGCCGCCGGGCTGCCGGACCTCTCGTAAAAACCGAGACGAATACCCGCGGAACTTCTCTGTTCCTCTCATGACGTGGGTTACTCGCGCCGCTTAGCGTCTGTCCCCGACGGCACCGGTCAGGTCCCCACCCCAGCTGCGCGCCGTCAGCCCACCCGCCTCGGCTCAAAGGAGAGTCCAAGATGGGCGATACCGTCGCGCCGTCCTCACGGCGTCCGCTGCGCGTTGTCCTCTCCGCCTTCCTGATCCTCGCCCCGGTCACCGCGGGCCTCGCCGTGCCGCTCTACCAGCGGACCGGCCCCGCACTGGGCGGGATCCCGTTCTTCTACTGGTTCCAGATGGCCGCGGCCGTGCTCACCGCCTTGTGCACGAGCGCCGTCTACCGGCTGCTGTTCGCCGGCGAGAAAGACGCGGAGGGCGAGGAATGACCTTCAACCCCGTCACCTTCACCGTTTTCCTCGTCCTGATCGCCGTCGTCACCGTCATGGGCTTCGCCGCCAGCCGCTGGCGACGCGCCAAACAGGCCGAGCAGCTCGACGAATGGGCGCTCGGCGGCCGCACGTTCGGGCCGTTCGTCACGTGGTTCCTGCTCGGCGGCGACCTGTACAGCGCCTACACCCTGATCGCCGTCCCGGCCGCGATCTTCAGCATGGGCGCCTTCGGCTTCTACGCCGTGCCGAACGCGATCGTGTTGTACGCGCTGGGTTTCCTGTTCCTGCCCAAGCTCGTTTCGCTTGCGCACAAGAAGGGCTACGTCACCCTCACCGACTTCGTCAACGACCGGTTCGGGTCCAAGGCGCTGGGGCTCGCCGTCACGATCACCGGGCTGCTCGCGACCCTGCCGTACCTGGCGTTGCAGCTGGTCGGGCTCGAGGTCGTGTTCGGCGCGCTCGGGCTCGGCGGCTCGGGCTCGTGGTTCGTCCGCGACCTGCCGCTGCTGATCGCCTTCGGCGTGCTCGCCACCTACACCTACTCCGCCGGGCTGCGCGCGCCCGCGCTGATCGCCTTCGTCAAGGACGGCCTCACCTATCTCGTGGTCATCGCGGCGGTGATCTGGGCCCCGATCAAGCTCGGCGGATTCGGCGAGATCTTCCGCAAGGGCGGCGAGGCGCTCGCGGGCAAGGCCCCGGCCGGCCCCGATCCCACGATCGCGGTGAACCCGAGCGTCTACCTGACTCTCGCGCTCGGGTCCGGGATGGCCTTCTTCCTGTACCCGCACGCGATCACCGGCGTGTTCGCGTCGCGGGGCGCGAAAACCGTGCGGCGCAACATGTCCGTGCTGCCGGTCTACACCGTGTTGCTCGGGTTCGTCGCGCTGCTGGGCATGATGGCGCTCGCGATGGGCGTCAAGCCGCACGACGGCAACCCGCAGTACGCGGTCCCGCAGCTGCTGTCAGCGCTCTTCCCGCCGTGGTTCACCGGGATCGCCTACGCCGCGATCGCGATGAGCGCGCTGGTCCCGGCGGCGATCATGGCGATCGCCGCGGGCAACCTGGTGAGCCGCAACCTTTACCGCCAGTTCCGCACGCGGCCGGTCAGCGCGAAATCGGAGACGCTGGTGTCGAAGGTCGTGTCGGTGCTGGTGAAGGTCGGCGCGCTGGTGTTCGTGCTGACTCTCGACGCGAAGTTCGCGCTGAATTTCCAGCTGCTGGGCGGGATCTGGATCCTGCAGACTCTTCCCACCGTCCTTTTCGGACTGTTCACGAAGCGGTTCGCCGACCGGCGGGCGCTGCTCGCCGGACTGCTGGTGTCGGTCGCCTACGGCACCTGGGCCGCTTACGAGGTCAAATCCGCGACCGGCGGCCCGTTCGGCGGGTCGACCGCGAAGCCGTTCTTCTTCGACAGCCCGATCTACATCGCGATCTCCGCGCTGGCGCTGAACTTCGCGGTGGTCGTGCTGGGCAGCGTCCTCGTCCGTGCGCTCGGCGCGAGCCCGCGCGGCGCGGTCGCGGCCGAAGAGCCGGTCCCGGCCCCGAACTGATCCCGTTCCCGTTCTCCCGGAGGAGGAGTTTTCCCGATGACACCCGGCATTCGCGTGTCCGACCGGGGCGCCGTGCGCGTCCTGACCATTCACAACCCCGCCAAGCGCGGAGCGTTCTCCGGCGACATGGCGCCGGCCCTGCTGAGCGAACTGGACCGGGCGGACGCCGACCCGGCGGTGCGAGCCGTTGTCGTCACCGGCGCGGGCGGATGCTTCTCCTCCGGGCACGACCTGCAGGAGGTGCTGGAGAAGCCGGAAACCGCGGGCGATCCGGCCGCCAACGCTGCTTTCGGCAGGCCCGCCGAAATCCTCACGCCGGTCATCGCCGCGGTTGACGGCCCGGCGTACGCGGCCGGGTTCATCCTGGCGCTCAACTGCGACCTGCGGGTCGCGAGCCGGGACGCCCGGTTCTGCGCGGTGGGCGCGGCGATCGGCTTGGTGCCGGTCGGCGGTCAGCTGAGCAGGCTGCTCAACCTGGTCGGCTACCCGGTCGCCTACCGGTGGCTCGCCACCGCCGCGCCGTTCGGCGCCGACGAGGCGCTTCGGCATGGCTTCGTCACCCAGGTCCACGACGGCCCGGACGCCCTCGAAGGAGCACTGGAACTGGCCGAAGCCATCGCCGCCGTCTCGCCCGCCGTGGTCGCCGCGGTGAAGGCCGGGCTCCGGCACAGCCTGCGCCACGGCACGGACGCCGGGCTGGCGGCGGAACCCGCTCTCGCGGCGCTGGTCCGGGAGTTGCCCGACGGCAGCGAGGGCGTCTCCGCGTTCCTGGAACGCCGTCCGCCCGCTTACCCGGACCACCCCGGCGACCACCACGACCGCATTGCCGAGGTGCTGTCGTGACGACGGTTTCGCTGTCCGGCGAGCGGCTGCGCGAGGACGAGATCCGCGACCTGGCCATCCGGTACGGCGTGCCGGCCAACCCGGTGACGTTCGCCGCGACGGCCATCGAAGCCGGGGCCGCCGCCGCGCGGATCGCTCGCCCGGTCGCGGTCAAACTCGTCGCCGACGGCGTGGTGCACAAGAGCAAGGCGGGCGGCGTGCTGCTCGGCGTCGACCCGCTCGACGTCGTCGACGCGGTCGAGAAATTGTTCGCCGCGCAGGCGGGACAGGGCGTCGCGGTGCGTGGCGTGACGGTCGAGCCGATGGTCGAACCCGGCCTGGAGGCGGTGGTCGGCGCGTTGCACGACCCGGGGTTCGGCCCGGTGGTGATGGTCGGGTCCGGGGGAGTGGACGTCGAGACGCTCGGGGACGTCGCGTTCGCGCTCGCTCCGCTCGATCTCGCCGGAGCGGTCGCGCTGATCGACCGGACCCGGCTCGGCGCGGTGCTGCGCCGCCGGTTCCCGGACGCGCACGCGGCGCTGGCGGACCTGCTTGTGCGGGTCGGCGGCGCGGACGGGCTGCTGCTGTCCGAGCCGGTAGACCAGGTCGACTTCAACCCGGTCGTCGTAGGGCCGGACGGGATCGTCGCCGTGGACGCCCGCGCGGTGACCAGGTCCCCGGCACCGCCCTCGGCCCCGCCGGTCCCTGCGGAGGCTTACGCGCAACTCCGGCCCGCCATCTATCCGAATAGCATCGCTGTGCTGGGCGCTTCGGCCGACCCGGCGAAGATGGGGCACCGAGCTGTGCGCACTCTCGTCGACCAGGGATTCGCCGGAGCGGTGCACCCGGTGAGCCGGTCGGCGACCGAGATCCTCGGGCACCCCGCCGTGCGGGAAGTCGGCCAGCTGCCCGCCGGCTTGGACCGGGCCGTGGTCGCGCTTCCCGCCGCGGCAGTGCCGGATGCGTTGCGCGCACTCGCCGCGAAGGGCACGAAAACCGCGCACGTCTACACCGCCGACACCGCCGATCTCGCCGCGGCAGTCGCCGGAACCCAGCTCCGCGTGCTGGGACCCAACTGCATCGGCCACTACACGCCGTACTCGCGGATCACGATGATCGGCCGGTCGGCTTCGTCGGACGAAACAGGCGGCATCGCGTTCGTGTCGCAGTCGGGCACCTATGCGGGCGATGTCGTGCGCCGCGGCAAGGAATTGGGGCTGCGGTTCAGTTTCGTCAGCTCGGTCGGCAACTGCGACGACGTTTCCCCGTCGGAGTTCCTGGCGTTCTGCGAGGCGGATCCGCGTACGTCGCTGGCCGCGTTCTATCTGGAAGACGACAGCGACGCGGAGCGGTTCTTCACGCTCGCCGCGCAGGTGTCGATCCCGGTGGTGCTGTTCAAGGGCGGCCGGAGCGCGGCGGGCGGCGCGGCGGCCGCTTCGCACACCGGCGCGCTGGCAAGCGATCCCCGGCTGTTGCGCGACGCGGCGTCGGCCGCCGGGGTCGTCCTCGCCGGGAATCTGGACGAACTCCTCGACACCCTGCTGGTCGCGCAGTACGCGCCCGGCCTGACCGGCACCGGCCTCGGCCTGGTCGGCAGCGGCGGCGGGGTCGCGGTCGTCGGTTCGGACATCGCCCACGACCACGGCCTCGTCCTGCCCCCGGTTTCGGCCGAGACAGCGGAAGCCCTCGCCCCGTACGACGCTCCCGGCAGCAGTCTGCACAACCCGGTCGACATCCCCATCTGGTCGCTGTTCGACGGTGACCGCTGCTTCACCGGGGCGCTCGCCGCCGCGCTCGCGCGAGATCCGGGCGTCGACAGCCTGTGCGCGTACCTCGATCTCGGGACCGTCTACGACCTGAAGGAGAGCAAGGAAGCCGCAGACCTCGTCACCGCGCTCACCCGCGATCTGCTGACCGCCGATCGCGGCGACGTCCCGCTCGTTTTGGTGCTGCGGACCAGTTTCAGCGCGGAGCAGGACGCGCTGGCCCGCCGCTTGCGCACGATGGCGAGCGAGCACGGCGTAGCCATGCTGGACTCGGTCGAACGCGCGGTGGCCGCGCTCGGGCGGGTCCGCGCGGCCACCGCGTTCCGGAGGAGGTGACCGCATGGCAAGGCTGACCGCGGACCGGCGGGCGCTGGCGTTGATCGCCGTCGCGACGTTCGCTTCGATGAGCGTCTGGTTCTCGGCGTCGTTCGTGGTGCCGCAGCTGCAGCAACTGTGGCACCTGACCAGCGGAGAATCCTCGCTGCTGACCATCGCGGTGCAGCTCGGGTTCGTGGCGGGAGCGCTCGCGTCCGCCGCGAGCGGCCTCGCCGACGCGGTCGCGCCCCGGAAGCTGATGTGCGCCGGGGCGCTCTGCGCGGCGGTGACGAACCTGCTTCTGTTGTGGGCCCCCGGTTTCGGCACCGCCTTGGTGCTGCGGGCGCTCACCGGAGCGTGCCTCGCCGCGGTCTATCCACCCGCGCTGAAAGAAGTTTCGTCCTGGTTCCGCAAGGGCCGCGGCACCGCGCTCGGCGTCATCATCGGCGCGCTGACGCTCGGTTCGGCCGCGCCGCAGCTGGTGAAGGCGTCGGGCGGGCTCGGCTGGCAGTCGGTGATCGCGGCGACGTCGGCGCTCACCGCGTGCGGCGGGCTGCTGGTGCTGACCGTGCGCGGCACCGGGCCGTACCCGTTCCCGCGCTCGACGTTCCGGCTCCGGTCCGCGCTCCGGGCAGTCCGCAGCCGCCCGGTGATGCTGGCCAACCTCGGCTACGCCGGGCACATGTGGGAGCTGTACGCGATGTGGGCCTGGATCGGCACATTTCTGGCCGGGCTGCAGGGCTTCTCCGGCGGACCGGACGGCGCCCGGCACGCCGCGCTCGCGGCCTTCGTCTGCATCGGAGCCGGCGCGATCGGATGCCTCGTCGGCGGCTGGATCGGCGACCGGGCTGGGCGCGCGCCGTCGGCGTTGATCAGCCTCGTGCTGTCCGGATCCACCGCGGTGGCGCTCGCCCTGCTGCGCGACATGCCGACGCCGGTCGTGGTGGTGCTGAGCGCGTTCTGGGGATTCTGGGTGATCGCCGACTCCGCCCAGTTTTCCGCGCTGGTCACTGAAACCGCCGACCCGCGTTACGTCGGCAGCGCGGTGTCGCTGCAGTTGGCGCTGGGTTACGTCACCACCGCGGTGACCATCTACCTGGTGCCGGTGCTGGCCGAATCCGCGTCCTGGAGCGTTGCGCTGCTGGTGCTCGCGGCCGGACCACTGGTGGGTGTGGTGGCGTTGCTGGCTTTCCGGCGCACCGCTGTTTCGTGAGGACTTCGCGGGGGAGAGCACGCGGCAGTGCGGGATCCACGGTGCGGGCGTGAGCCGCACGGAGCCGAGCTCACCGGCCCCACTCGCTCCGGAGCACCTGCGCGAGTGCGTCCGGTGCTTCCAGCGGCAGCAGGTGGCCGCTGCGGGGAAGGACGGTCATGCTCGCGCGTGCCAGGTAGGGCAGCAGGTTGTCACGCAGCACCCCGGCCGGTTCCACCCGGTCGTGCTCGCCCGCGACGACCAGGACGGGAACGTCGATGGCGCGGGCCGCGATCGTGATGTCCTCGGCGATCCCGTGCAGGGGCCATTCGAAGCGGGCTTGCTCGGCGCAGGAACGGGAATCCGCCACGATCCGGGCTTTCGTCTCGTCGTCCAGCGCCGTCGCGGTGAGGACGGTGTCGCGTGCGGCCGCTGTCGACTCGTCGGAGTCGTAGGCGTGCGACAGCCCTTCCTGGTACTCGGGTGTGACCGTCGCGGCGGGCTTGGCCGGTCCGGGCGCGACGAGGACGAGACCGGCGAGCCCGGCCGGACGCGCGGAAGCCGCCAGCTGCGCGACTTTGCCGCCCATCGAATGCCCGACCAGGACGTAGTCGCTCACCCCCGCGTCGGCGATCACGGCCTCGGTGTCGTGCGCGAACTGCTCCAGCGTGTAGGGGCCGGGCAGTTCGCGCGAGCGTCCCCAGCCGCGGAAATCGAGGTTCAGCGCGGCGCGTCCCGGCAACCGGTCGAGCACTGGCTGCCAGGTGCGTGCCGAGCCGCCCCAGTAGTGCAAAAACACCAGCACAGGTCCGTCGCCCGGCCGGTAGTCGTAGACCGGAAGCTGGGTCGATGCGGTCGTCACCATGAGAGATTTCCTTTGTTGCCAGTCGGGTTGCTTGCCCTTGAGTCAACCGACCGGCCCGCCTGGGCGCATCGTCGACGCCGGACCTGGCATGGTGAAAAATGGACTGCATGACCGGGATTCGTCAGCTCTCCTACCAGCCGCAGGAGTCCGGCGCGCCGGTGGAGACGATGTCGTTCGCGAAGTTGCGGCGGCTGGACCGCGGCATGACCGAACGCGGCGACTTTCATGTGCTCGCGGTGGTGCGGCGCGGCCACGGCCGGGTTTCGGTCGACTTCGCGAGCTGCCCGCTCGCGGCCCGGAGCGTGGTGTGGATCCGGCCGGGCGTCGTGCACCGCTGGGACGACCTCGGCGATCTGGCCGGAGACCTGGTGCTGTTCGTGCCCACCGCACCGGCCACTCCCGGCAGCCGTGAATTGGCTGCGGACCCGTGGGCGGCGGCGTGCTGGACCGCCTCCGCCGCGCAGTGGCCGCTGATCAACGCCGCGCTCGGGCATCTGCGCAGCGAGGCCGGCGCCGCCCGGCAGGAGCGGACCGGCGAACTGCTCGGCCTGGTGTTGTCCGCGCTGCTGCTGCGACTCGCGCCGCCTGCCGCGGACGGCGACTCCGGAGCCGGTCTCTTCCAGCGGTTCCGCGTTGCGGTGGAAGAGGATTTCCGGGTCTGCCACGACGTCGCCAGCTATGCCCGCAAGCTCAGGTACGCCCCGAGAACGCTCACGCGCGCCGTCCGAGCGGCGACCGGCCGCAGTGCCAAGGACTACCTGTGCGAACGCTTGGTCCTGGAGGCCAAGCGGCTGCTCGCGCACGACCGGCTCAGCGCGGCGCGGTGCGGGCAACGGCTGGGTTTCCCTGACGCCGCGAACTTCTCGGCGTTCTTTTTGCGCCAGACCGGCGTCCGCCCTGGGCAATGGCAGGCAGCGAACCTGACCGGACGCGAATAGCGTCGCGACGGGTGAGCAAGCGGGCGCTCCGCTGGCCAGAACCCGGCGAAAAGTGTCGTCGTAGCCAGTTATGCGCAGCCGCCCGCGACCTTAGCGTGAAAAGGTGATCATCGTTTCCGCCGTTCTCATCGGCATTGCTTACACCCTGCTCAATTCCTTTCTCGCCGAGCCGTACCGCCGTCGTTTCAACGCGATCATGGTCGCGGGCGCGGGTGCCGCCTACCTGAGCAGCGGCGCGTTCGGCCCGTGGGAGCTGGCGTTCGCCGCCGCGGTGACCTACTGCGCTTACCGCGGTCTGGAATCCTGGGCTTTCATCGGGGTCGCCTGGCTGCTGCACACGACGCTGGACGTGCTGCACCACCTCAAAGGCGCGCCGATCCTGCCGTTCGCGCACACGTCGTCGCTGGGCTGCGCCATCTGCGACCCGGTGATCGCGATCTGGTGCTTCACCGGCGGCCCGTCCGTGAAGGAAGCCCGGGCGAAACTCGTGTCCGTGCGGGCCTGATCCCGCGGCGGTCCCCAGACCGGCCCGGTTTGCTCCGGGCCGGTCTTTGCGGCATCTTTACGCGTGGTGTGCCGGGAAGTCTGGTCGGCCTGCCCGTGCCCAGCCGGGCGACGGGCGGTCCGGTCGACCCCGAGGAGCCTCATGGCGTCAGGCGTGCGGAAAGAAATCGCGAGTTCCGGCGGAGCGGCCCGGTCCGCCGTAGCCTGGGGGCATGCGCGCAGCGGAGCTGGCCGAGGAGTTCCCGGTCGTCGATCTCGATGCGGACGCGCTGGCGGCCGCGCGGCTGCTGGCGGAGCACCGGTTGCCGGGGCTGGTGGTGACGGAAGCTTCCGGGTGTCCGCACACGGTGCTGCCCGCGTCCGACGTCGTGCAGTTCCTCGTGCCGCCTTACGTGCGCGACGATCCGTCGCTGGCGGGGGTGCTGAGCGAGTCGATGGCGGACCGCGTCGCGGACAAGCTGGGCGGGCGGACGGTGCGCGAGTTGCTGCCGGACGAACCGCGCGAGCTGCCGAGGGTGGACGCCGACGACACGATCGTGGAGGTCGCCGCGACGATGGCCCGGCTGCGCTGCCCGCTCGTGGCGGTGATGCGGGATCGGACGCTGCTCGGCGTGGTGTCCGCGTCGCGGCTGCTGGAGCACGCGCTGACGCCTCGCTGACCCTGGCGCGGCTGAGCCGGGCGGTCCGCCGGTGAGCACGGTCATCGCGGTTGTCGTGTTCGTGGTGGCGTATGTGTTCATCGCGACCGAGAAGATCCCGAAGATGACCGCCGCGCTGGCCGGGGCGGGCGTGGTGCTCGCGACCGGGGTGTCCGGGTCGGCCGACGCGTTCTTCTCCGAGGACACCGGCGTCGACTGGAACGTGCTGTTCCTGCTGCTCGGCATGATGATCATCGTCGGGATCCTGCGCCGGACCGGGGTGTTCGAGTTCGTGGCGATCTGGGCGGCCAAGCGCGCCAAGGGGTCGCCGCTGCGGATCATGCTGCTGCTGGTGCTGATCACCGCGGTCGCCTCGGCGTTCCTGGACAATGTGACGACGGTGCTGCTGATCGCCCCGGTGACGCTGCTGGTGTGCGACCGGCTCGACATCAGCCCGGTCCCGTTCCTGATCGCGGAGGTCCTCGCCTCCAACATCGGCGGCACCGCGACCCTGATCGGCGACCCGCCGAACATCATCATCGGCAGCCGCGCGGGCTTGGCGTTCAACGACTTCCTGCTCAACCTGACGCCGATCGTCGCGATCGAACTCGTCGTGCTGGGACTGGTGCTGCCGTGGCTGTTCCGCGGTTCGTTCTCGGTGGACCCG
The DNA here is from genome assembly GCF_004522315.1 of Amycolatopsis sp. CFH S0740. NCBI lineage: Bacteria > Bacillati > Actinomycetota > Actinomycetes > Pseudonocardiales > Pseudonocardiaceae > Amycolatopsis > Amycolatopsis sp. CFH S0740. The sequence goes on along the minus strand of NZ_SDLS01000007.1, from coordinate 217,706 downwards.
CAACGGGTCGCCGATGTCATGGCGCTCAAGGAACGCGAGGCCATCCGGGACCCGAAGCTGCTGCTCAAGTCCGGTGTCGTGCTGCTGCTGGTGTTCGCGGGGTTCGTGCTGCATTCGGTGGTGCACCTGGACCCGTCGGTGGTCGCGCTGCTCGGTGCGGGCCTGCTCGTGCTGGTGTCCGGGACGGCGCCCAAGCAGTATCTGGCCGGGGTGGAGTGGGAGACCCTGCTGTTCTTCGCGGGGCTGTTCATCATGATCGGAGCGCTGGTCAAGACCGGGGTGATCGACTGGCTGGCCAAGCTCGCCGCCGGAGCCACCGGCGGGAACGCGCTGCTGGCGGTCTTCCTGATCCTCGGCGTGTCCGCGCTGCTGTCCGGCGTGATCGACAACATTCCTTACGTGGCAACGATGTCGCCGCTCGTGCTGGCGCTGACCCACGACATCCCGGATCCGGCGCACTCCGAAGCGCTGTGGTGGTCGCTGGCCCTCGGCGCGGACTTCGGCGGCAACATGACGGCGGTCGGCGCGAGCGCGAACGTCGTGGTGCTGGGCCTCGCCGCCCGGGCGGGGGCACCGATTTCGTTCTGGGAATTCACGAAGAAAGGCGCGATCGTCACGGTGCTCACCGTGCTCGTCGCCGCGCCCTATCTGTGGTTGCGCTACTTCGTGTTCTGACCTGCTCGTCGGAGAAACCTCCGACGGCGGGCAAAGCGGACGAAAACCCTTAGCGCGCTTGGTGTGAGCGATCCCGCAACCATGTCCGTGCGCAATTGTTGCATACTGCATCAATGTCGTCGGGTGAGAGTGCGGGGAAACGCGGGCTGGTCGTGCCGGTGCGCCAGCCGGTAGGCCGGTGGGTGCGGGAGAGCCGGGCGGGTCTGGTCGGGCTGGCGGTGCTGATCGGTGCGGGCGCGGGTTTGGGTGCGGTCGTGTTCCGGTGGTTGATCACCACGTTCACGCACGTGTTTTCCGGGCACGCGGACTACTCGGCGGCCGGGCGCGAGGCGCATTCGTGGTTTCCTGCGTTGGGTCCGTGGTTTTTGTTGCTGGCTCCGGTGTTGGCGGGGTTGGTGTACGGGCCGTTGGTGTACCGGTTTGCTCCGGAGGCGCGGGGGCACGGGGTGCCGGAGGTGATGTACGCCGTCGCCGAGCGGGGCGGGCGGATTCCGGTGCAGGTGAGCGTGGTGAAGGCGCTGGCGTCGGCGTTGACGATCGGCTCGGGCGGTTCAGTGGGCCGGGAAGGCCCGATCGTGCAGATCGGATCCGCGCTGGGTTCGGCGCTGGGGCGGGCGGCGCGGCTGCCGGAGTCGCGGCTGCGGGTGCTGGTGGCGTGTGGTGCGGCGGGCGGGATCGCGGCAACCTTCAACGCGCCGTTGGCGGGTCCGTTCTTCGCGATGGAGCTGATCCTGCGGGATTTCGCGGCGGAGTCGTTCGGGGCGGTGGTGCTGGCGAGCGTGACGGCGAGCGTGGTGGGGCGGGCGGTGCTGGGGAACGCGCCGTTCCTGGATCTGCCGCCGTTCTCGTTGCGCAGTCCGGTGGAGTATCTGCTGTTCGTGATGCTGGGGTTGGTGGTCGGCGCGTGCGGGGTGCTGTTCACGCGGGTGCTGTACTGGATCGAGGATTTGTGCGACCGGTTGTGGCGAGGTCCGGAGTGGCTGCGCCCGGCGGTCGGCGGGGTGTTCCTCGGCGGGCTGCTGCTGGCGTTGCCGCAGATGTACGGGGTGGGCTATCCCGTGCTGCAGAACGCGGTCGAAGGCAAGTACCTGTTCGGGTTCCTGCTGGTGCTGATGCTGGGGAAGATCCTGGCGACCAGTCTGACGATCGGCATCGGCGGGTCGGGCGGGGTGTTCGCGCCGTCGCTGTTCATCGGGGCGATGGCGGGCACGGCGTTCGGGATCGCGGTGCACGCGTTGTTCCCGTCGGTGACCGCGTCGCCGGGGGTGTACGGGCTGATCGGGATGGGGGCGGCGTTCGCCGGTTCGGCGCGGGCCCCGATCACGGCGGTGATCGTGCTGTTCGAGTTGACCGGGCAGTACACGGTGATTCTGCCGATGCTGACGGCGATCGTGATCGCGACCGCCGTGAGCAAGACTTTGAGCCGGGACACGATCTACACGCTCAAACTGCGCCGTCGCGGCATCGATCTGGACAAACACCCGTCCGCGCAACGGTTGGCGGGCACCAAGGTCTCCGCGGTCACCGAACCGCTTCCCGAGCCGCTGCGGGAGAACCTTCCGCTGGAACTGGCCGCGCACGCGCTCGCCTTGTCCGGCCACGGAATCCTGCCGGTGATCGACGAGGACGGCCGCTACCAGGGCTGCGCCACCGCCCGTGCGGTCGCCGAGGCGGTGGCCGAGGACCAGGCGGGCCAGGTGGGCGACCTCGCCGAGCTGCCGCCGCTGGTGACGAGCGATTCGACGCTTGCCGATGCGCTCGACGCGCTTGCCCAGGCGCCGGGGACCGGGCTTCCGGTGTTGACCGGGGCTGATGAGCTGACCGGGTGGATCACGCACCAGTCGGTGTTGAGCGCGCTGGAGCCCGCGACGGCTAGGCAGTAGCCCGGAGCCCGTCCAGCAGCCGACCTGCCATCGCCTTGTGCTCGACGGAACCGGTCACGGTGAAGATGCCGGTGATCGACGAGGACGGCCGCTACCCGAAGCGGTGGCCGAGGACCAGGCCGGTCAAGTGGGCGACCTCGCCGAGCTGCCGCGGCTGACCGGCTGGATCACGCACCAGTCGGTGTTGAGTGCGCTGGAGCCCGCGACGGCTAGGCGGTAGCCCGGAGCCCGTCCAGCAATAGGTCCAGCAGCCGACCCGCCATCGCCTTGTGCTCGGCGGAACCGGCCACGGTGAAGATGCCGATGAGCGCGGCAGCGATGTCTTCGGCGGGGACGTCGGCGCGGAGTTCGCCGCTGGCGCGCCCGGCTTCGAGGAGGCCGTCGATGGCCGCGAGGAGTTCGGTTCTCGTGTGGGCGTGCGCGATCTCGCCGGATTCGACCATCGCGAGCAGCGTGTCCAGCATGCCGTTCTTGGTGGCGATCCAGTCCCCGAACAGGTCCATCCAGCGGCGCAGCGCGGCTGCCGGGCCGAGGCGGGCGAGCAGGTCCTCGGCGCCGGCGGTGAGCCGCGAGACCTGGTCCTGGTAGACCGCGTCGACCAGCGACTCGCGGGTGGGGAAATGCCGGTAGAGGGTGGCGATGCCGACCCCGGCCTCGGCGGCGATCGCGCGCATCGACGGCTCGGTCCCGGCCGCGGCGAACAGCCGGGTCGCGACGTCCAGCAGTTGCCGGCGGTTGCGGGTCGCGTCTGCCCGGGGGGACTTCGCGGCAGCCAAAACGGATCACGCTCCACTTGTGCTAGATTCGCGGACGTAAACGGAGCATAGTCCGTTTCCTGGAATCGGAGGAGCCACGTGAGCGGGAAAGAAGCGAGCCGGGCGGTGCGGTTCGAGACGTTCGGCGGGCCGGAGGCCCTGAGGGTGCGCGAAGTGCCAGTGCCGCAGGCCGGTCCGGGGCAGCTTCGCGTGCGGGTCGCCGCGGCGGGGCTGAACCCGATGGACTGGTTCATGACCTCGGACGCGGAGACCGCCGCGCGGTTCGGGCTGAGCCTGCCGTGCGGGTTCGGCACCGATTACGCCGGGACCGTGGACCAGATCGGCGACGGCGTGACCGAGTTCGCGATCGGCGACCGGGTGTTCGGCGGCGCGCTGTCCCGCGCGGTCGCCGATTACGTCGTCGTGGACGTCGCGGGGACCATCGCGGTGGGCGGCGATGCGCACCGCACTCCGGACGGCGTCGACGACCGCACCGCCGCCGCGCTTGCGATCGCGGGCTGCACGGCGGCCGCGGCGCTGGCGGTGGTCAACCCGGGCCCGGGCGACACGGTGCTGATCGGCGGCGCGGGAGGCGGGGTCGGCGTGTTCGCTGTCCAGCTCGCCCGCCTTGCCGGTGCGCGCGTGATCGGGACGGGGTCGGCGTCCTCGGCCGACGCCCTGCGCGCCCTGGGGGCCGAGCCGGTCGCTTATGGCGACGGCTTGGTCGACCGGGTCCGTGCGCTCGCGCCCGCCGGCGTCACCGCGGCCATGGATCTGCACGGGGCGGAAACGGCGTGGGCGGCCCGCGAACTCGGTGTGCCGGACGAACGCATCACCACCATCGCCGGTCAGATCGACGGGATCACTCCGGCGAACGGGGCCAACGCCGCGCCCGGCGCCATCGAGGAGATCGCCGAGCTGGTGGCGGCGGGACGGCTCCGGGTGCCGATCGCGGCGAGCTTCCCGGTCGAGGAGATCCGGGCCGCGGTCGAGCTGCAGTCGGGCCGGCACGTGCACGGCAAGGTCGTCATCGACCTTTAGGAAACGGGATTCCGGTCAGGTCGTGGCCGGAGTGAAGTTCTCCCGGTGGATCATCCGCGGCGCCATGCGGCGGCGTTTGAACGCCTTCACCCCGGCGTCGACCATCGGCGGCGGCCCGCAGAGCCAGCCGGACCAGCCGCGGGCGCTGGGGACGTCCTCGAGGAACTGGTCGGTCGGGAAACCGGTGCGATACGTGCTGTTCCCGGGTTCGTGCGACAGCACCGGAAGGAACGAGAAACCCGGGTAGCTGTCGGCGAGTTCGGCCATCAGGTCGAGGTCGTAGAGGTCGGCCGCACCACGAACTCCGTGGTACAGCACCACTTTCCGGCTCGGGTCCCGGGACAGCGCGGTGCGGGCCAGTCCGATCAGCGGGGCGAGGCCGGTGCCGCCGCCGATGAGCGCCATCGGGTCGCCGTCGTCCTCGTCCTCGGGCGGCAGGAAGAAATCGCCGAGCGGGCCGGTGACCTGGACCTGTTCTCCGACGGAGAGCCCCGCGAAGATCCACTGTTCGGTGGCCGCCCCGCCGGGCACCAGACGGACGTGCAATTCCAGGACCTTGTCCTCGTCGGCGGTGTTGACCAGCGAGTACTGGCGGCGCACGCCGGTGCCGGGCACGGTCAGCTCGACGTACTGGCCCGCGTTGAACGCCAGCGGTTCGGGCAGGCCGAGCCGCAGCCGCCGGGTGTCGCGGGCGATGTCCTGGATTTCGCGGACGGTCGCGGTGAGATCGCGCAGCGGGTGCGTAGCCCGGGCGGTGCCGCCTGAGGTTTCGACGACGACGTTCGAGCGGAGCCGGGCCTGGCAGGCCAGCGCCAGGCCCGCCGCCCGCTCGTCCTCGGTCAGGGTGTCGGCGGGGGAGTCGCGGTGGTCGACGGCGCCGTCGACCACCCGCAGCTTGCAGGTGCCGCAGGTGCCCTGGTTGCAGGAGTTCGGCATCCAGACGCCGGCGCGGAGGAAGGCGTCGAGCATCGGCTGGTCCGGCCCGCACGGCACTTCCCGGCCGCCGACGGTCGCGGTGAAGGACATGTCAGGCCTCCCAGGCGACGTGCAGCGACGTCGGCCCGCGGAAACCCCAGCCCCAGAACTCGACGTCCGAGGAGGTGTCGCGCTCGAGGTTCGGGATCGACTCGAACAGTTCCTCCAGCGCGATCCGCATGACGTGGTTGGCGAAGTAGATCCCGGCGCAGGCGTGGTTCCCGGCGCCGAACGCCAGGTGCGGCAGCGGGGGACGGTGCAGGTCGTAGCGGGTCGGGGCCTCGTAGACGCCGGTGTCGTGGTTGGCCGAGCCGTAGGAGAGGATCACCGGCGTGCCCGCGGGCAGCTCGACCCCGGCGACGGTGACCGCCTTGGTCGAGATCCGCGCGGTGGCCGACCAGATCGGCGAGGTCCAGCGCATCCCCTCGGAGATCGCGCGGGGGATCAGCGCCGGGTCGTCCACCACCTGCTCGAGCTGGTCGGGTTCGCTGAACAGCCCGGTCAGCGTCGAGGCCATGCCGTGGCCCGGTTCCTGCATCGCGCCGAGCAGGTACACGTAGATCGTCGGGTAGATGTACTCGCGGTCGCGGGTCTTGCCCGGCGGCATCCCGTCGTGCAGCCAGTGCGAGATCGCGGTGTCGGCGGGTTCGGCGATCCACCGGTCGATCAGCGGGTCGACCGTCGCCTGGATCTCGGCCTTCGCCTCGTCGCCCTGGACGAACCCCTCCGGGTTGGCGAATTCGCCGTCCTCGGTCATCGCCGCGTTGGTGAAGGACCGGCTCAGTTTCGCGAACCATTCGCGCAGTTTGTCCGAGCTGACGCTCTGCAGCCCGAGCAGGTCGCCGAGGGAACGGACGCTGACCGGCTCGCAGTACTGGGAGACGAGTTCCGTGCGGCCGTCGTTCTCGAACTTCTCCAGGTAGCCGCGGGCGATGGGGCGGACGAGGTCGTCGATCCACCGGTCGACCTCGACGGGCTGCAGCGCGGGCTCGACCATCGAGCGCAGGTCGGCGTGGATGTCGCCGTTGACCCCGATGATCGCCGGATGGCCGAAGGTGCGGCCGCCGGCCGGGGTGATGACGGCTTCGAAATCGGGGCTGGTGGCGATCTCGCGGCAGATCTCCGCGGTCGTCGCCACGTATGAGCCGAGCACCGGCACGTACGCCAGCGGGGCCTCGCGGCGCAGCCGTTCGTACGGCTCGTACGGGTTGCGCTCCAGCTGGGCCATGGTGATGTCGTCGATCCAGGACAGGTCCGGGGCGGTGGTGCTGTTCGTCGTCATTGACGCGGCCTCCTTCGTGCGTGGTGGGGCGAAGGTAGGTCCGCGCGGGCAGCGCCCACGACACGCGAAGCGCGGATCCGGTACGGATCGCGCGACGAATCCGGCGCTCCGCCGCTGATCAGCTAGCATGCGTCCATGTCCGCACGCCGTGGTGCGGCGCCGCGGGACTGGGAGCGAGTCTCGAAGTCGGTGGCCGACGCCTACTTTCCGCACCAGCTGACGCCGCTCGGCGGCGGCCGCGAACCGCGGCTGACCCTGCGGACGCTGGACCTCGGCCCGGTGCTGATCGGGTACGTCGGATGGGGAGCCGACGTGGAGATCGCCTGCGACTACCCCTCCGCGTACGAGGTCAACCTGCCGCTGACCGGCCACCTCGCCAGCCGCGGCAGGCACGGTTCGGTGACGTCGGTGCCGGGACAGGCGACCGTCTTCCGGGCGGACACGCCGTCGCTGATCACCCACTGGGACGCGACCTGCACCGTGCTGGGCGTCAAATTCGACCGGGACTGGCTGGACCGCGAGGCCGAACGGGTCGTCGGCGCCGGGACCGTCCGCGTCGCCGGTGCGCTCCCGGACCAGTTGCCGCTGGAGCACGGTCCCGCGCGCGACTGGCGGCATCTCGTCGCCGGTCTGTCGTCGCAGATGCGCGACGGCTCGTTGTTCAGCGACCAGCCGATCGTCCGGGAACAACTGGCCGGAGCGGTCGCGGCCGGATTCCTCCTGGCGGGCTGCCCCGATACCGGCCGCGTTCCGCCGCCGCGGCCGCGCGCGATCACGCGAGTGGTCGACGCGGTGCGCGCCGACCCGGCCCGGGCGTGGACGGCGGCGGACATGGCTGCCGTCGCCGGGACTACGGTTCGCCGGTTGCAGGAGAGCTTCCGGGAATGGGTCGGCTGCACGCCGACGGAGCATCTCGTCGGGGTGCGGTTGCAGCATGCGCGGGTGGATCTCGAAGAGCACCCGGAATTGTCGGTCAGCGAAATCGCGGCGCGGTGGGGATTTTCCAGCGCCAGCCGGTTCGCTGCGGCGTTTCGGCGGCGTTATGGCGAGTCGCCTTCGCGGGCTCGTTGAGTCTTCCGGTTGAGCGAGGCGCACCAGCGCGCGAGCGGGTCTCGGCGGTGCGAGAGTGGAAGCGTGTTCGACACCTTCGCCGAATGGGACGTCTCCGTCAGCGACTCAGTGACCATCCACGGCCGAAGCGGCGGGGAAGGGCCGCCCGTGGTGTTGCTGCACGGGCATCCCCGGACACATACGACTTGGTACCGGGTAGCTCCCCGGCTCGCCGAGGCGGGATTGACCGTGGTGTGCCCGGATTTGCGCGGGTACGGCCGGTCGGCCAAACCCGATCCCGACGAAAACCACGAGGTCTACTGCGATCGTGCGATGGCAGCCGACATCGTGGCTCTGATGCGCAGCCTCGGCCACCGCCGATTCGCCGTCGTAGGACACGATCGCGGCAGTTACGTCGCTTACCGCACCGCGCTGGACCATCCCGATTCGGTGTCCCGTCTCGGCGTCCTCGACAGCGTGCCGATTCTCGAGGCGCTCGAACGCGCGGGCACTCAGTTCGCCACGGCGTGGTGGCACTGGTTCTTCCTCGGCGCCTCCCCGCACGCGGAGCGGGTGATCACGGCGGATCCCCTTGCCTGGTACCGCCCAAATGAGAAAGCCATGGGGCGCGAGAACTATCTCGACATGACGCGCGCGATTACCAATCCGGCCACCGTGCGGGCCATGCTGGAGGACTACCGCGCCGGGCTGACCGTCGATCGCGCCCATGACGAGGCGGACCGGGCGGCACAGCGCGTCATCTCCTGTCCGACCCTCGTCGCCTGGTCCGTCAGGGACGACATGGAGGACCTTTACGGCGATCCGGTCGGCATCTGGCGGTCGTGGGTCAGCGGCGAGCTGACGTCCGCCCGCATCGAGTCCGGGCACCACATGGCCGAGGAAAATCCGGACCAGCTCTCGGAAACGCTGGTCCGGTTCCTCCGGTAGCCGCTGGTCCGTTCCGCGCGCCAGCTTCCCTCGTCCGGGTGTTTGCCTCGCTCTCCACCGGGTATCAGGACCGTGCTTGCGATGGAAGGAATTCGAGGGCAGCGGGTCGGCGTGCGGAGGATGGCGAGAGCATGACGGGAAATCTGTCCTCCTTGGTGTCGCGTGCGTTCCGCGGGGCGGGACAGGTCGCGGGTGTGGCCGCCGAAGCGGTCAGCCTCGGAACCGATGCCGTGACGACCGGAGCGGGTGCCAGCGTCCGCGCCACGACCTGTGCCGCGCGGGTGTTGCGCGATGCTGTTGTCCATGGGGTCAAGGGAACCGAGGCGGTGTGGCGGCACGGGCAGAAGCTCCACGTCGGCCTCCGGCCGGAATCCACTGGCGACGCGAGCCGGTTCGGACGCGTGGTGCGCAAGCTGGTCCGCGAGGCGGTGGCTCGGCCTGACGTCCTGGCTGCCTATTGGGACGCCGGTCTGTCCCGGATGGTGCTGACGATGGCGGAAGGCGCGGCCAGCGACCGTTTGGTGGCCGCCGTGACGGCCCGCGCCCGGAAGCACGGGCTTTCCGTTGGCTCCCCGGACGAAGCGTCCGCCCATCCCGGCGATCTCAGCGCGGTCCAGACGCAGGCTGCCGCGCTGGCGATCAGCGGCGCCGGACTCGCGATGGCGACTGCTGCCACGCCCCTGCGGCTGCGCCGTCCGCCGCAAGTGCTGTCTGCCGCGCTCACCGCGGTGCGGGAACATCCGCTCGCACAAGACTTCTTGCGCGCCAGGCTCGGCCGGCCTGGTGCCGAACTGGCGGTCGCCACCGCCAACGCCGCGCTGCACGGCATCGGGAAGTCACCCGCCGACCTTGCCCTCGACGTGCTGCTGCGCGCCGGGCAGCTCGCGGACGCGGTGGCGCAGGTGGTCGCGTTCGAACGGTCCTGCGACCGGTTGTGCGTGCCCGACCGCGACTGTCCCACCGCCCGGCCCGAACGCAGGCCGGCCCCGCCGGATCCGGTCACCGACTACGCCAAGACCGCGCTGACCGGCGGCCTCGTCGGCGCGGGGGCGACCGTGCTGTTCAAACGCGACCTCAGCCAGGCCAGTTCGGCGATCCTCGCCAGTTCTCCCAAACCCGCTCGTTACGGCTGGACTGCCTACGCTTCGGGCACCGGACTCGCCCTCGCGCGCGAGGGGGTGCTCGTCCGGAATCCAGACCGGCTCCGGCTGCTGCAAGCGGCCGACACCCTTGTGGTGCACAGCAACGCACTGTGCGGCGACCAGCGCACGGTGCTCGAGGCCCATCCCACTGACACCGAGTGGGCGGAAGGCAGGCTGTGGCAAGCGGCCTTGCACGCGGTGGACGGCGAAGACAGCTCCGTGCGGCTGCGGCCGGCGCCCGACGATCCCGATGCCGAGACCGGGTTGATGATCGCCTCGGCCGACGGCGTGGACGTCGGAACGGTGCTCGTCGGATGGGTGCCCGATCCGCTAGCGGAGAGCGTGCTGGACGCGGCCGGGCAAGCCGGTCTGCGGATCGTGGTCGTCCAGGGCAGCTCTCCGGGCGCTGAGGCCGCGCTGGCGGACGAGGTCGTCACCGATCGCGCGATAGCCGACGTCGTCACCGGGTGCCATGAAGACGGCCATGTCGTGCTGACCCTGGCCCGCGTCCCGCCGAGCGCGGACGCGTCTGCCCGGGAGGAAGTGCTGGACGGCCTGCTGCGCGGCGATCTCGCGGTCGCGGTCGCGCACGGATGCGATGCCGCGGTCTGGGCTGCTGACTTGCTGTCGATCAGTGGCTTGGCGGGAGTCTGGCGTTTGATGCGCGCGGTGCGCAGTGCGCGTTCGGCTGGCGACCGGGCGACGACCTGCGCCGAGGCTGCGGCGGCTTTGTCCGGTCTGGTGGTCGCCACGGACGGGCACCGGCAGTGGCGGCGTCTGTTGTCGCCGCTGGCCCGGCTGAGTCCGGTCAACCTCGCCACCGGTGTCGCGCTGGCCGCCGGATGGCAGAGCGCCGTGTCCATGGCCGCGGAAACGGCTCCGGCGCCGCGGCCGCGAGTCGCCTGGCACGCGTTGCCGCTGGAGGAAGTCCTGCGCAAGCTGGCCTCGGATCCGCGCCGCCGCCGATCTCGCCGCGCCGGTCTGCCCGAGCGCGCCCAGCACTTGGCCGCGGAGGCCGCCGAGCTGCCCGGAACCGCGCCGGTGGCGACTGGGCTTCGTCTGGTCGGCGCGATGCGCGGCGAGTTGAGCGATCCGCTCACTCCGGTGCTCGCGGTCGGAGCGGCCGCGTCCGCGATTCTCGGATCCACTGTGGACGCGCTGCTGGTGCTGGCCGCGATGGGGGCCAACGCGCTTGTCGGAGGGGTGCAGGGCTTGCGTGCGGAGCAGGCTCTGGCGGGCCTCGCGGCGACTCAGACTCAGCAGGCCCGTCGGCTGGCCTCCGCGGACGCCGAGCCGGAAGCGGTGGACGCCGCCGACCTGCGGCCGGGTGACCTGGTGGAACTGCGAGCGGGCGACGTCGTGCCCGCCGACGCGCGGTTGGTGCGGCTGCACGACCTCGAGGTCGACGAATCGGTGCTGACCGGCGAATCCCTGCCGGTGCCGAAACAAACCGCGCCGACCCCGGCCTCGGACATCGCGGACCGCCGGTGCATGGTTTTCGAAGGAACCACCGTGGTCGCTGGATCGGCTCGGGCGATTGTCGCGGACACCGGCGACCGCACCGAGGCCGGGCGCGCCGTGGCGTTGGCGTCCCGCACCGCGCCGGCCGCCGGGGTCCAAGCGAGACTGCGGGAACTGACCAGCAAGGCACTGCCGCTGACGCTGGCTGGCGGAGTCGCCGTCGCGGGTCTGTCGTTGCTGCGCGGGCGAACGGTGCGCGAGGCGGTCAGCGGAGGTGTCGCAGTCGCGGTTGCCGCTGTGCCAGAAGGACTTCCGCTGGTCGCCACGGTCGCGCAGATGGCTGCTGCGCGCCGGCTCAGCCGCCGGGGCGTGCTGGTTCGCTCCGCGCGCACACTGGAAGCGCTGGGCCGGATCGACACCGTGTGTTTCGACAAGACCGGCACGCTGACGACCAACGAACTGAAGGTCATCAAGGTCGCGACGGCGAGTGGTGAGGTTCTGCCGCTGGAGCACGCGACGCGATCCGATGCTGCCGCGCAGGTGTTGCGCGCCGGGGCGCGGGCTTGTCCGTCCGAAGAGGACAGTGCCCGAGCGAAGCACGCGCATGCGACCGACGCTGCGGTGCTCGCCGCGTCGCCGCCCGGTGAGGATTGGCAGCAGGTCGCTGGCCTGCCGTTCGAGGCGAGCCGTGGCTACGCGGCCGCGGCGGGCGTCGAGGGCGAGACCGGTTGGCTGGTGGTCAAAGGAGCGCTCGAAGTCGTGCTCCCGTGCTGCCCGGACGCCCCGGCTGATGTCCTTGCGCGGGCGGAATCGCTGGCTGGCTCCGGCCTCCGGGTGCTGGCGGTGGCTCGCCGGCGCGTGGGTCCGGACGGATTGCCCGAGGCCGTCGAGAAACCGTTGGCAGACCTAGAGTTCATCGGGTTGCTCGCGTTGGCAGACAGCCCGCGGCCCAGCGCGGCGCCGATGGTGTCCGGGCTTCGCGCGGCGGGCGTGAACCCGGTGGTGCTGACCGGTGATCACCCGCGCACCGCCCTGGCTGTCGCCGTCGAATTGGGCTGGCCCGAGGACACCTCGGTCGTGACCGGGCAGGAACTGGCGGCGCTGGACCGGGCCGGCCGGGCGGACCTGTTGCGCGAGGCCGGAGTGGTGGCCCGGGTGGCACCGGAGCAGAAGCTGCAGGTGGTCGAGGCGCTGCGGGCAGCGGGCCGGGTCGTGGCGATGGTCGGCGACGGCGCGAACGACGCCGCCGCCATCCGGGCCGCCGACGCGGGCATCGCGCTGGCCGCACGCGGGTCCGCGGCCGCGCGCAACGCCGCCGACATCGTGCTGACCGACGGCGACCTTCGGGTGCTGGCCGACACGGTCGACGAAGGACGGGCGCTGTGGCGCAGCGTCGCGGACGCCATCAGCATCCTGATCGGCGGCAATGCCGGCGAGGTGGGGTTCACCGTGCTGGGCACGCTGCTGTCCGGGGCTTCGCCGTTGTCCACGCGGCAGTTGCTGCTGGTGAACCTGCTGACCGACATGTTCCCGGCGATGGCCATCTCGGTCACCCCCAGCGCCGCGCCGGACGCCGGAGAGGACGTGGGCACCGGGTCGCTCGGCGCGCCGCTGACCCGGCAGATCCGCGACCGGGGCGTCGTCACGGCTTTGGGAGCGACCACCGCGTGGCTGGCCGGCACCTGGACGCCGGGCACCGCACGCCGCACCAGCACGATGTCGTTGTGCGGCCTCGTCGGAGCGCAGCTGGTGCAGACCCTGTCCGGCCGCGAGCACAGCCCGCTGGTCCTGGCCACCAGCCTCGGCTCGGCGGCGGTGCTGTTCGCGGTGGTGCAGACGCCGGTGGTGAGCCACTTCTTCGGCTGCACCCCGCTGGGCCCGGTGGCGTGGGCGGGGGTCGGCGGCGGCATCGTGGTGGCGAAGTTCGCGCCGCCGATGCTGCCGGTGGTGGAGTCGGTCGTGTCCCGGGTCGCGGCGGCGGCTCGGTGAGCTGGGTTGTCCGGATTTCGGCTTGGCACCGCGTCCCGTCTCCCTAACCGCGCGCCGCTCGGACCTCGGGCAGGCACCAGTGCTTTCCCGTAGTCCACCCGAGAAAACGCCGTCCGGTCCCGCCGCCGATGCGGCCCTCCGGGGTGAACCGGCCGCCCTCCACCACGTGTGCCAAGCCGGTCACGGCCGGGGTGAAGCGTTCGGCCAGGCCCGCTCGGGCGACCTGCTCGGCGAGCTCGCGGACGGTCGCGCGCTGAGTTTCGAGGTCGCAGAAACTCAGGAAGAACAGCGCCTGCCGCCAGGCGTAGGCCGCGTTCTTGACCGCTTGCAGGGCCGCGTGGTGGTGGTCGGTGCGCGTCGCCAGCCGGATCACCGTCCACGTCAGCGCCTGGGCGGCCAGCTCAGGAGCCGAAGCCCGGAGCCGCTTCCGCAGATCGAGGGTGTGCACCAGGACTGCCAGGTTCTGCGTCGTGAGAATCTGGCTCTGCTCCAGCACCGTGCCGTTCACCGCAACCGAGCGGAGCCGCCACGACGGGCGGGTTCCGCCGGCTCGCTCGACGCACAGGTCGGCGAAGTCGTTGGCCGTGCCCTTCGCGAGCGCGCGGAACCGGCGCGGGCGGGGCTCCGACGTCCAGGATTCCGGCAGGTCGTAGTAGCGCGCGTAGAGCGTGCCTGCCATCGTGCGGCTCGTGAGTTCCGCTGCCGTGCGCCACTTCGCGGTGAATATGCCCATGAAGATGTCGGCAGCGACCTCCTCGACCAGCGGCATCGGCAGCCCGGCCTGTTTCGCCAGCGCGCCCAGTTCGCGCACCAGCGTGTTCGGCAGGATCGCCTGCGGGAACGCGCTCAGCGCCAGCAGCACCGTCTGGGAGAGCGTCTGGCGGGCGGCCCGGGTGGCGTCCGGACGCCGCGTTCGCAGCCGGTCGATCGCGTGGACCCAGGGGAGTTCCTCGATCCGGACCTGGTGTTCCAGGTCGAGCAGCAGCAGACTGCGGCGACGGCGGAAGGCCGCGTAGGTCTGCGCGTACAGCGTCGAAAGCTGCTCGTTGTCGAAGTTCGCGGCCAGCAGTTGCGCGGTGATCTGCGGCAGGACCGTCGCGAGGACGTCCGCCGACGTGATCACCTTCCGCGCGACCAGTTCCTCGATCGGCGCCTCCAGCGCGCGGGCGACCTTGGCGACCAGGTGCGCCGGCGCGTCCCCGGCGACCGGCTCGATCGACGGCAGCCCGCCGTCGGCCGGGAAGCGGTCCAGTCGTTCGGCCAGCGCGGCGGCGAGTTCGGCGTGCGTGGGCCGCGCGGCGACCGAGGCCTGCAGCGCTCGCAGCGCCGCCCGCGGTTCCGAGCCCGGCTCGCCGTGCTTGGTGATCGTGTTCGCCAGGGCACGGCGGATCCAGCCGACGTCCCGGCCGGTCAGGTCCGAGCTGTCGTGCTCGCACGCCCGCAACGCGCGGTACAGCCGGGTGAAGTTGCTCTTCGGGTGGACGTGGACTCCCGACGCGGTGTGCCGGAAGCGCGCGCTCGCGTAATCCTCGAGCCATTCGGCGCGACGCTGCTGCCAGTCCTCCGGCCAGGTACGGCACGGCCATCCGCCGGTGACGCCGGTTTCGTCCAGCCGCGGCAGTTCGCCTTCGACGGTGTCGCACCACAGCGCGACCAGCCGGTCGAACAGCGGGTGCCATACCGTCAGCGTTTCCAGCATCGCCTTGATCGCGGGCGGGGTGCTCGCGGACCGCAGCGATTCCCGGACTTCGCCGACGGTGCTCAGCCGGACCAGTGCGCCCGCCGGTCGCGGCGCCGAGCCGGGCAGCGGGGCCAAGCGCAGGCGATGCAGGTGCGGCCGCAGTTCGGCGATCAGGTCGAGCGCAGCTTCGGCGTGTCCGTGCTCCAGCAGCCACGCGACGGTCGGCAGCGCGGCGTCCTCCGGGACGTCGATCCGGTAGGACTCGGCGGCGAGCATGGCGCGCAGCGCGGCGAGCCCGGCGTCGGTGAGGTACCAGAGGTTGAGCTGTTCGCGGTCGGTCCGGCCCGGTCCGTCGGGGCAGACAGCGGCCTCGGCGGGGGACAGCGGGACCTCGGCCAGGCACCGGCCGGTGGCGAACCCGCCGTGCACGACTTCGAGGGTCACCCACGCCGGAGTGCCGGCGACCGGGGCCCGCGAGCCGATCCGCAGGGAACCGGTGGCCATGCCCGTGAGGACGTCCTGCCACCGGTCGGCCTTCGCCCGCGCACGACGGCGCGTCCCGCTGTCCTTCGCGGACAGGGCGGTGTGCACAGCCCGTTCGAGCTGCCCGTAGGCGTACCCCGGCGACGCGCTGTGTCCCATGTGGATTCCCCCTGTGGTCAAGACTTGGAGGCAGGATTCGAACCTGCGCCTTCCCGGGTAACAGCCGGGTGTTCTGCCTGCTGAACTACTCCAAGGAGCGGGGGATGGACATGGAGGCGGGACTCGAACCCGCGCCCTCCCGGTTACGAGCCAGGTGATCTGCCGCTGATCTACTCCATGCCGTTCCCCGCGTCCGGAATCCTATGTCGCGGCAGGACTGCGCCGCCACCGATATTTCCGGCTTACCCTGCGGGGTCGGGAAAATCCGGCAGGCCCCACCCGGCGGCCACTCGGTCCCGGGTGAGCACCGCGGACGGCAGCCCTTCGGCGAGCAACCGCCCGTCGCACAGCAGCAGACAGTGGGCCGCGCGGCGGGCAACCGTGAGGTCGTGGGTGATGCGGACAACGGTCGTCCCGCCGCGCACCGTCGCGTCGAGCGCGTCGTCGATGAGGGTCTGGGCGTGCAGGTCCAGACCGGCCGCGGGTTCGTCGAGCAGCAGCAGATCCGACTGCTGGGCAAGAGCTTGCGCCACAAGCGTCCGTTGCCGCTGGCCGCCGGAGAGCGTGCCCAGCGGCTGGTCGGCGATCGACGCGATGTCCAGTTGCTCCAGGCAATCCTCGACGACGGTCCGGTCCCGGGCGGTGAGCCTGCGCCACGGGCCGCGGTGGGCCCAGCGGGCCATGGTCACCGTGGCGCGGACGGTGATCGGGAGTTCGCCGGACACCTCGCTGTACTGGGTCGCGTAGGCGGCGCGGAACCGGCTGGTGCGGTGCAGCGTGCCGGCGCTGATCGGCTGGATTCCGGCGATCACGTTGAGCAGGGTCGACTTCCCGGCCCCGTTCGCCCCGACGACGGCGGTGCTCCGCGCCGCGGGCAGCTCGGCGGTGATCCCGCCGAGCACCTCGTGCGACCCGTAGCCCGCGCGGACGTTCCGCAAGGTGACAGCCGGTTCGGCAAGGTTCACCAAAGCCCCCTTAAAGAGAATGAAAACCATTTCCACTATAGTGGCGCCGTGACCTGGTTGCTGACCCCCTTCGAAGTGTCGTTCGTGCAGCGCGCGCTCGTCGCCGGGGTCCTCGTGTCGGTGATGTGCGCGCTGGCGGGCGTCTGGGTGGTGTTGCGCGGGATGGCTTTCCTGGGGGAGGCGCTGTCGCACGGCATGCTGCCCGGGGTGGCGATCGCGTCGCTGGCGGGAGTGAACCCGCTGCTCGGCGCGGTGCTGAGCGCCGCGGTGATGGCCGGGGGAGTGACCGTGCTGGGCCGGTCGCGGAGGCTGTCGCAGGACACGCTGATCGGGCTGCTGTTCGTGGGGATGCTCGCCGCCGGCGTGATCATCGTGTCCCATTCGCAGTCGTTCGCGGTCGACCTCACCGGGTTCCTCTTCGGCGACGTGCTCGCCGTCGGCACGGGCGACCTGCTGGTCCTGGCGATCGCGCTGGGGCTGGTCGCCGCGGTGTCGCTTCTCGGGTACCGCCCGTTCGCCGCCGTCGCCTTCGATGTCCGCAAGGCCCAGACACTGGGGTTGCGGCCAGGTCTCGCGAACGCGCTGGTGCTGGCGCTGGTGACGGTGACCGTGGTCGCGTCGTTCCGGGTTGTCGGCACCTTGCTGGCGTTCGGGTTGCTGATCGGCCCGGCGGCCGCGGCCACGTTCTGGGCGCGCCGCATCACGACGGTCATGGTGCTCGCCGCGCTGCTGGGAATGCTGTCGACGGTCGCGGGATTGCTCGCGTCCTGGCACTGGGGCACTGCCGCGGGAGCCAGCATCGCCGCCGCCGCGATCGCGCTGTTCTTCCTCTCCGCTCTGCTGTCCGCCGTCCGCGGCCGCCGTCGCTGAACGAATCCGTTGTCCGACAACAGAAATCGAGGACGCATGACGACATCTCCTGTCCGCCGCGCGGCGGGCGTGCTGGCCGTGGCGGCGCTGCTGGCCGCCTGCGGGCACGATCCGGCGGAGCAACCCGCCGCCACGCCGCACGGCTACGTCGAGGGAGCGGAGGAAACCGCCGAGGCTCAGTCGAGACTGGTCGTCGCCGACGCCTCGACCGGTGCGGCGCACGTGCTGGACCTGATCACCGAGCAAGTCACGCCGGTGGGAACGGTCGAGGGCGCGCATGCGATCACCGGGGACGGCCGGTTCGGCTACCTCACCGGCCGCGCCGACGGGGTCCGCGTCATCGACAGCGGCGCCTGGATGGTCGACCACGGCGACCACGTGCACTACTACCGCGCCGCGGTGCGCGAGACCGGAACCGCGCCGGGCCAGCAGCTGCTGGCCGCTTACAGCGATCCCGCGGTCACCGCACTGTCCTTTCCGGACGGAACTGCCAAGTTGCTGGACCGGGCGAAGCTGGACCGCGGCTCGATCGCCGAACTCGGCACGATCGCGCGGAGTCCGCACCCAGGGGTAGCGGTGCCCTATCGCGAACGTGTGCTGGCCTCGGTTGCCGATGGCGTGCGAGTGCACGATCGGCAGGGCAAGCAGGTCGCGGAGATCGGCCAGCCGTGCCCGGAACTGAGCGGTGCGGCCGTCACGCGGCGGGGCGTCGTCTTCGGGTGCGCGGACGGCGCGTTGCTGGTCACCGAGAAGGACGGGACGTTCGCCGGGGAGAAGATCACCTACCCGCGACCGGTCGGCAAGGAGGAACGCGCCTCCAGGTTCGCGCACCGGCCCGGCAGCACGACCCTCGCCGCCGCGGCCGGGACTGACGCGGTGTGGGCACTGGACGTCCGGGCCCGGAAGTGGTCCCGGATCGAGACCGGTCCGGTCGCCGCACTGAACGCTGTCGGCGAGGACGCGCCGGTCTTGGTGCTGACCCGGGACGGCGTGCTGCGGGCCTTCGACCCAGGCAGCGGGGCGCAGCAGGCGCAAGTCCCGCTGCTGCCCGCGGTCAATGGCCCGGTCACCCCGGCGATCCAGGTCGACGCGACCCGCGCCTACGTCAACAACCCGGCCTCCGGCGAGATCTACGAGATCGACTACAACGACCACCTCCGCCGAGCCCGGACGCTCACCGTTCCCGGCAAGGCCAGCTACGTCGTGGAGACCGGCCGATGAGCAGAATCCGGGCCCTGCTGGTCGCCGCGCTCCTGGTCGTGTCCGGCTGTTCCGCCGCGGGCGCGAGCGGCGGCTCGGTGGTGGTGACCACGAACATCCTCGGCGACATCACCCGCCGCATCGTCGGCGACCAGGCGGGCGTGACGGTGCTGATGAAACCGAACGCCGACCCGCATTCGTTCGGCATTTCTGCACAGCAGGCTGCGGAGGTCGAACACGCGGGGCTGATCGTCTACAACGGACTCGGGCTCGAGGAAGGCATGCTGCGCACGGTCCAGGCGGCCGAGCGCAACGGGGTCCCGGCGCTGGCGGTGGGCGAGCGGGTCGACCCGATCAGCTACGCCGCCCACGGCGGTCCGGATCCGCATTTCTGGACTGATCCCGGCCGTGTCCGCGCCGCCGTGCCGGTGATCGCCGACCAGATCGTCGCGCGAGTGTCCGGAGTGGATGGGAACGTGATCCGGGCCAACGCCGAACGGTACCGGCAGGAACTCGGCACGCTCGAGGACACGATGCGCCGCCGGTTCGCGGAAATCCCGCCGCAGCGCCGGAAACTGGTCACCAACCACCACGTGTTCGGCTACCTGGCCCAGCGGTTCGGCTTCCAGGTCGTCGGCGCGGTGATCCCGAGCGGCACCACGCTCGCCTCGCCCAGCGCGTCCGACCTGAAGTCGCTGGCCGACGCGGTGCGCGCGGCCGGGGTCCCGGCGGTCTTCGCCGATTCCTCCCAGCCGGACCGCCTCGCGCGGGTGCTCGCCGACCAGGCGGGCGTGCGGGTGCGGGTGAAGTCGCTGTTCTCGGAATCCCTCAGCGAACCCGGCCAAGGCGCGGCGACCTACCTGGAGATGATGCGCGCCAATACCGACGCGATCGTCGACGGCCTGGCCGCGCCCTGATCTTCGACACCGAGAAAACCCATCCCCACCAAGGAGAACGAAATGCCAGTGCCGCCCTACCGAACCGCCTGCGCCGCTCTCGCCGCGGCCGGGCTGCTGACGGTGACCGCCTGCGGATCCCCGGAGCCGCCCCCGGCAGCCGCGCCCCAGACGGTCGCCGATCCGATCGCGATCACCTACGACGGCGGGATCTCGCTGCTGGACGGGAAAACCCTGAAGGTCGTCAAGGACCTCCCGCTGCCCGGCTTCAACCGCCTCAACCCGGCCGGCAACGACCGGCACCTGATCGTGTCCACGGCCACCGGATTCCGGCTCCTCGACGCGGCGGGCGCGACGCTGACCGACACCGAGATCCGCGCCCCGAAGCCGGGACACGTGGTGCGGCACGCAGGCAAAACGGTCCTCTTCTCCGACGGCACCGGCGAGATCACGGTGCTCGACCCGGCGACGCTCGGGACCGGGAAACCGCCCGCGCCGCAGCACAAAACCCCGGAACCGCATCACGGCGTCGCGGTCGAACTGGCCAACGGCGAACTGGTCGCCACGATCGGCAACGAGGACGCCCGGAACGGCATCGCGGTGCGGGACAAGGACGGCAAGGAGATCGCGCGCAACGACCAATGCCCGGGCGTGCACGGCGAAGCGACCGCGCGGGGCGAGGCCGTTGTGGTCGGCTGCGAGACCGGCGCGCTGATCTACCGCGCGGGCAAGATCACCAAGGTGACCAGCCCGGACGCGTACGGGCGCATCGGCAATCAGGCCGGCTCCCCGCAGTCGTCGATCACGCTGGGAGACTACAAAACCGACAAGGATGCGGAGCTGGAGCGGCCGACGCGGGTCTCGCTGATCGATACCGAGAAGGCCAGCCTGCGGCACGTGGACCTCGGCACCAGCTACACCTTCCGCTCCCTGGCGCGCGGCCCGCAGGGCGAGGGCCTGGTGCTGGGCACCGACGGCAAGATCCACGTGATCGACCCGGCCGCGGCCCGCGGGACCCGGACAATCCCGGTGATCGGCTCGTGGCAGGAGCCGCTCGAATGGCAGCAGCCGCGTCCGGCGCTGTTCGTCCGGGGCGGGACGGCGTATGTGACGGATCCGGGCAAGAAGGAGGTCCACGCGGTCGATCTCGGGACGGGGGAGAAGACCGCGACCGGCTCGCTTCCTGGGGTGCCGAACGAGCTCAGCGGAGTTGTCGCAGAAAGCTGAGCAAGGGGTGGCTGGTGGGCGCCGAAACGTCGCCCACCAGCCACGAGTCAGCGAGCCGCCGCGCGGCGCTTCGTCCAGATGTCGTAAGCGACCGCCGCGAGCAGGACCGCACCCTTGACGAGCATGACGCGTTCGCTGGGCGCCCCGATCAGGGACATCCCGTTGTTGATCACCGCCATGATCAGGCCGCCGGTGATGGCTCCGACGACCTTGCCGACCCCGCCCTGGACCGCGGCGCCGCCGATGAACGCGGCGGCGATGGCGTCGAGTTCGAAGTTGACGCCCGCGGTGGGCCCGGCCTGGTTGAGCCGTCCGGCGAAGATGATGCCGGCGAGCGCGGCGAGCACGCCCATGTTGACGAACACCCAGAACGTCACGGATTTGACCTTGACCCCGGACAGCGTCGCGGCCTGGAGGTTCCCGCCGATGGCGTAGATGTGCCTGCCGAACACGGATTTCCCGGCGACGAGCGAGTAGCCGAGCACGAGCACCGCGAGCAGGACGAGCACCCACGGCAGATTGCGGAACCGGGCCAATTGCACGACCACGGCCAGCACCAGCGCGGCGGCGACGGCGATCTTCAGCACGAACAGCGGGAACGGGTCGACTTCCTGGCCGTAGCCGAGCCGGGCGGCGCGTTTGCGCCATTGCGTGAGCACGATTCCGGCCACCACGACGACCCCGGCGAGCAGGCTGACCAGGTCCGCGCCGCCGAGCGGGCCGAGGCCGATGTTGCCGAGGTATCCGCCGGTGAAGCCGTTGGACAGGGTGCGGATCGCGTCGGGGAAGGGGCCGATGCCCTGGTTGCCGAGCACCGTGAGGGTGAGCGCGCGGAAAGCGAGCATCCCGGCCAGGGTCACGATGAACGCGGGGATGCCGAAGTACGCGACCCAGTATCCCTGCCAGGCGCCGATGACCGCGCCGACGACGAGGGTCAGCACGACCGCGAGCGGCCAGGGCAGCCCGAGATTCACGGTGAGGACCGCGGCGACCGCGCCGGTCATCGCCACCACCGAGCCCGCGGACAGGTCGATGTGCCCGGAGATGATCACCAGGATCATCCCGATGGCGAGGATCAGCACGTAGGAGTTCTGGACGATGATGTTCGAGATGTTCTGCGGTTCGAGCAGCGCGCCGCCGGTGATCACCTCGAACAGCACGACGATCAGCGCGAACGCGACGTAGATGCCGCTCTGGCGGAGGTTGATCGAGATCCGCCGGGGGCTGCGCCCGGCGGGCGGGGCGGCCGGATCGGCTGGCCGCACGGGGTTGGCGGTGGTCATGGCCGTTCCTTCGTCATGTGTCGCATGAGCAGTTCCTGGGTGGCGTCGGCGCGGGCGACCTCGCCGGTGATCCGGCCCGCGGAGAGCGTGTAGATGCGGTCGCAGAGGCCGAGCAGTTCGGGGAGTTCCGAGGAGATGACGAGGACCGCTTTCCCCTGCGCGGCCATCTCGTAGACGATCGTGTAGATCTCGTACTTCGCGCCGACGTCGATGCCGCGGGTGGGCTCGTCGAGGATCAGCACGTCCGGGTCGGTGAAGATCCACTTGGCCAGCACGACCTTCTGCTGGTTGCCGCCGGACAGCTTCCCGGTGACGCTGCGCACCGACGGCGCCTTGATCCGGAGATCGCGGTGGAACCGGAGCGCGACGTCGTGTTCGGTGTGCTCGTTGACCCAGCCGCGGCGGGAGAGCGAGGGCAGTCCCGCCGCGGAGGTGTTGCGCTGGATGTCGTCGATCAGGTTGAGCCCGTAGAGCTTCCGGTCTTCGGTGGCGTAGGCGATGCCGTTGCGGATGGCGTCGCGGACCGACCGCAGCGAGATCTCCTTGCCGTCCTTGATCAGCCGCCCCGAGATGTTCGTGCCGTACGAGCGGCCGAAGACGCTCATCGCGAGTTCGGTGCGGCCCGCGCCCATCAGCCCGGCGAGCCCGACGATCTCGCCGCGGCGCAGGGTCAGGTTCGCCCCGTCCACGACGACCCGGCCGGGCTGGTTCGGGCTGTGCACCGTCCAGTCCTCGATCCGGAGCACCTCCTCGCCGATGTCCGGTTCCCTCGGCGGGAAGCGGTGTTCGAGGTCCCGTCCGACCATGCCGGTGATGATGCGTTCCTCGCTCAGCCCGGCCGCGCCGAGCGTTTCGATCGTCTTGCCGTCGCGCAGGATCGTGACGGTGTCGGCGATCGCGGTGACCTCGCCGAGCTTGTGCGAGATGATCACGCACGTGACGCCGTCGTCCCGCAGTTCGCGCAGCAACCCGAGCAGATGCTCCGAATCGTCGTCGTTGAGCGCGGCCGTCGGCTCGTCGAGGATGAGGAGTTTGACGCGCTTGGACAGGGCTTTGGCGATCTCGACCAGCTGCTGTTTGCCCACGCCGAGTTCGCTGACCGGCGTGACGGCGTTCTCGCGCAGCCCGACCCGGCGCAGCAGGTCGGCGGCCTCGTGGTTGGTCCGGTTCCAGTCGACCCAGCCTCGCCGGGCCCGTTCGTTGCCGAGGAAGATGTTCTCGGCGATCGAAAGCTGCCCGCACAGCGCGAGTTCCTGGTGGATGATCACGATGCCGCGGCGCTCGCTGTCGCGGATGGACCCGAACGCGCAGGCCTGGCCGTCGAAGGTGATCTCGCCGTCGTAGCTGCCGTGCGGGTGGACGCCGGACAGGATCTTCATCAGGGTGGACTTCCCGGCGCCGTTCTCGCCGCAGACGGCGTGGATCTCCCCGCGCCGCACCGACAGCGTGACGTCGGACAGCGCGGTGACGCCGGGGAAGGTCTTGGTGATCCCGCGCATGCCGAGCAGTTCGGTCATTTCAGCTGGCCCGCCGTGTAGTAGCCGGAGTCGAGCAGTTCCTTCTGGTAGTTGGACTTGTCCACCACGACCGGCTGCAGCAGCTGGGACGGGACGACCTTCTTGCCGTTGTCGTAGTCGGTGGTGTTGTTGACCGCGGGCTTCTGTCCCTTGAGGACGGAGTCGGCCATCTTCACCGTGACGTCGGCGAGTTTGCGGGTGTCCTTGAAGACGGTGGAGTACTGCTCGCCCGCGATGATGGACTTGACCGAGGCGACTTCGGCGTCCTGTCCGGTGACGACCGGGTAGGGCTGGCCGGCGGTGCCGTAGCCGTTGCTCTTGAGCGCCGACAGGATCCCGATCGAAAGGCCGTCGTAGGGGGAGAGCACGCCCTGGACCTTCGCGCCGCCGGTGTAGGTCTTGGTGAGCAGGTCTTCCATCCGGCGCTGCGCGGTGGCCGGGTCCCAGCGCAGGATCGCGGTCGGCGCGAAGTCGACCTGACCGCTCTTGACCACCAGCTTCTTGCTCGCGATCAGCGGTTTGAGCACCGACATCGCGCCGTTGTAGAAGAAGGTCGCGTTGTTGTCGTCCGGCGAGCCGCCGAACAGTTCGATGTTGAACGGGCCCGGCCCGTCGCCGAGGCCCTTGAGCAGCGAGTTCGCCTGCTCGACGCCGACCTTGAAGTTGTCGAAGGTGGCGTAGTAGTCGACGGCGGTCGAGTTGCGGATGAGCCGGTCGTAGGCGATCACCGGGACCTTGCGGTCGGCGGCCTCCTGCAGCTGGGTGGTGAGCGCGGTGCCGTCGATCGAGGCGACGACCAGCAGTTTCGCGCCCTTGGTCAGCTGGTTCTCGATCTGGTTGACCTGGGTGGGGATGTCGTTCTCGGCGTACTGCAGGTCGACCTGGTAGCCGAGCTTCTCCAGCGCGGCCTTGATGTTGTCCCCGTCGTGGATCCAGCGCTCCGACGATTTGG
The DNA here is from genome assembly GCF_004522315.1 of Amycolatopsis sp. CFH S0740. NCBI lineage: Bacteria > Bacillati > Actinomycetota > Actinomycetes > Pseudonocardiales > Pseudonocardiaceae > Amycolatopsis > Amycolatopsis sp. CFH S0740. Next base: position 193,272 of record NZ_SDLS01000007.1, on the reverse strand, counting down.
TCGGCATCGTCACGCCGACCAGCGCGCCGGCGGATCCGCCCGCCTGCTGGTCGACGGTCTTCGCGCTGGACCCGCAGGCGGCGGCGCCGAACGCGAGCACCGCGACCCCGGCCGTCGCCGCGACGGTGCGGATTCCTCGAATGAACCTCATTGTTCGTTCTCCTTCTTTCAGAAACCCTGGGCGAGCCGGTGGTAGGCCTGGTTCCAGCGGATGCGGTCGGCGAAGTCCGCGGTGGTGGTGCTTCCGTCGATGACGAGCAGTTCGACGTCGAGCATCCGGGCGAAGTCCCGGACGGTCTCGGTGCCGACTGCCTGGGTGAGGACGGTGTGGTGCGGTCCGCCGGCGGTGATCCACGCTTCCGCGGACGTGGCGAGCGACGGCGCGGGCTTCCACACCGCGCGGGCCACCGGCAGGTTCGGCAGCGGCTCGTCGGGCTGAACCACGTCGATCTCGTTGGCCACCAGGCGGAACCGGTCGCCGAGGTCGATCAGGCCCAGCACCGTGCCCTGGCCGGCCGCGGCGTCGAAGACCAGCCGCACCGGGTCCTCGCGGCCGCCGATGCCGAGCGGGTGGATCTCGCACGACGGCTGACCCGCGGCGATGCTGGGGCACACCTCGAGCATGTGCGCGCCGAGGATCTTCGGTTCGCCGGGCCCGAAGTGGTAGGTGTAATCCTCCATAAAGGACGTTCCGTGGTCCGAGCCCCGGCCCATCGCTTTCACCGACGCCAGCAGCGCGGACGTCTTCCAGTCGCCTTCGCCGCCGAAGCCGTAGCCGTCGGCCATCAGCCGCTGCACTGCTAGTCCCGGCAGCTGGCGGAGTCCGCCGAGATCCTCGAAGTTCGTGGTGAACGCGCCGAACCCGCCTTCGGAGAGGAAGGACCGCAAGCCGAGTTCGATCCGCGCGGCGTAGCGCAGCGACTCGTGCCGCTCACCGGCGCGCGCCAGTTCCGGGGCGAGCGCGTACTCGTCGGCGTACTGCGCGACCAGGCTGTCGACGTCCGAGGCGGAGGCCGCGTCGACCCGTTCGGCGAGCTCGGTGACGCCGTAGGTGTTCACCGAGACCCCGAACCGCAGCTCTGCCTCGACCTTGTCGCCTTCGGTGACCGCGACGTCGCGCATGTTGTCGCCGAACCGGGCCAGTTTCAGGGTCCGCAAGTGAGCCGCGCCGATCGCCGCGCGCGCCCACGCGTCGATCCGGGCGACCACCGCCGGATCGGCCGCGTGCCCGGCGACCGTCTTGCGCGGGATCCCGAGCCGGGTCTGGACGAACCCGAACTCCCGGTCGCCGTGCGCGGCCTGGTTGAGGTTCATGTAGTCCATGTCGAGCGTGGCCCACGGCAGCGCCGCGTCGAGCTGGGTGTGCAAGTGCAGCAACGGTTTGCGCAGCGCGTCGAGTCCGCTGATCCACATCTTCGCCGGGCTGAAGGTGTGCATCCACGCGATCACGCCGACGCACGCGGGGTCGGCGTTGGCCTCCTGCAGCACCTGCCGGATCCCGGCGGACTCGGTCAGCACCGGTTTCCCGACCAGTTCGCACGGGAGCCCGCCGGAATCGGCCAGCAGCTGCCGGATCCGCAGCGACTGCCCGGCGACCTGGTCGAGGGTCTCCTCGCCGTAGAGCGCCTGGCTGCCGGTGAGGAACCACACCTGCGGCTTGGTCGCGGAAATCATCTGTTCTCCTTGCTGGATCGGGGTTTTCAGCGCTGCCCGTAGACGTTCTGGTAGCGCGCGTGCAGCCGGTCGACGTCGGTTCCCGAGAGCGGGACGGGCGTGCCGAGCTGGTGTGCGATGTGGACGGTGCGGGCCACGTCCTCGACCATCACCGCGGCCTTCACCGCGTCCCGCGCGGTCGCGCCGACGGTGAACGGGCCGTGGTTGCGCATCAGGACGGCGGGGGAGCGGGTCGCGCGCAGCGTTTCCACGATGCCGCGGCCGATCGAGTCGTCGCCGATCAACGCGAACGGGCCGACCGGGATCTCGCCGCCGAACTCGTCGGCGATCATCGTGAGCACGCACGGGATCGGCTCGCCGCGCGCGGCCCAGGCCGTCGCGTAGGTCGAATGGGTGTGCACGACCCCGCCGACCTCGGGCAGATGCCGGTAGACGTAGGCGTGCGCGGCGGTGTCCGACGACGGGGCGAGTTCGCCGTGCACGAGCTCGCCGTGCAGGTCGGTGACGACCATGGTGTCGGCGCTCAGGTCGTCGTAGGACACTCCGGACGGCTTGATCACCATCAGGTCCTCGCCGGGCACCCGCGCCGACACGTTGCCCGAGGTCCAGACGACCAGCTCGTTGCGCGTCAGCTCGCTGTGCAGCCGCGCGACGGATTCCCGCAGCTCCGCGATCGTCCCGCGCGCCTGGGCGGTCAGCGTCATCAGTTCTGTCCTTTCGCGACAGTGGCCAGTTCGCGGCGGCGCGCGGCGAGACGGTGCAGCACGTCGTTGCCGCCGCGGCCGAAGTAGTCGTGCAGCGCGGTGTATTCCGCGTACAGCTCGTCGTAGGCCGACACGTTCGCCAGCACGGGTTGGTGCGCCATCCGCTGGACCGAGCCCATCGCCGCCGCGGCCGCGCGCACGTCGGGGTAGGCGCCGGCGGCGACCGCGGCGTGGATCGCGGAGCCGAGCGCGGGTCCCTGCGCCGAGCCGATCACCGAGAGCGGGAGGCCGGTGACGTCGGCGTAGATCTGCATCAGCAACGGATTCTTGGTCAGCCCGCCCGCGACGATCAGCTCGGTGACCGGAACCCCGGCGGCCTCGAAGGTCTCGATGATCTTGCGGGTGCCGAACGCGGTGGCCTCCAGCAGCGCCCGGTAGACGTGCTCGGCCCGGGTGCTCAGCGTCTGCCCGACGAGCACGCCGGACAGCTCGTGGTCGACCAGGACCGACCGGTTGCCGCTGTGCCAGTCGAGCGCGACCAGTCCGTGCTCGCCGATCTCCTGCTGCGCCGCGAGCCCGGTCAGGAACTCGTGGAGCCCTTCGGTGCGCGCAGCGTCCGAATAGGACTGGGGGACGCAGTGGTCGACGAACCAGCCGAAGATGTCGCCGACCCCGCTCTGCCCGGCCTCGTAACCCCAGAGCCCGGGGACGATGCCGCCGTCGACGACCCCGCACATGCCCGGGACCTCGCGCAGGTCGGCGCCGTTCATGACGTGGCAGGTCGACGTGCCCATGATCGCGACCATCTGCCCCGGCTCGACCGCCTGCGCGGCCGGCGCGGTGACGTGCGCGTCGACGTTCCCGACCGCGACCGTGATCCCGGCGGGCAGCCCGGTCCAGGCCGCGGCCTCCGGGCTGAGCTTCCCGGCGAGCGAGCCCAGCTGGCCGATCGGATGGTCGAGCTTGTCCTCTACAAAGGACGCGAAGCCGGGGTTGAGGCTGCCGAGGAATTCCCGGTCCGGGTAGCGGCCGTCCTGGTAGATCCCCTTGTACCCGGCCGTGCAGGCGTTGCGGACATAAGTTCCGGTGAGCTGCCAGACGATCCAGTCCGCCGCCTCGACCCAATGCCGCATGGCCCGGTAGACCTCGGGGGCTTCCTCGAACAATTGCAGCGCCTTGGCGAACTCCCATTCGGACGAGATCAATCCGCCGTACCGCGGCAGCCAGGGCTCAGCGCGTTCGCGGGCCACCGCGTTGATGCGATCGGCCTGCGGTTGCGCGGCGTGGTGCCGCCACAGCTTCACGTACGCGTGCGGATTGCCGGTGAACTCCGGGAGTTCGGACAGGGGAGTGCCGTCCGCGGTGGTCGGGATCATCGTGCAGGCGGTGAAATCCGTCCCGATCCCGATCACGTCCTGCGGGTTGGCGCCCGCATCAGCCAACGCGGCGGGCACGGCGGTGCGCAGGACGTCCACGTAGTCCGACGGAACCTGCAGCGCCCAGCCCGGCGGCAACTCCTCGGCGGTGGCGGGAAGCCGGTCGTCGACGACCCCGTGCCGGTATTCGGTCACGGCGGTCCCCAGTTCGGCGCCGTCGCGCACCCGGACCACCACGGCGCGTCCGGAGAGCGTGCCGAAGTCGATGCCGACGACGAGGGAATCTGCTGGCACTGGAGGGATTTCCTTCCGGACTCCACGCCGCGCGACGGGCTGCCGCTCGACTGTTAGCGCTAACATTTGAAGGGTGATCGCTTGCTTGAATGCGGTCGTGCGGTGCTGTTACCGGGGCCCGGTGCTGTCCCGGACGATCAGATCGGGTGCGACGAGGTGGCGGATGCCGGGGTCGCCGCCTTCCATGCGTTCGACGAGCAGCCGGAACGTCCGCCGCCCGACCTCGATGAAGTCCTGCCGGACGGTGGTCAGCGGCGGACTGAAGTACGCCGCCTCCGGCACGTCGTCGAACCCGGCTACGCGCACCTGGCCCGGCACCGAAATGCCCGCCTCGGCGAAGGCGCGCAGCACGCCCAGCGCCATCTGGTCGTTCGCGACGAACACCGCGTCGGGCCGTGTTTCGGCGACCAGACGGCGTCCCGCGTCGTAGCCGGAACGCGGGCTCCAATCCCCGCGCAACGGCGGCGGCACCTGCGCTCCGCGCCGCTCGAGCGCTTCCCGCCAGCCGCGCTCGCGTTCCAGCGATTCCAGCCAGTCCTCCGGCCCGGCGACGTGCCACACGGTTTCGTGCCCGAGCGACAGCAGATGCTCGGTCACCCGGCGGGCCCCGTCGTACTGGTCGACCGAGATCACCGGCACCGGAACGGATTCGCCGCCGCCGACCGCGACCATCGGAATGTCGCCGGTCACCTGCCGCAACGCCTCGCCTGCCGCGACGTGCGGCGCGATCACCACGATCCCGCCGACCGCCTGCCGCCGCAGATTGTCCACCGCCTCAGCGAAAGTCGACCGCCGAGGCCGGCTGACGCTGGAGATGGTGACCCCGTAACCCTCCTCGCGAGCGGCGTGCTCGATGCCGTACAGCGTGCTCGCTGGACCGTACAAATTGGACTCCAGCGCCACGACGCCGAGAATGCTCGACCGCCCGGTCGCCAACGTCCTGGCCGCCGAGTTCGGCCGGTACCCCAGCTCCTCCACCGCGGCGAGCACCCGGGCCCGCGTCTCCGCGCGAACCGTCCCGGTGTCGTTGACGACCCGGGAGACAGTCATGTGCGAAACACCCGCCATGGCAGCCACTTCGGCCAGCCCGGGCTGGCGTTTGGCAGTGGGACCGTCGGTGGGCATCCCCGCACCTCCTCGCTGAAGTTCGCGGCGTGAGCATGGCAATGTTAGCGATAACAGGCGGCTGGTCAAGTGTTCTCCGGGAACTTGATGCCGGACTGCTGCGAGCGGTACGTGAGGGCCACCCTGAGGGAATCAGATTCCCTCAGGGTGGCCCTCACGTACCTGAAGACGGGGTCACCGCCGCGGAACCGGCCGAGAAAGCCGAAGCTCGATCAACTCCGCCCCTCGCCGCAACAGATCCACCCACTGCTCCGGATCATGCTGGAACCGGGAAGCAGACCACCCAACCGACAAACTCCCGTACGGTTCTCCGCGCAAAAACACCGGCACCGCGAGCGTCGCCACCCCGGTGTCGTACTCGCCGGTGGTGAACGCCCAACCCCGCTCGGCGACCTCGGCCAGTTGTTCGCGGAGCACGGCGAGATCGGTGACCGTATCCGGCGTGAACCGGGCCATGGGGCGGTCCGCGAACAACCGGTCGCGTTCCTCTTCGGACAGGAACGCGAAGTAAGCCTTGCTCGTCGCCCCCGCGTGCGCTGGGTACAGCTCGCCGACAAGGGAGTAGCCGCGCAGCCGTCCGTCCGCGCCTTCCGCGGCCAGCACGCATCGGGTGTGCGCACCGTCGGGCAGGGACAGCAGGGCGGCGTGTCCGGTCTGGGCGGCGAGGTCGGAGAGAACCGGGGCCACCAGCAGATCCAGTGCCCCGGCCCGGTCCCACATCCGGCCCAGGTGAAGAGCGGCCGGGCCGATCCGGTACTTGCGCGTGCTGTCGTCGCGGACGAGGAAACCGCGGTGGGCCAGCACGGCCAGGAGCCGCTGGGCGATCGACGTGTGGAGCCCGAACTCGCGGGCCACCGCGGTGACGCCCCATTCCGGGCGGGCGCGGTCGAACGCGAGCAGGACCTGCAGCGCGCGGTCCGCGGTCTGCGGCAGGCCGGGCGGGGTGGCGCGGTCGTCGGGGTCCGGCATCCAGCCATTGTGCGAATAACGGGAAATGCTGGCAATGCCGGGGCGCCCGGACGGAATCTGGTCGGACCAATCCCCGGCGGCCTTGAACTCTCCAGAGGAACCACATGCTCAAACACGTCCTGGAACTGCTCGAAATCCTCGACGACCCGGCGGTGACCGGGAAAGAGGTCGTCGCCTACCTCGACGCCGTCGCGGGCGCGGACGGCAGCGGCGCGGAGATCACGACGGTGCCCGGCCCGGCCGGGAAGACCGACTTCGTCCGGGTGCGCGTGTCCGGCAGCCGGGGCCGCACCGCGGGTGGCGACGCGCCCACGCTCGGTGTCGTCGGGCGGCTCGGCGGGGTCGGCGCCCGGCCGGAGGTGACCGGGTTCGTGTCCGACGGGGACGGTGCGGCCGCGGCGCTCGCCGCCGCGGCCAAGCTGCTGTCCATGCGGGCTCGCGGGGACGTGCTGGCCGGCGACGTGCTGATCGGCACGCACGTCTGCCCGGACGCGCCGACCCTGCCGCACGATCCGGTGCCGTTCATGAACTCGCCGGTCGACATCGCCACGATGAACAGCTACGAGCTCTCCGACGAGATGGCCGCCGTGCTGTCGATCGACACCACCAAGGGCAACCGGGTGATCAACCACCGCGGGCTCGCCCTTTCCCCGACCGTGCGCAGCGGCTACATCCTGCGGGTCTCGGAGGGCTTGGGCGAACTGCTGGAGGCGGTGACCGGTGCGCCGCTGGTGACCTACCCGATCACCACGCAGGACATCACCCCGTACGGCAACGGCGTCTATCACCTGAACTCGATCCTGCAGCCGGCGACGGCCACGGACGCGCCGGTCGTCGGGCTGGCGATCACGTCGGCGGCGACGGTGGCGGGCTGCGCGACCGGCGCCAGCCACGAGACGGACATCGCGGCCGCCGCGCGCTACGCGGTCGAGGTCGCCAAGCAGTTCGGGGCGGGCGCGCTGCATTTCCACGACGAGGCAGAGTTCGCCAATCTGCAAGCCCGCTACGGCTCGATGGCGCACCTGCAGACGCTGGGCACGGAGGTGGCCGGATGAGCACCGCGACGAAAACCGCGAAACACGCCAAGAAGCGGATCGGCAACGACGACTACTCGCTGCGCCGCGTCCCCGAAGACGCCCGCTACGGCTTCGGTTCGATGCTGCTGCAGTGGCTCGCGCAGTCCGGCTCGCTGTCGCAGTTCGTGCTCGGCGCGACGCTCGGCGTGGGGATGCGGTTCTCCGACGCGTTCTGGGCGTTCACCCTCGGCGCGGTGATCCTGGAGGTGGTGATCTTCCTGATCGGCCTCGCCGGGCAGCGCGAGGGGCTCACCATGACCATGCTGACCCGGTTCACCGGTTTCGGCCGCAACGGGTCCGCGCTGGTGAGCCTGGTGATCGCGATCAGCCTGGTGGGCTGGTTCGGCGTGCAGAACGGCATCTTCGGCAAGAGCATGCACGCGCTCGTCGGCGGTCCGCCGTGGCTGTGGTGCGCGGTGTCCGGCGTCGTCTTGACGCTGCTGGTGATCTACGGCTTCAAGTACATGATGTGGCTGGCGAAGATCGCCGTGCCGCTGTTCTTCGGCCTCGTCGCGTGGAGCGTCATCTCGACCTTGTCCGACCACTCGGTGGGCGCGCTGATGTCGGCCGCGCCGACCGCGACGGCGATCTCCATCCCGGCCGCGGCGACGATCATCGCGGGCGGGTACATGACCGGTGCCGTGGTCGCCCCGGACATGACCCGGTTCAACCGCAAGGGCTGGCACGTCCTGCTGCAGAGCTCCGCGTCGATGGTCTTGTCGGAGTACATCGTCGGCATGACCGGCGTGCTGCTCGGGCACCTGGTCGGCAGTTCCGACGTCACGCACATCGTGCTGTCCACGTCGGGCTTCGTCGGGCTGATCGTGGTGGTCCTGGCGACCGCGAAGATCAACGACTGGAATCTCTACGGCTCTTCGCTGGGCGTGGTGAACTTCGTGCGGACCGTGTTCGGCCGCCCGCTGCACCGCGGTGTCGTGACGCTGGTGATCGGCATCGCCGGGACGGTGCTGTCCGCGATCGGGTTCCTCCAGCACTTCACCGCGTTCCTGTCCGTGCTCGGCGTCGCGATTCCGCCGGTGGGCGGCATCATCGTGGCCGAGTACTTCCTGGTGCGCGGCCTCTCCACCCCGCTGCGGGAGACCAGGGCCGCCGGCCGGGTCCCGGCGTCGATGCCGGTATGGGTGCCCGCCACGCTCGCGGTGTGGGCGGCGGCGTTCTGCGTCGGCGAGTTCGTGCACTGGGGCATCCCCGCGCTCAACTCGCTGCTCACCGCCGCGATCCTGTACACGGTGCTGGGCCGCGCCGGGCTGATCCGGCCGGTGGGCTCGGCGGAACTGGAGGAGGTGGCGCGGTGACCAGCGCACAGGACGAGGTGGTCGACCTCTGCCGGGACCTGATCCGGATCGACACGTCCAACCCGGGCGCGACCGAGCGGCCCGCCGCCGAGTACGTCGCGGAGAAGCTCATCGACGCCGGGCTGGAACCGACGCTGGTGGAAAGCGCGCCCGGGCGGGCCAGTGTGTTCGCCCGGGTGTCCGGAGTGGACTCGTCGCGTCCCGCGCTGCTTCTGCACGGGCACCTGGACGTGGTGCCCGCCGACGCCGACGAGTGGAGCGTCCCGCCGTTCTCCGGCGAGATCGCCGACGGCATGCTGTGGGGCCGCGGCGCGATCGACATGAAGGACTTCGACGCGGCGATCCTCGCGCTGGCGCGGCAGTTCGGCCGCACCGGCGAGAAACCGGCGCGGGACATCGTGTTCGGCTTCCTCGCCGACGAGGAGGGCGGCGGCAAGTTCGGTTCGCGCTGGCTGGCCGAGCACCGCCCGGACCTGTTCGACGGCGTGGGCGAGGCGATCACCGAGGGCGGCGGGGTGTCGTTCGACCTCGGCAACGGCAGCAGGCTGTATCCGATCGAGTGCGCGCAGCGCGGGCAGGCGTGGCTGCGGCTGACCGCCACCGGCCGGGCCGGGCACGGCTCCTCGCCGAACGACGAGAACGCGGTCACCGATCTCGCCGAATCGCTCGCCCGGATCGGGCGGCACCGGTTCCCGGTCCGGCTGATCGAACCGGTGCGGGCGCTGCTGGAACGCGCCGGCGAACTGCTCGGCGTCCCGTTCGATCCGTCCGATGTGGACGGAAGCCTGGCGCGGATGGGCCCGGTGGCCGACCTGGTGAACGTGATCCTGCGCAATTCGGCGAACCCGACCATGATCTCCGGCGGGTACCAGGTGAACGTCATTCCCGGCCGGGCCACCGCCGCGGTCGACGGCCGGTTCCTGCCCGGGTACGAGCAGGAACTGCTGGACACCATCGACGAGCTGCTGCTGCCGTCGGTGCGCCGCGAGTTCATCCACCGCGACATCGCCATGGAAAGCGGTTTCGACGGCCCCCTGGTGGACGCCATGTGCGCCGCGATCACCGCGGAGGACCCGGACGGCCACCCCACGCCGTACTGCAACGCGGGCGGCACCGACAACAAGGCGCTGTCCGGGCTCGGCATCCGCGGCTTCGGGTTCAAGGCGCTGCGCGTCCCGCCGGAACTGCCCTACAACCGGCTGTTCCACGGCGTGGACGAACGCGTCCCGCTGGAGTCGCTGCGGTTCTCCGTCCGGGTCCTCGACCGGTTGCTGCGGACTTGCTGAACAATGGCGGGCGAACCAAGGAGAATCGCGTGACTGACTTGCTGTTGCTGTCCAATTCGACCAACCACGGCCACCAGCCGCTGGAACACGCGCTGGACGCGGTGGCCGAGGTGCTGGACGGGCGCACCGAGCTGCTGTTCGTGCCCTTCGCGCTGGCCGACCACGACGGCTACACCGAGCGCATCGCCGCCGCCGCGGCACCGCTCGGGGTGCGGGTGCGGGGGCTGCACACCGCCGAAGACCCGGTCGCTGCCGTGCGCTCCGCCGAGGCCGTGTTCACCGGCGGCGGCAACACGTTCCGCCTGCTGGCCGAGCTGTACCGGCGCGAGTTGCTGCAACCGTTGCGGGACCGGGTGTCCGAGGGAATGCCCTACCTCGGTGCCAGCGCGGGAACCAATATCGCCGGGCCGACGGTGCGCACCACGAACGACATGCCGATCGTGGAACCGCCGAGCCTGACTTCGCTGGGCTTGGTGCCGTTCCAGCTCAACCCGCACTACGTCGACCCCGACCCGGGCAGCACGCACATGGGCGAGACCCGGGAGAAGCGGCTCGCGGAATTCCACGAGTGCAACGACATCCCGGTGCTCGGCCTGCGCGAGGGCACCTGGCTGCGCGTGCGCGGGGATTGGGCGGAACTCGCGGGCGTGTCCACGAGCGGCGGCGCGGCCGGGCGGCTGTTCCGGCGCGGCTTGCCGGGCGAGGACCTTTCCGGCGACGTGAGCGATCTGCTCGCCCCGGCGCGCGAACCGGCGTGGGGCTGATCGCCCGGCATTCCGGCAACTGTCCGTGAAGGGCCCCTTGAAGGAATCTGATTTCCCATGCCAAGGGACTTAAGGCGACACCGCGGGGATAGCCGGGGCTCGTGTGCCCGCGTCGAAGGGCTGGCCAGGGTCGGCGGTCGCCGGGGAGGCGGCAGGACGCTCGCGAAAGCGCTTGGCGGGACGCCGAGTCCCGTGCCGGGCGACGTCAGCCGCGATTCGGCCCGGCTGACCGTCCACAAGAGACGCAACAGCCGCCGAAATGCCCGTTTTGCGATTCCGTGACGGGTTATTCAGGTCCGTGAGGGTCGCCTTGAGGGAATCTGATTCCCTCAAGGCGACCCTCACGGCCCGCAGCCACTCAGGACCTTCGGCCTGGGCAGGCTCGCCTCAGCCGCATCCACGGCGCCGCCTTGGGTCCTTGGCGCAAAATCTCATTCCCCTCAAGGGGCCCTTCACGTACGGTCACGGCGCTGGGCCGGGGGAGAGGACTCTGGCGAGATAGCTTGACACAAGCATCTTAGGACAAAGATACTTCCGGGCGACCCCGCCGGCCGAGGCGGCCGGTCTGGCGGCGCGGCGGGTCCGCGCGGTCCGGGCCGCCTCGCGATGGTCCGGCCCGGAAAGGAACCGCGGTGACTCTGCCGACCGAAGACCGGCGTCCCGGCGCGCCGATGACCGCGTGGCTGGGCGTGCTGGCGTTGCTGGCGGTCGTGGCGATCTCCTACATCGACCGGGTCAACGTGTCCGTGCTGATCACCGATCCGGCCTTCACGCGGCACTTCGGGATCGCGGGCAACCGGGCGGCGCAAGGCGCCCTGATGACGCTCTTCCTGGCCGGCTACGGAATCGCGGCCATGCTGATCACGCCCTGGTACGAAGCAGTTTTCGGGGTGCGGCGCGGATTGCTCGTCAGCCTGGGGTGCTGGGCGTTGTTCACCCTCGTGTCTCCGTACGCCGGGAGCGCGATGCTGCTGCTGACCCTGCGGTTCCTGCTCGGGGCCAGCGAGGGGCCGCTGTTCTCGCTGAAAACCATGTACGTCAAGGACAATTTCGCCGAAGGCGCGTGGGGCAAGCCCAACGCGGTCAGCTCGATGGGCGTTTCGCTGGGCACGGCGCTGGGCATCCCGGTGATCACCTTCGCCCTCGTGCACTTCGGCTGGCACGGCTCGTTCCTCCTGCTCGCGGCGCTCAATCTCGTGGTCGGGCTGCCGCTGGTCGCGGTGTTCGTCCGGGCCTCGCGCCGCCGGACGGCGGTCCGGGAACCGGCGCTGCGGCGGTTCGCGGGGGCGCTGCGCACGCCCAAGCTCGGCTGGATCCTGCTGATCGAGGTGGCGACGCTCGGCTATCTGTGGGGCAGCACGTCGTGGCTCCCGTCGTATTTGCTGCAGGCACGGCATTTCTCGCTGGCGCAGATGAGCGCGCTGTCGGCGCTGCCGTTCGTGGTCAGCCTCGGGTCCGGGTTCCTCGGCGGATGGCTCATCGACCGGATGCCGGCCCGCCGGGCGCCGCTCGTGCTGGTGATCGGCAGCGTCGGCACCGCGCTGTGCGCGACGGCCGTGACCTTCGCCGATTCGCGCTGGCTCGCGGCGGCGACGCTGATCCTCGCCAACGCGTTCTGGGGCCTGCAAGGACCGGCGATCCCGACCCTGGTGCAGCAATACGCGCCGGCGGGTGCGGTGGGCAGCGCCTACGGTTTGATCAACGGGGTCGGCAATCTGGTGTCCGCGCTGCTTCCCACCTTGATGGGCGTGGCGATCGCGGCGGGCGGCGACCACGGGTTCGCCGCCGGGTACGCGCTGCTCGCCGCGACCCAGCTGCTCACGCTGGTCGGTGCGGTCGTGCTGCTTCGCGGCCGCGCTCCGGCCGGGAAAGCACCCGCCGCGGCCGGTCAGCCCGCGGCGCAGTCCCGTTAGGACGCGGATAGGCTCCGTCCGCATGCCGCGGAACGAGGAGCCGATGACGATGGACCCGGTCGACCAGGTGGTGGCGGACTGGGCCCGGCAGCGCCCGGACCTGGACGCCTCGCCGATCGCGATTTTCGGCCGGGTCCGCCGGATCGCCGACCTCGCCGCCGGCGGACTGCGCGAGTACCTCGCCCCGCACGGCCTGACCCCGGGCGCGTTCGACATCCTGTGCAACCTCCGCCGAGCCGGCCGTCCCTACCGGAAGACGCCGTCCGAACTGGCCGCCTCCGCGCTCGTCACGTCCGGCGCTCTCACCGGACGGCTGGACGCGCTCGAACGCGACGGGCTGATCCGCCGCCGCGACCACCGGGGCGACCGCAGGGTCAGCTACGCCGAACTGACCGCCGCCGGCCGCAAGCTCATCGACCGGGTTCTCGAAGGACATCTCGAGCGCGAGGAATCGCTCCTCGCCAACCTGGACGAAGCGGATCGCAAGGACATCGAACGGGCGCTGGCCCTGCTGGAAAGCGCGGTCCGGCGCGATAACTGACCGCGGGCAGACAGGCAAGCAACCCGGTGCGGCGCAAAGAACCCAAGGCCTTCGCTTGGCGGTGCGCCCGACACTGCCGTCTGACGCACCCGAAGCTTGCCGCGCGGCTGGTCGAGTTAGCTTGACGCGTCATCCGGGTGCTTGCGGGAGTTCGACGACGAACCGCGCCCCGCCGCCCGGCCGTTCCTCCGCCCACACCCGTCCGTCGTGGCGGTAGACGTGGTCCGCGACGATCGCCAATCCCAGACCGGTCCCTGAATCGGGATCCCGCCGCCCGGCGTGCACCCCTCGGGAGAACCGCTCGAAAATGCGTTCCCGGAGTTCGGCGGGCACCCCAGTGCCCGCGTCGTCCACTTCCAGCCGGACCACGCCGTTGCTCGCGTGTGCGGCCACGCGGACCGCACCGCCGCCGTAGCGGGACGCGTTGTCGAGGAGGTTCGCCAATACCCGGTCGAGTCGTCGCCGGTCCGCGGCGACCAGCAGCGGGTCCGGGGCGAGGTCGAGAGTCGGGCGCGGGGCCGGGCTGCTCGCGACGCCGCTGCGGACGAGCGAGCCGAGGTCGACCAGTTCGCGTTCCTCGCCATGGTCGGCTTGGTCGACGGCCGAGATCTCCAGCAGGTCGAGCACCATGCCGCGGAACCGCCGCAGTTCGGCGAGCAGGAGCTGCAACGCCTTCTGCGCGGGCGCGGGCATCGCGTCGCGGCGGCGTTCGAGGACTTCCGCGACGGACGTCATCGTGGTGAGCGGGGAGCGCAGTTCGTGGCTGACGTCGGCGGCGAACTGGGCGTCGCGGCGGACCCGCTGTTCCAGTGCGTCGGCGGTGGAGTTGAACGTCGCGGCGAGCGGGGCGAGGTCGGGTCCGGCCTGTTCGGGCAACCGCGCGCGGAGGTCGCCGCGGGCGATGCGGGCGGCGGTTTCGGTGAACGCGGCGAGCGGACGGAGCGCGCGCCGTGCCGCCCACGCGCCGAGTGCGACGCCGAACAGCCCGCACGCCACGGTTCCCGCCACGAGGATCATGCGCAGGTTGCGGAAGGTCCGTTCGAGCCCGAGCAGCGGATGCAGTTCGACGTAGTAGCCGTTCGACCGGGCGAGTTGTTGCGCGACCGCGAGGACCGGGATCCCGTCGGCGGTGAACCGCTCGTGCGCGGGCGCGCCGGGGCGGGCGCGGGAGAGCAGGCCGGGCGGGAGGTCCGCGGGGCCGACCGGGCGTCCGGCGGTGTGCCAGCCGCCCGGCAGGGCCACGAGGATCGTCGAATTCGGCCCGGAGGTGAGGCCGGACAGCAGTTCGCCGAGACCGCCGGTTCGGTCGCGGACCTCGTTCTCGACCAGCCGCGCGTTGATCCGGGAATGGCGGTCGGCGCTCTGCTGGCGCTGGTTGAGCAGGTAGTCGGTGGCGAGGTGCCAGGTCGCCGCCGACAACGCGCTGACCACCACCAGCAGCCCGAGCCCGAACGCCGCGGAAACCCGGCAGCGCAAGGAAACCCGGGACACGGAAGCGGGGATCACGGCCGGGGCTCGGCGCGGTAGCCGATTCCCCGGACAGTGAGCACGAGACGCGGACAATCCGGATTCGGCTCGACCTTGCGCCGCAATCGCCGGATGTGCACGTCGAGCAGCCGCGTGCCACCGAAGTAGTCGCGCCCCCAGATCCGGTGCAGCAGCTGCTCCCGCGTGACAACCTCTCCGTCGGCGGCGGCCAATTCGGCCAGCAGGCGAAATTCGGTACGGGTAAGGCGAATGGGGACACCTTCGCGGGAGACGGTGTCGTCGTGCGTGCTCAACAGCAGATCGCCGACCTGGAGACAACACCTGCGAACCGGTGCCGCGCGGCGCAGCAGCGCGCGGATGCGGGCCGCCAGCTCGCCGGCGACCAGCGGCTTGGTCACGTAGTCGTCGGCACCGGCTTCCAGCCCGGCGATGACGTCCTGGCTGTCGGCCCGGGCGGTGATGACGATGACCGGCAGATCCCCGCGCACGCGCAGTTCCTTGCAGACGGCGAGCCCGTCCATGCCCGGAAGCATCAGGTCGAGCAGGACGACGTCCACGCGCACCGATTCCAGCATCGCCAACGCGTCCTCGCCGCACGCGGCTTGGGTCACCGTGCAGCCCTGGTCAGCGAGAGCGAGCGAAAGCGCTTCGCTGATCAGGGCGTCGTCCTCGACCAGCAAGACTCGGACCGTCATCGAGCCGCCCCTCCGCCGCGGAACCTGCCCTAGAAATTGTTCCCTACCGCGGCAAGGGCAGGTGGGGTGCGGATTCCTGTGCGAATCTGGGCGGACAGTGGGGTTTTCGGTGGGGGTGTCGTGAGTGGCGATGCCGCTTAGAACCGGCGTCGCCACTCACGACCTCACGGCAGCTGCCGCACCAAGTAATCCCACACCGCCTGCACCGCACGCGGGTGATAGATGTGTTCCCGTTTCGCGTGCGACTCCTCCGGCGGCGACCAGCTAGGCCATCCGCCGAACGACTGGGTCAGCAACTGCTGCTCACAAGCCCGCTCCAGCACCACCGCGGCGACAGTCGCGCTTTCCACCGAATCGCCGACCGCCACGATTCCGTGGTTCACCAGGAATACCGCCCGGGCATCGCCGAGTTCCGCGGCCAGGGACTTGCCCAATTCCGGCGTCAGGATCAGATCCGCGGTCTCGGTGTAGCGCGGCACTTCGGGCGGCACGAACAGGTTCGCGGCATGGCTCACCGGCCGCAGCTCCTGTCCCGTCGCGGCGAGGGCGACGGCGTGCGGGGCGTGCGTGTGCACCACCGCGTTGACGTCCGGTCGCGCGGCGATGACCTCGGTGTGGATCGGGTATTCGCTGTGCCGCGGCCCGGTGCCGGAGACGACCTCGCCGTCGGCGTTCACCAGTTGCACCCGCTCCGGCGTCACCTCCTCCATGCCCCATTCCGCGGACTTGATCCACACGCCCCGTCCGTCAGCGTCGCGGCAGGAGACGTGGCCCCAGATGAGGTCGCCCTGTCCGGCGGCGGCCAGGATCCGGGACGACAGCGCGACGAGTTCCTGTTGCGTGCTCATCGGTGCACCAGCCCGCCGTTGACGCTGAGGGTCTGGCCGGTCAGGTAGCCCGCGTCGTCGCTGAGCAGGAACGCGGCCAGCCCGGTCATGTCGTCGGCCCCGGCGGGGCGGTGCAGCGATTGGGCGCGCAGCATGGCCTCGCGTTGTTCGGGCGTCACGGTTTCCCGCGCGACTTCGGTGTAGACCGGGCCCGGCGACAGGGTGTTGACCCGGATGCCGAACTCGCCCAGTTCCCGCGCCATCGAGAACGTCATGCCGTGCACACCGCCCTTGCTGGCGACGTAATGCAGGTACCCGGGGCGGCCGAGTTGCACCGCGTCGGAGCCGATGTTGACGACGCTGGCCGACGGCGAAGCCTGGAGCAGCGGCAGCAGCGCCGACACGAGCAGCCACGGGCCGCGGAGGTTGACCGCCATCAGCCGGTCCCACTCCTCGTCGGTGATCTCCCAGAACGGCTTCATCTTGATGGTCGAGAAGATCGCGGCGTTGTTGATCAGGCCGTCGACCCGGCCGTGCGCCTCGGTGAGCTGCGTTGCGAATTCGGTGCAGCTGGTGCGGCTGGAGACGTCGAGGGCGTACGCGCTGGCTTTGCCGGGACCGTCGAAGGAAGCGGCGGTGGCTTGGACGCCCTCGAGGTTGAGGTCGGCGAGCACCACGGTCGCGCCTTCGGAGACCAGCCGGCGGGCGTAAGCCGCGCCGATGCCTTGGGCCGCGCCGGTCACGACGACGACCTTTCCGGCGAGTCCGTTGAGGGTCATGTCAGGCTCCAGCTTCGGTAGGAGGGTTCGCCGTCCGGGACGATCTCGGTGGACAGCAGCGTCAGGCAGCCGGGGCAGAACGCTTGGCGCAGCAGGACTTCCCGGTCGACGAACGCGGCGGGATCGGCGTGGACGCCCGGTCCGGCGTCGGTCGAGGGGCGTTCGTGGCGCAGCGCGTGCGCCATCGGTTCGGCGGTGGTGTCGCCGATCCGCGCCGAGCAGTGGCGGCAGACGACCGCGCCGGTCGCGTCGTCCACGCGGAGGTTCAGGTCGAGGTTCACTGGTGCGCTCCTTCCGGCGGCGTGAGCCCGGCGCGCTCGTACCGCAGCCGGTCGCGGTGCGCCGCGGTGGCCGCGAGGTCAGGCGCGCCGTTGTCCAGCACGACGCCGTAGACGTCGAGCGCGGCGATCGCGGACACCTTGCCGTCGCGGACGTCGGCGGCGACGCGTTCAGGTTCACGGTGCAGCGGGTCGCCGATTCCGCCGCCGCCTTGCCAATGGGTGAAGTAGACGTCCGCTTCGGCGAGGTCGGTTTCCAGGTGCGGCGGGAGGGTGTCCGCGCGGCCGCGCAGGTCGTCGATCGTCTGCGGGATCCGGCCGTTCGCGAGCTGGTCGCGGACGGTGGTGTCGCGGACGAGGACGTCCCATTGCGTGGCCGCGGGATAGCCGCCGGAAATGCCGGGAGCCTGCGGGACCGCCTTGCCGTTGGCGGAGACGACGAGGTGCACGCTGCGGGTGGGGGAGTCGTAGGGGATGAAGCAGCTCGATGCTCCGACGCCGCCGCGCCACCGGCCCGGTCCGCCGGAATCGACTTCCTCGCGCCGCCACAGGTAGAGCATCGGGAAGCTGAACTCGTTGATCTCGATGTCGGCGATGCGGCCCATCGGAATGCAGTTCTCGCCGCCGGTGTCGACGCCGTCGCCGTCCACTTTCGCGCCGAGGCCGCCGGACATCGCGTCGCACAGCATCGTGGCGAAACCGCCGCCGCGCTGGTCGACGCCGGCCAGCAGGGTGAGATCCCAGGTGCCGCAGCAGACGCTCATCGCCGACCGGCTGAGTTCGGCGTGCGTGCTCAGCATCTGCGCGACGGTTTCGGAGACCGCGTTCTGCGTGGACCAGGCCGAGTTGACCGACGCCTTCCCGATGCCGGCCGGGAAGGTGCAGTTGTTGATCGTCCCGGGTTCGCTGACGATCTCGACGCACCGGTAGATCCCGCCCGGCGACCAGGAGATGTCCGGGCACAGCATGGTCAGCAGGATCGGCAGGATGCCGCCGCGCAGCCCGGCGAGTGTGCAGTTGATGATCCCGTCGACCTGCGGGTCGGTGCCGGTGAAATCGAAGGTCAGGGTGTCGTCCTGTTTGGACATCGCGACGACGATCTTGTGGATGTCCCGGTCGCCCGCCCGCGCGCCGTCCTGGTGCGCGACCGCCGACCACGTTCCGTCCGGCAGCGCTCGCAATTTCGTGCGCAGCTGGGCTTCCGCGTCGCCCATCATCTTCTTCATCACGGCCTTGACGGTGTCCGGGCCGTACTTGTCGATGAGCGCGGTGAGCCGGTCCTGCGCGACGTTGTTCGCGCCGATCTTCGCCCGCAGGTCCAGCCCGACCAGCCGCGGCACGCGGGAGCGCCGCAGGTACATGTCCTCCATGTCCGAGCGCAGCGTGCCGCCTTCGACGATTTTCACCGGCGGGATCGGCAGCGCCTCCCAGAACACGTCGTGTCCCTCGACCGACCAGCTGCCCGGCGACACGCCGCCGAGGTCGACCTGGTGCGCGACCGCGCCGGTCCAGCAGAACAGCTGGCCGTCGTAGAACAGCGGGGCGAGGACAGTGACGTCGTTCTGGTGCAGTCCGCCGCCGATCCACGGGTCGTTCAGGAGGAACTGGTCGCCCGGCGCGATTCCCGGGTTCTCGGCGCGATGCTCCAGCGTCCAGCGCACCGCCATGTCCAAAGCGGACCCGAGCTGCATGTTGTACAGCCCGACCTGCACGGTTTCGCCGGTCTCGTCCATGATGCCCGCGCCGAAGTCGTTGCAGTCGGTCACGACGACCGAGCCGGACATGCGCTTGATCGCGTCGCCCATGTCGTCGGTGATGGCGACCAAGCGGTGCCGGACGACCTCGTAAGTGAGGGCGTCGACGTCGGTGGAGTCGACGCGGTGCAGCTTCAGGTCGCCGAACCGGGCTTCGGGGTCGAGGGGAGCGCCGGACTGGACGAATCGCTCGGATCCGGCGACGGGGATGACAGCCATCAGGAGGGTTCCTTCCGTTCAGGGAAACGGATCACGAGGTTGCCGAGACGGTCCACAGCGGCCTGAGTGCCCGGCGGGAGGGCGACGGTGGTGGTCGGCGCTTCGACGACGGCGGGGCCTTCGATCTCGTGGCCGGCGCCGAGTGCGCGGTAGTCGTAGATCGCGGCGGGCTGGCGTCCGGTGCGGACGTCGAGCAGGACCTCCCGTTCGCCGCTCGTGGCGGGCTTGCCGGGCAGGGTGCCGTGTTCGGGCAGTTCCGGCTGGATCTGCAGGATCCCGGTCGCGCGGACGCGGTAGGTGATCAGCTGCAGGCCTGCGTCGGGGAAACCGGATCCCTTGCCGTACAACGCTTCGTAGCTCGCTTCGAAGTCGCGGCCGAGCTGCTCCACCGACTCGTCGGTCAGCTCGCCGCCGGGTACCGGGGTCGCGACTTCAGCGAGCTGCATGGTGTAGCGGATGTCGGCTTCGCGTTCGTAGCTGATCGCGGAGAAGGTGAGGCCCTGTTCGGCCAACCGGCGTTCCAGTTCCCGTTCCAGGCCGGTGAACACCTCGTTCGCGGTCTCGGCGGGCACCGGCATCGCGACCGGCTGCGACTGTTCGGCGGTCAGCACGATGTCCGAGGCGGCGAGGCCGTAGGCGGAGAAGACCGCCGCGGTGGAGCCGAGCGGGACCACGACCTCCTTGACGCCGAGGTCGGACGAGTAGCTCGCGCAGTGCATCGGGCCCGCGCCGCCGAACGCGTAGAGGGTGAAGTCGCGCGGGTCCTGGCCGGAGTTGACCACGACCTTGCGGACGAGGTCGGCGGTCTGGGCGTTCTGGATCGCGTAGATCGCCGCGGCCGCGTCCTCGACGGACATGCCGAGCGGGGTCGCGACCACCTTGTCGATGGCGTCCCGGGACAGCTGGACGTCCAGTTTCTTGCGCCCGCCCAGGAAGTTGTCCGGGTTGATGATGCCGAGGACGAGGTCGGCGTCGGTGACCGTCGGCTCCCAGCCGCCCTCGCCGTAACAGGCCGGTCCGGGACGGGCGCCCGCGCTGCGCGGCCCGACGCGGAGGTTCCCGCCCGGATCGACCCAGGCGATCGCGCCGCCGCCGGCTCCGATGGTGTGCACGTCGACCATCGGCGTGCTGATCGTGTACTGGTTGAGGATCGTGCTGGTGGTGGTCACCGGTTTGCCGTCGACGACAAGACCGACCAGGAAGGTCGTGCCGCCCATGTCGGTCGAGATCACCTTGTCGTGGCCGAGCGACGCGGCCATCCGGGTGCAGCCGACGACCCCGCCGGTGAGCACCGAACCGATGGTGGTGATCGCGTGCGCCGGCGCGTCCGCGGCGGTGACGCAGCCGCCGGAGCCCTGCATCACCAGCAGCGCGCCGGTGAGCCCGCGCTCCCGCAGTTCGGCTTCGAGCGGCCGCAGGTAGCTGCCCAGCCGCGGGCCGACTTGCGTGTTCATGATCGTCGTGACGTTGCGCGGGTACTCCCGGATGCGCGGGCTGACCTCGCTGGACAGCGCCACGTACACCTCCGGCGCTTCCTCCTGCACGATCTCGCGCACCCGCTGCTCGTGCGCGGAATTGCGGAACGACCACAGGAACGACACCGCGATCGCCTCCGCACCGTCGGCGAGCAGTTCGCGGACCGCGGTCCGGACGTCGTCCTCGTCGAGCGGGACGACGACGCGGCCCTGGTAGTCCACGCGCTCGTCGATCTCGCGGATCCGGTGCCGGGGCACCAAAGACGCGGGCTTCGCCGTGCGGGCCATGTGCTGGATGTCGTCGCTGCCGAGACCGGCGTAGCGGCCTTCGAGGTTCATGATGCTGATCGAGTCCGCGTGCCCGCGAGTGGTGAGGAAGCCGACCTGCGCGACGTCCCCGGTCACGAGTGCGTTCAGCGTGGAAGTGGTGCCGTGCACGACGTAATCGGTGTTGGCGAGCAGTTCGCGGACCGGGATGCCGAGTTCCGCGGCGAGTTCGTCGATCGCGGTGAGGAAGCCGGTCGCGAAATCCGGGGGAGTGGACGGGGTTTTGGCGGCGGCGAGCCGGTTGTGCTGGTCGGCGACGAAGGCGTCGGTGAACGTTCCGCCGGTGTCGATGCCGATGACGTACGCCATGAGGGCCCCTTTGCCTTCGATGGTCAGAACATGACGTTGATGGACTTGGTTTCGGTGTAGCTGAGGAGTTCTTCGAGGCTTTCCTCGCGGCCGACGCCGGATCCTTTGACGCCGCCGAACGGCACGTTGGGGAAGTGCCGGGACGAGCCGTTGATCCAGACGAACCCGGCCTCGAACGCGCGGGCGACGCGGTGCGCCCGGGTGACGTCGGAGGTCCAGACGCTCGCGGTCAGCCCGTAGTCGACGCTGTTGGCGATGCGGACCGCTTCGGCCTCGTCGGCGAACGGGATGACCGACAGCAGCGGCCCGAACACCTCCTCGCGGGCGATCCGCATGTCCGGGCGCACGCCGGTGAACACCGTCGGAGCCACGAACAAGCCTTGGTCGACGCCTGCCGGGCGACCGCCGCCGGTGGCGACCTTCGCGCCTTCGGACACCGCGATGTCGATGTAGGACAACGACTTCTCGTACTGCGCCCGGTTGATCATCGTGCCCTGTTCGGTGCGCTCGTCGAACGGATCGCCGATCCGGCGCGCCTCGATCAGCTCGACCACGCGGGCGACGAGCGCGTCGTGGACGTCCTGGTGGACCAGCAGCCGCGAGTTCGACCCGCAGGACTGCCCGGACCAGGTGAAGTTCATGCCGAACACGGCTCCGGCGGCCGCCGCTTCGAGGTCCGCGTCGGGGAACACCACCATGGCGTTCTTGCCGCCGAGTTCGAGGCTGACGTCCTTGACGCCGCTCTCCGCCGCCGCGCGCTGGATGGCGCGTCCAGTGGGTTCGGACCCGATGAACCCGATCCGCCGCACGTGCCGGTGCCGCACCAGCGCGTCCGGCACCGCCGGCCCGTCGCCGACGAGCACCGAGAGCACGCCGGGCGGGAAGATGTCCTTCGCCAGCTCGGCCAGCCGCAGCGCGGACAGCGGCGCGGCCTCCGGCGGCTTGAGGATCGTCGGATTGCCCGCGACCAGCGGCGCGGCGATCTTGCCCGCGAACATCAGCGGATGGTTGTAGGGCACGATCCGCGCGACCACGCCGACCGGTTCGCGCGTGGTCACGTGCAGTGCTGTGCTGGCGGGCACCGACGTACCCTTCAGCTCCAGCGCCTGCCCGGCGAACATGCGCAGCTGCGCCACCGTCACGCCGACGTCGACGCGCGAGTTCGAGATCGGCGAACCGGCGTCCACGGTGTCGAGCAGGGCCAGTTCCTCGCCGTGGCGTTCGATCGCGTCGGCCAGTTCGGCGACCAGCTTCGCGCGCTCGACCGGCAGGGTGTCCCGCCAGACCGCCCTCGCGTCGGCCGCCGCGCGCACTGCTTCGTCGACGTCGTCGGGTCCCGCGTCGGGGACCTCGGCGATCACCGTGCCCGTGTACGGGGACACCCGGGAGAAGGTGGCGCCGGACCGCGCCGGGACGAGTTTGCCGTCGATGAGCAGGCGCCACTCGCGGTCGAGAAGTTCGGCGACCCGGGTCGGGATTTCCGGGCCGGAATGTGCTTCGAGCATCGTCGCTCCTGCGCTTCCTGAGTCCCGCGGGGACCTGGAGCCCCGCGTGCCGTCGGTTCATGCTAACCCCGCGACCCGGCCCGAAGTCTAGCCTGCGGACTCTGATTCTGTTATCCAGAAATCGTGCCAAGTTTTCTCCCCGGAAGCACCCGCAAACTCCCTGGTCCAGATACCATGTCTGCTATGCAGACATCCGCTGCCGAAGCCGGTCCCGCGCGGCCCGCGCCCCAGTACCCGATCGAATCCGTCGACCGCGCGCTGCGGCTGCTGCGGATGTTCAGCGCCACGCGGGAGCTGCGGCTGTCCGACGCGAGGGACGCGCTGGGGGTCGGGCAGTCGACCGCGCACCGGCTGATGGCGATGCTCGTCCACCACGGGTTCGTCGACCAGGACCCGGCCAGCCGCGTCTACCGCGCCGGTCCGGCCCTGGTCGAAATCGGACTGTCGGTGGTGAACCAGATGGACCTGCGGGCGGTCGCGCGGCCGGTGCTGCAGTGGCTGTCCGAAACCACCGGCGAGACCGTGCACCTCGGTTCCCTGGAGGGCAACCAGGTCCGCTTCCTCGACGTGATCGAGAGCGACCGGGCGCTGCGGGTGTCCGGCCGCGTCGGCCGCACGCTTCCGGCGCACGCGACGAGCCTGGGCAAAGCGATGCTCGCGCACCTGCCCGACGACCAGATCGCCCAGCGCTACCCGGACGACGTCCTGGGCCAGGTCACCACGAAGACCATGACGAGCCGCAGCGCGCTGCTGGCCGAGATCGAGCGGATCCGGCGGCGCGGTTACGCGCTCAACGCCGGCGAGAGCGAGGACGGTGTCAGCTCGATCGGCTGCGCGGTGGCCCGTCCGGACGGTCCGCTGCTGGGCGGATTGAGCGTCGCGGCGCCGACCGGGCGGATGACGAAAGCGCAGCGGGACGAGCACGCGGTCGCGCTGGTGGAGGGCTGCCGTCGGCTGGCGGAGAAGCTGGTCTGAACGAAAAAACCGGCGGTGAACGGGTTGTTCACCGCCGGTTGTGGTTATCGAGTAGCCGTCAGATCGTCCGCTGTGGACAGCGGGACCGGCTCGAACATCGTTGGTTCGTCCTCGGGGAATAGGGCTGTCGGCCCGTACAGCCAGTCGGTGAACGCGTAATCGTCCGTCGCGCGGGCGCGCAGCAGAGTATTGCGCTGCTCCCGCGCGACACCATCCAGATGCCACAGGTTTCCCCAGGCCCGGGCGGTCAGCACGACCCGGCGGCAATGTTCCGTCCGGACCGCCTCGTACGCGGCCAGTGCACCGTCCCAATCTCCCAGCCGCTTCATGTGCTCGGCCAGCACCCAGCCGTCCTCGATGGCCATGATCGCGCCTTGAGCCAGGTACTGCAGGGGCGGGTGCGCGGCGTCGCCGAGCAGGGCGAGGCGGCCGTCAACCCAGGTGGAGATCGGGTTGCGGTCGTACATCCGCCACCATTTGTCCCGCCACATCCGCGGGATCCCGGCCTGCACCTCGTCGCACGTCGCGGCGAAGGCGGCGTCCAGCTCGTCCGGCGTGCCCCAGTCGTCGAGGCCCGCCACCGCCTTCGGAGACTCGAAAACGGCTACCTGATTGAGCAAATCGCCGCCGCGTAGTCCATAGTGGACAAAGTGGCACCGTGGCCCGACGTACACCACGACCTCCGACAGATCGACCGGACGGCCGACCTCGGTGATCGGCACGGTGCCGCGATAAGCGACGTACGCCGACGAGACGGGCTGGTCGTCCGCGAAGTGCTTCCGGGCGACGGAGTGCAGGCCGTCAGCGGCGATCACGACCGGCGCGGTGTGCACGGTGCCGTCGTCGGTCACTGCGGTCGCGGGGTCCGGCGTGTACGAGACGATCCGTTGCTCGGTGAGGAGTTCGACGCCCGCGTCGCGGCAGGCGTCGAGGAACAGCCGGTGCAGGTCGCTGCGGTGGATGACCAGGTACGGGAAGCCGTAGCGGCGTTCGAGGTCGCGCAGGTCGAGCGCGGTCAGGTCGCGGCCGTCGACGGCGTCGCGCATGACCATCCGGTCCGGGACGACGCCGCGCGCCTTCGCGGTGTCGAGCAGGCCGTAGGCGTCGAGGATCCGGGTGCAGTTGGGCGCGAGCTGGATGCCGGCCCCGACCTCGCCGAATTCCTTCGCCTGCTCCAGGACCCGGACCCGCAGCCCGAGCCGGGACAGCGCGAACGCGGTGCTCAGCCCGCCGATCCCGCCGCCGACGACGAGCACGTCAGGGGTGTCCATGGGATCTCCTCACAACCAGGGGCCGAGGTCGGGGACCCCGGTCAGCGAATGCGGCCGCCCGGCCAGGTACGCCGCGACGTCGGGCAGCGGACCGTCCGGCAGCGCACCGAGACCGCGTTTGGGCTGGATTTCGGCGACGAGGGCGGACAGGAACGCCTCCGGCAGGTCGGCGAACGCCAGTCCGGTGCCGAGGTCGACCGCGTGCACGCACACCTCGCGGGCCCGGAGCCACGGGATCTCGGTGGCGGGAACCGTCCGGCCCTGCGCGGTGACCACCTCGGCCTGCCACTGTTCCGGAGTCAGCTCGGCCATCGCGGATTCCAGCGAGCGCGCCGAATCCCGCAGCCACGACGTGAGCTGGGCTTCGGACAGCTGCGAGCCCGCTTCGATATCGGCGTTCCGCTGGTCCGACGAGGCGTACATAGGGGTGCGCTCGCCGGTCCGCGCCCAGTGCACGAGGTTGCCGAGGGCGTCCGCGTTGGCCGCGACGTGCGCGGCGAGGTGCTTGCGGGACCAGCGGGGGAGCGCGCTCGATCCGGACAGGTCTTTCGCGTGGGTGAGGAAAAGCTCGGTCCCGAACGAGACCCAGTTCCGCGCGTCGCCGGGTGCCATCAGGATTCCTTCACGATCTGGTTCACGCACGCGCCGATCCCGGCGACCTCGGTGACGACGGTTTCGCCGCCGGTCAGGTAGATCTTCGGATCGCGGGCGTGGCCGACCCCGGCGGGCGTGCCGGTCGCGATCAGGTCGCCGGGGTTGAGCTGGACGATCGTGGAGATGTACTGCACCAGGTGCACCGGGTCGAACAGCAGCGTGCCGGTGTCGTCCTGCTGCATGACGCGACCGTCCACTGTGGTCTTCACCTCGAGCGCGGGCCGGACGCCGCCGACCTCGTCCGGCGTGACGACGTACGGGCCGACCGGCGTCGAGGACTGCCAGATCTTGCCCTGCGTCCACTCGATGGTGCGGAACTGCCAGTCGCGGACCGAGACGTCGTTCATGACGGTGAACCCGGCGATCGCCGCCGCGGCCTCGTCCTCGCTCGCGCGCCGCACGGTCCTGCCGACCACGACGACGAGTTCGACCTCCCAGTCGAGCGCGTCGGTCTCGGGCGGCTTGACGATCGGGTCGGCCGGGCCGGTCAGGGTGTCGGCGAACTTGGGGAACAGCGTCGGGTACGCGGGCAGCTCACGGCCCATTTCCTTGATGTGGTTGGTGTAGTTGTGCCCGACGCAGACCACTTTGGACGGACGCGGCACGACCGGGGCGAGATCCGCACCCTCGGCGGGCCAGGTCCGGCCGGTCGCCTGGGCGGCGTGCGTTTCCCAGCCGTCCTGGGCGAAAAGCGCGCCGAGATCGGGGGAGCCGAGGTCGACCAGGACGTCTCCGTCGAGGCGGACGGCGCGCGTGCCGCCGTCGACGCGGAGGGTGGCGAGCTTCATCGGAGGGTCTCCTGACGGTCGAGGTGGAGCGCCTCGAAGACGGGCGCGTCCGAGAAACGGAACAGATCAAGGGCGCCGGAGTCGGAATCGGTGGCACCGGCCTCCGACTTCACGGAGAACGGCTGCCACGACGGGACGACGAACAGGTCCCCGCGCGAAACTGCCCAGGTGATGTCGCCGACGGTCACCGTGCCGGAGCCGTCGAACACCTGGCAGACCGACGAGCCGGTCTCCCGCACGGGCGCGGTCTCGGTGCCGCGCGCCACGCGGTGGAACTCGGCGCGGACGGTCGGCAGGACGTCGGAACCGTTGTGCGGGTTGGAAAACCGCACCGCCGCGTGACCCGGCTCGACTGTTCCGCCGTAGCCCTCTTTCTCCAGTTGCAGCTGGTCCCGCAGGGCGGCGTCGGTGTGCTCCCACTTGTACGCCAGCAACGGCGAACCCGGCGCGACCGAGCCGACGGACAGCGGCCGCAGGCCCGGGTGCGCCCACAGCCGTTCGGAACGGGACCGTTCGGGGGAGATCCGCTCGTCGTCGCTGATCGCTTCGCGGCCGAACTCGAAGAACTGCGCGTCGA
The DNA here is from genome assembly GCF_004522315.1 of Amycolatopsis sp. CFH S0740. Classification (NCBI taxonomy): domain Bacteria; kingdom Bacillati; phylum Actinomycetota; class Actinomycetes; order Pseudonocardiales; family Pseudonocardiaceae; genus Amycolatopsis; species Amycolatopsis sp. CFH S0740. Next base: position 166,313 of record NZ_SDLS01000007.1, on the reverse strand, counting down.
TGCCGTACTGGAACGGGATGTCGAGGCCGTCGAGCCAGGCCATCGGCTCGCGGGTGGCGTTGTGGTGCGCGTGCCAGTTCCAGCCCGCCTGCGGGAGGAAATCGCCTCGGCGCATCGGAACCGCGTCACCGCCGACGACCGTCCACACGCCCGAGCCCTCGACGACGAACCGGAACGCGTTCTGCGTGTGCCGGTGCTCGGGCGCGTCCTCGCCGGGCATCAGGTACTGGATCGCCGCCCACAGCGTCGGAGTCGCGAACGGACGGCCGCCGAGCCCGGGGTTGGCGAGCGCGATCGCGCGCCGTTCGCCGCCGCGCCCGACCGGCACGATCTCGCCCGCCTGCTCGGCGAGCCGGAGCAGGTTCGCCCACTGCCACCGGTGCGGCACCGCCCGCGAGCGCGGGTGCGCGGGCATCAGGTCGCCGATCTCCGTCCACAACGGAACGAGCAGTTCCTGTTCGAAGCCGCGGTAGAGGTCCCGCAGCGCGGGCGTGACCGCGGGCTGGTCCGGTGCGTCGACCGCGGCGAGCTGAACGGGAGTTCGCGCTGGAGTGCTGGTCATGGGGTTATGGTGGGCCTGTCCCGTTCTGCGGAAAACGGGATTCTGGTGTGCGGAAAGGCAGCCCCGATGGACAAACGGTTCAAGGCACCGCCGCCGTACGCGGTGGCGAGCGTCGACAACGCCCTGCGGATCGCAGCGATGCTGCAGCTCGAAGGCCCGTTGACGGTGTCCGAGGTGGCCGAGCGGATCGGCGTGGCACCCTCGACCGCGCACCGGCTGCTCGCCATGCTCGTCTACCGCGATTTCGCCGTTCAGGACGCCAACCGCGCCTATCGGGTCGGGCCGGTCCTGGAGCTGGCCGCGCATTCGCAGTCGGCCGCGTCGAAGCTGCGCGCAGCGGCGCTCCCGCACCTGCGGCGCCTGGTGGACCTGCTGGACGAGTCGGTGAACCTGACCGTCCGGACCGGGGACACGGCCCGGTTCATCGCGAGCGTCGAATGCTCGCAGGCGCTGCGGGTAGGTTCACGCGAAGGGATGGTTTTCCCGGTGCATCAGACGACGGCCGGTCTGCTGCTGCTCGCCGAGCTGCCGCCGGACCAGGTGGAGGAGCTCTACGCGGTCGACAAGCCTGGCGAGCGGCCGGACCCGGCGGAATTGCGGGCTGACCTGGCGCGTGTGCGGCGCAGCGGCTTCGCGCTGAACCAGGGCCGATCGGAACGGGGAGTGGTCGCGGTCGGCGTGCCGGTGCACGGAGCGGACGGGGTGGTCGTCGCCGGGCTGTCGGTGTCGATGCCGAGCGTGCGGTACCGGAAAGATCAGCTGCCCACGCTGGTCGCGTCGCTGCGCGCAACTGCGGCGGCGCTGGAGGCGGACCTGCGCGGTTAACGCGAGTCTTCTCCGGCGAGTGCCGCCGCGAAAGCCGCGTGCACGTTGAGGAATTGCTGCACCGGCAGCTCTGCCGCGACCCCGGGACGCTGCGGGGCCAGCTGTTTCGCCGCCCAATCGCCCCACCGCACGTGTGCTTCCTCGACGCTCAAGTGCGCTGCTTCGGCGGCGTGGCGAGCGTTCACGCCGTCCAGGATCGCCTGGTGCATCAACGCGGGCGTCGAGCGCTGTTCCCATGCCCGCAAGGACGCCATCGAGGAAAGCCGGTGCAGCGTCGAGGAAACCGTCGGCGGTGCGGACCGGGGTAGCGGAAACCCGCGTTCGAGAGGTCCTCGCCGCGGTGCCGTGCCGTCTGCGCTGTCAGTGATCAAGCTCGTCATCAGAGTCCCTCCGACGTGCGGTTACCCGCCTCCGCACGGCCGAAACCCTTGATCGTCCGGTCGTGCGCGCGTTGGCCGGCTGCAGCGGGTCGATGCCGACCGGGTCCAGATGCGGGTCGCGCAGCAGGGACCCGAACGCGGCCTTGGCGACGGCGAGGATCGGCACCGCGAGCAGGGCCCCGACGATCCCGGCGACCTCGAGGCCGAGCGCGATGCCCAGCACCACCGCCAGCGGGTGCAGCCGGACCGCGCGGCCGAGCAGGAAGGGCTGCAGGACATGGCTTTCGAGCTGCATCACCGCGACGACGATCGCGAGCACGATGCCCGCCGCGACGAATCCGTTGGCGACCAGGGCGATCAGCACGGCGACCGCGCCGGTCACCACCGCCCCGATGATCGGCACGAACGCGCCGATGAAGATCAGCGCCGCCAGCGGCACCGCGAGCGGGACCCCGACCAGCCAAATGCCGACGCCGATGCAGACCGCGTCCACGCAGGCCACCGCGACGGTCGCGCGCACGTAGCTGACCAGCGAGGCGAACCCGCGGCGGCCGGCGACGTCGATTTCGTCGCGAAGGGAGACCGGCACGATCCGCAGCAGGAAGTGCCACACCTGATTGCCGCTGTACAGGAAGAAAACGAGCACGAACAGCGTCAGCAGCATCTCGGTCAGCACGCCGCCGACGGTCGCCGCGGTGGAGAGCACCCGGCCGGTGAGTTCGGCGGTGTTGCCCTGGATCGCGCTGACCGCCTTGTCGAGGAGCTGCTGCACCTGCGGCAGGTGCAGCGGCCCGTGCTGGAGCCAGTTGTTGATGCGCGCCAGACTGGCTCCGACCTGGTCGCCCAGCTGCGGAAGGCTCGCGGTGACCGTGGTGATCACCAGCGCGAGAACCCCGCCGAGGACGGCGAGCCCGACGACGATCGCGACGAGCGTCGCCAGCGCGCGCGGCACGTGCCAGCGCACCAGCCGCTCCACCAGCGGCGCGAACAACGCCGACAGGAGCAGGGCGATCCCGATCGGGACGGTGACCTGCGCGAGGTAGCCGAGCGTCCACGCGATGACCCCGAGCATGGTCAGGACGACCAGGAACCGCCAGCTGGCCGCCGCCGCGACCCGGAGCGACCACGGCACCGCGTCGGCGGCGTCCCGGCGTCGACGGCGGTTCGCGCCCGCGATCTTGCGCGCCGGGGCGTTCATCCCGCCGCCGCCTTGGCCGACAACGGCTGGGCGACCGATTCGAGCGAGCGCCGTTCAGCCCGGATCCCCAGCGCCGACTCGGCAAGACCGCCCGCGATCATCATGCCCGCGCCCAGGTAGTAGCCGAAAGCGACGTTGCCCACGACGCCGGTTTCGACCAGGCTGCCGAACAGCACCGGCCCGATGATCCCGCCGAGGCCGGTGCCGACGGAGTAGAAAATGGCGATCGCCAGCGCGCGCACCTCGAGCGGGAAGATCTCCGACACCGTGAGGTACGCGGAGCTGGCTCCGGCCGAAGCCAGGAAAAACACCGCGCACCAGGCGATCGTCAGGGTGACCGCGGAGAGCACTCCGGCTTGGAACAGCAGCCCGGTCCCGACCAGCAGCACGCCGGAGCCGAGGTAGCTGGTGATGATCATCGGACGGCGGCCGATCGAGTCGAAGAACCGCGCGAGCACCAGCGGGCCGACGAAACTGCCCGCCGCGAGCGGCACCAGGTAGAGCCCGACGGATCCGCTGGAAACGCCGAAGAACCGGCTCAGCACCAGGCCTTGGGTGAAGTAGACAGCGTTGTACAGGAACGCCTGCCCGACGAAGAGCGCGAGCCCGAGCAACGTCCGTCTCGGGTAGCTGCGCACGAGTGTCACCGCGACCTCGGTCAGGCTGGTGCGCGTGTGCTCCTCGACCTCGATGGTGTCGTCGACCGGTTCGAGCCGTTCGCCGGTCGCTTTCCGGACGCGGTCTTCAATGCCGGTGACGACGTGGTCGGCCTCCTCGGCACGGCCGTGCGTGAACAGCCAACGCGGACTTTCCGGCACGGTGCGGCGGACAATCAGGATGAACAGGCCGAGCACCGCACCCAGCCCGAACGCCAGCCGCCAGCCCAGCCACGCCGGGATCAGGCCGACGTCGAGCAGCACCAGGCTGAGCGCCGCACCGCCCGCCGCGCCGAACCAGTACGAGCCGTTGACCGCGAGGCTCACCGTGGCGCGCCAGCGGGCGGGCACGAGTTCGTCGATCGCGGAGTTGATCGCCGCGTACTCGCCGCCGATGCCCGCGCCGGTCAGGAACCGCATGAGGAAGAACCACCATGGGGCGAAGGAAAACGCGGTCAGCACGGTGGCGAGGAGGTAGAGGCCGAGGGTCAGCAGGAAGAGGCGTTTCCGGCCCCAGCGGTCGGTGAGATACCCGAAAACCAGCGAACCGCAGACCGCGCCGGTGACGTAGCACGAGGTCGCGAGCCCGACCTGGGTCCCGGACAGCACGAGCCCGCTGCCGGGTTCGGTCAGCCGGTCGGACAGCGCGCTGACGATGGTCACCTCGAGCCCGTCGAGGATCCACACCGTGCCCAGCCCGACGAGCATCAGCCAATGCCACGACGACCAAGGCAGCCGGTCCATCCTCGCCGGCACATCGGTTCGCACCACGTCGATCACCTCGCGGCGCGAATTCCCGGCGGAGATCACTCGCAAACCGCTCGGCCGCGACAGGCCGATCAGCCGACCTGCGCGGCGATCGTCCGAGCGCACTCCAGCGACTCGGTACGCGTGGTGTCCACCTCCAGGTCATAGACCATGCCCCGGTGGACTACCTCAGCCTGGGCGGCCGCCATGCCGATGACCCGATCGCCTCGGGCGACTTCACGACCCGCGGCGACCGCGCTGTCGCAGCGGACGCCGACCCACAGCACCCGCAAGCCGCCCAAAGCCTTCTGCCATCGATTTCGCGACTCCGTTCCGCCGAGGAAGACCTCGTCGACGATGACCCGGGCACCCGTGCGGGCCATCGCGGCGATCCCCTCGATCCATGCCGCTTCCAGCGCCCGGAACTCCGGCCCGACGAGCACCTTTCCGTCCGGAGCGAACTCGATCCCGGCGTTCGAAGCCCGCATGGCCGCGGGCATCGCCTGAACTAGTGTGTCCGTCCCCAAGGCCAGCCACGGATCCGGCAGAACCGCCTGCAGGCACCGAGCGATCCCGGACTTCCCCGAGCTGGAACCGCCGTTGAGCATGATCACGTTAGTCGTCACCACGGCACAGTAGGGACACCGCAGCAACGCTAGAAACGAATTTCCCCGAACGCTGCCCTACAACCAATCGACAGCGCGCAGCACGAAGAACGCGGCCACCACCAGCACGAGAATCGCCACAATGGCAAGCCACCGGGCGGGCAGCTTGCGCGACGGCATCGGCTGCGGATGCGAAAGCCCCGAAGTCTGCCCGGCGTCGGGCGGGGTGTCGCCGGGCGGTACGGAACCGCCCGGTTCGAGACCCGGCACGTCGTCCGGTTCGGGCCCGGGTGCGGTCATGTCCGGTCTCCTCGTCGTCGGTGCGGTCACCGGAGGGTTTGCCGCATCGGACGGGGATAAACGTGCGTTCGCCCCCGGTCGAACGGGAGGGCGCCCACGGCAGGCGACAGCTATCCCTGAGTCGGAGGCAGCACCGCAGCATTGTGCTGGCCGACGTCCGGCGCAGGCTGAGGATCGAGCCGCGCCCCGTCCACCTGCACAGGAGACTTCGGTGCCCAATGCGTCCCGGCCCCAGGCTGGTCCACCCTCCCGAACAGAGCCAGCTCCCGCAGCGCCGCCCCGCCGTCCCGGCCGAGTTCGGCGAAGCTGCGGTAGCGCTCCCACAGAATTCGGTGCCGCGTAAGCACTTCCGCCACCTCCGCGTAGGAGGTCTGCCCGAACCACCGGGCCAGCAGAGGCGTGATCACGTCCCGGTGCCGGTACCGGTCGGACTCGGTGGCGAACGAGATCCCCAGCGCCTCGCTCAATCCGGCGAAGGCGTCGGACAGCCCGGTCGCGGCGAGCATTTTCTGCCAGTGCCGTTCGGTGAGCAGCACGATCATCACGCGGACACCGTCGGCGGTCTCGAAATCGTCGCCGTAGGTCCCGTAGATCTCGTTGCCGGACTTGGTCCGCGAATGGTCCGTCAGCTGCGCTTCGGCGAGATAGCCGAGATTCCCGGCGGTGGCGAGGGCGACGTCCTCCAGCGCGACCCGGATCGATCGGCCGCGGCCGGTGACTTGCCGGTGCCGTTCGGCGGCCAGCAGGCCCACCGCGAGATACAGCCCGGCGCAGACGTCCCAGGCGGGCAGCACGTGGTTGACCGGCTCGGATCCGGTGCCGGTGAGCAGCGGGAAGCCGGTCGCGGCCTGCACGGTGTAGTCGACCGCGGCGCCGCCGTCGGCTCGGCCGTCCAGGAGGACGTGGATGAGGTCCGGCCGTTGCGCGCTCAGTGCCTCGTACCCGAGATCGGCGTGCCGCGAAGTGTTCGTCACGACCACGCACGGGCCGCCGTCGAGGATCAGCGAGGCGACCCGGCGGCGGTCCACTTCGGACTCCAGATCGACGGCGACCGCGCGTTTTCCCTTGTTCAGCCCGGACCAGTACAGGCTGGTCCCGGAGTCGGACAACGGCCAGCGCGTGCGGTCGGCGGCTCCGCCGAGCGGCTCGACCCGAACGACGTCCGCGCCGAGCTGGGCGAGCGTGAGCCCGCACAGCGGCGTAGCGACGTAGGCGGACAGCTCGACGACGCGCAATCCCTCCAGCAGTGCGGGATTCATGCGTCGTGCACCCGGGAGAAGTCCGGCTTGCGGCGTTCGCGGTGCGACGCGAGGCCCTCGTGCACTTCGGGGCCGCCGAAGCCGTAGAACTCCAGTGCCAGCGAGGAGTCGAAGATCGCGCCCGCGAGCTGCCGGTACCAGAGGTTGAGGCTCTGCTTGGTCCACCGGATCGCAGTGGGCGCGCCGCATGCCAGCTCGTGCGCGATCTCCCGCGCGGTCGGCAGCAGCTCGGCTTCGTCCTCGACGCACAGCGACACCAGGCCGATCCGCTCGGCTTCGGCGCCGTTCAGCGGGCGGCAGGTCATCAGGTAGTACTTGGCTTTCGCCATCCCGCACAGCAGCGGCCAGCACACCGCCGCGTGGTCGCCCGCCGCGACGCCGAGCCGGGTGTGGCCGTCGATGATCTTCGCGTTGGCGGTGACGACGGAGACGTCCGCGAGCACTCCGGCGACGAGCCCGGCGCCGACGGCGGGGCCGTGGATCGCCGAGACGATCGGCTTCGAGCAGTCGATCACGTTGTAGACCAGATCGCGGGCCTCGCGCATGGTGCGGGAGCGCGCTTCGAAGTCGGTGGCGAGTTTTTCGACCAGGTCGAAGGACCCGCCGGCGGAGAAACCCTTGCCTTCGCCGCGCAGCAGGACGGCTTTCACCGCCGGGTCGCGGTCGAACTCGCGCCAGACGTCGGCGAGATCGGCGTGCGCGGCTTCGCTCACCGCGTTGAGATTCGGGGCGTCGAGGACGAGTTCGACGACGCCGTCCTCGTCCGGGCCGTCGACCCGCAGGTTCTCGAACTGTGCGTAGCGACTCATGCCGCTCCTTTCCTGCCGTCGCCGAGGAACAAGCCCTCGCGGTCGTATTTCCGCAACTGCTCGACGTCGTCCGCGGTCACCTCGGGCAGTTCGCTCAGGTCGTCCGCCACCGCGAGGTCCCAGCCGCAGCGCGACCGGACGTGCGCGATGCGGTCGCCCAGCGGCTCCGGACCGGGCGCGATCGCGGTGAGCACGAGTTCGCCGTCGCGCGGGGTCAGGATGCCGAGGTCGGTGACCACCGCCCGGACCCGCGCGCCGGGACTGGTGACGTAGCTGCAGCTTTCGATGAACCGTCGCGGGCTCATCGTCCCGACGATGTACGTCTCGTCGGCGCCGGTCACGACGTCGTTGCCGCCGCCCGAACCGACGAGGTACGGGCCGCCGTCGATCCGGGTGGTGTTGATGTTGCCGCGGCGGTCGATTTCCGCCGCTCCGACGCAGGCGATCGACTTCGTGGCCGGGCCGTTCATGAGCGTCCCGAGCGCTTGTTCGGTGTCGAGCAGCATCGAGGACGACGGGAAGTTGGCGAAGCTGAAGATGAACGGGTCGCCGGGCGTCGGGGAGTAGTCCCACAGACCGAGTTCGGCCGCGAGCGCGACCTCGTGCCCGTCCGCCTTCGCCTGTTCGACGGCCACCCAGGCGGCGAGGTTCGCGAGCCCGGCGCCGGCCAGTACGCCGTCGGCTCGGGTTTCGGCGATCCGCGACCGGACGAGTGCGGCGAGCCAGGTCGCCGCGCGTTCCGGCCGGGTCACCGGCCCGGTGTGGTCGCCGCGGCGGGTGGGCGGGGTCGGCTGCCCGAGGGTGCGGGTCAGCCGATCCAGCCGCGCTTGACCGAGTTTCGCCAGGTAAGCGTCGTGGTCGAGGAGGATCCATTCGCGGATCCAGTCGTCGAAGTCCGCCGAACGGCTGGCTTCCCGGGCGGCGATCCAGAATTCGACGTCCTCGGCGTAGCCGTCGACGGGCAACCGAGCGTTCTCGCTGCCGGGGAAGACCCCGCCGGGATGAGCGCCGAACGGAGCCTCGACCACGGCCAGCACGCGGTGCGCCGGAACACGGACGAATGAAGCCCACGGCCGCAGGTCGTCGACGACCTTCTCCACCGTCGCGAGGACTCCGCGCCGCGCGGCGAACGCGCCGATCGAGCCCTCGAACATCGGCGGCGCGATGGCCAGATTGCCTTGCCGGTCGGCGACCGCGGCGTGCACGATCGCGACGTCCGGGGTGATCGGCGCGACCAGTCCGACGCGGCCGAACGGCGTGTCGACCTCCGCGTAACCAGGGTTCTCAGCCATCGAAGAATCGCGCACCGAGCCGGTGACCACGGCCGGCACGCCGGTGGCCGCGGCGCGCAACCCCTGGATGTAGCTCAGGAATGACCAGTTCTCGACCTCGACCGAACCGTCCGCGTACGCCTGCTGGAACACCGGATTCGGCGTGAAGACGGGAAACGAGTCTCCCGAGTAGACAGTCACGACCTTCTCCACGCACCCGGAGCGGAACAGCACCGCGCCGAGCGACGACAGGCTCGCCATGATCAGCGTGAACCGCGACGGCCGGTGCCAGTGCTGCCGCGCGATCTCCCGGACAAGCGCGCTCCAGCGGCTGTGCCCGAGGATGACGTGCAGCGCGTCGCCCTCGCGCACATGCCGCAAGACGGCTTCGTCCAGCTGGCAGAACTCGGTCATCAGGCCACGACCACCAAGGTTTCGGCGACACACGCCGGTTTCGCCGCGCCTTCGAGTTCCACCGTGTACCGCGTGGTCACGGTGATCCCGGCGGTGCCGTCTTTCACGTCGGCGAACGACGCGCTCGCGCGCAGCCGGGACCCGACCGGAACCGGTGCCGGGAAGCGGACCTTGCCCAGCCCGTAGTTGATCCGCGCGGACCCGAAATCGAGCCGGACCAGCTGCGCGCTGAAGTACGGGATCAGCGAAAGCGTGAGGAACCCGTGCGCGATCGTCGCCCCGAACGGCCCGTTCGCGGCCCGCTCGGGATCGATGTGGATCCACTGGCGGTCGCCGGTGGCCTCGGCGAACGCGTCGATCCGCGCCTGGCCGACGGCGAACCATGCGGTCGGCCCGATCTCCTCGCCCAGCGCGGCCCGCATCTCGTCCGCCGAGCCGAAAACGCGGGTCATGCCGTGACGCGCTCGAACACCGCGGCCAGGCCCTGCCCGCCGCCGATGCACATCGTCTCCAGCCCGTACCGGGCCTCGCGGCGCTGCATTTCCCGCGCCATCGTGGCGAGAATCCGGGTGCCGGTCGCGCCGACCGGGTGGCCCAGCGAGATCCCGGAACCGTGCACGTTGAGCCGGTCGAAGTCGGACTCGCCGAAGCCCCATTCGCGGGTGCATGCCAACGCCTGCGCGGCGAACGCCTCGTTGAGTTCGATCAGGTCGATGTCGGAGATCTTCAGCCCGGCGCGTTCCAGCGCGAGCGCCGAAGCGGGCACCGGGCCGATGCCCATCACCTTCGGCTCGACCCCGGCGACGCCGTGCGAGACCAGCCGCACGAGCGGGCGCAGGCCCAGTTCGGCGGCGCGTTCGCGGGTGGTCACGACGCACACCGCGGCCGCGTCGTTCTGGCCGCTGGCGTTGCCCGCGGTGACCGTCGCCTCCGGATCCTGCTTGCCCAGCACCGGCCGCAGCTTGGCGAGCGTTTCGACGGTCGTGTCCGGGCGCGGGTGCTCGTCGGTGTCCACGACGACGGTGCCCTTCCGCGTCTCGACCGGCACCGGGACGATCTCCTCGGCGAACACCCCGGACTGCTGCGCGGCGACGGCCCGCTGATGCGAGGCGGCGGCGAGCCGGTCCTGTTCCTCGCGGGTGATGCCGTACTGCCGCCGCAGGTTCTCCGCGGTCTCCAGCATCCCGCCGGGCACCGGGTAGTGCTTGCCGCCCGGCGTCTGGCGGCCGCGGGTGAGGGAATCGTGCAGGTGGACGCCCGCGCCGCTCGCGCCCCAGCGCAGGTCGTTGGCGTAGAAGACGGTGTTGGACATGCTTTCCGCGCCGCCCGCGACGATCAGGTCGCTCGCGCCCGCCTGCACCTGGAGCGCGGCGAGCAGCACCGACTGCAGTCCGGAACCGCAGCGGCGGTCGACCTGCATGCCCGGCACGGTGACCGGCAGCCCGGCGTCGAGCGCGACGACGCGGCCGATCGCGGGGGCTTCGGCGCTGGGGTAGCAGTGGCCGAGGATGACGTCGTCGATCGCGTCGGCGGGCAGGCCGGTGCGCTCCAGCAGGCCTTTCAGCGCGATCGTGCCGAGGTCGGCGGCGGGCACGCTCTTGAGCGAACCGCCGAAGCGGCCGATCGGGGTGCGGACAGGTTCGCAGATGACGGCGTCACGCATGGGGAGTGCCTTCCTCGTGGTAGTCGGCTTCGAGGCTGGTGCGCGGTCCGGCGTCCCCGACGAGGGTCAGGGTCGCGCCGCCGGGACGCGGTTCGGTGCGCAGGTGCGCGGGCTGGCCGCAGCACAGCGGGGCCAGGTTGCGGTGCGCCAGCCGGGTCACCCGGGCGTCGGGGGAGTCCAGGCGCAGCACCTCGGCCAGCGCGAGCGACATCAGCGGCCCGTGCACGACCAGGCCGGGATAGCCCTCGACCCGGGTCGCGTACGGCCAGTCGTAGTGGATGCGGTGCGCGTTCGCGGTGGCGGCGGAGAAGCGCATCAGCAGGGTGGGGTCGGTGGCGAAGTCCCAGCCGTCTTCGGTGCGGCGGAACGGGGCTCCGGCCAGCTCCGCAGGTTCCACGGGCGCTGCGTCGGACGTGGTCGCGCCCGCTTCGCGGTAGATGAGGTCCTGCCGTTCCTCGACGAGCGGCGAACCGTCCACCCCGGACAGCACGGTCCGCACCACGACGATCACCAGCTTCCCGGAACGGCCGGACTTCTCGGTCACCGAGTCCACAATGGACCGCCGGGTCACCGTCTCGCCGATCTTCGGGGTCCGGTGCACGCTCACCTCGCCGCCGGCGAACATCCGCCGCGGCAGGTCGACCGGCGGCAGGAACGTGCCGCGCGCCGGGTGCCCGTCGGGGCCGAGCCCGGAGGAGACCGGCCAGTGGGGGAGCGCGACCCAGTGCCACAGCGGCGGCAGGTCGTCGCCCGGCCGCGGCGCGGGCAGCCCGTTGTCGAAGAGCGCGGCCAGCGCCGCGACCGGGGCCGGGTCGACCAGCTCCGCGGTCGTGACCGCGTGCGGTTCCCAGCCGGTCACATGAACCGCCCGCCGGTCACCTCGAGCACCGTGCCGGTCATATACGACGACAGGTCGGAGGCGAGGAACAACGCCACCGAAGCGATTTCGCCGACCTCGCCCGCGCGGCGCATCGGGATCTCCGCCATCTTCTGGTCCCACGCCTTCTGCGGCATGGCCTCGGTCATCGCGGTGCGGATCAGGCCGGGCTGGATCGCGTTGACCCGGACGCCGTGGTGCGCCATCTCCTTCGCCGCGGCCTTGGTCAGCCCGACGATCCCCGCTTTCGCGGCGGAGTAGTTCGTCTGCCCGACCATGCCGACCTTGCCCGACAGCGACGACAGGTTCACGATCGCGCCGCTCTTGCGCTCGCGCATGATCGCGGCGGCCTTGCGGGTGCCGTTCCAGGTTCCCTTGAGGTGCACGGAAATGACCTGGTCGAACTCGTCCTCGGTCATGGTCCGCATCGTCGCGTCGCGGGTGATGCCCGCGTTGTTGACGAACACGTCGACCGGCGAGAACGACTCGGCGGCAGCCGCCAGCAGGGCGTCCACATCGGAGGACTTGGTCACGTCGCAGGCGACGCCGACTGCTTCCCCGTCCAGGCTGTCCGCGGCTTTCGCGGCCGCGTCGCCGTCGATGTCGCCGAGCACCACGCGGGCGCCCTGGGCGACGAACAACTGGGCGATGGCGAGTCCGATGCCTTGCGCGCCGCCGGTGACGACAGCGGTCCGGCCGTTGAGCAGAGTCATGGGGTTCCCTCAGATCTTGTTGCGCGCCACGAGCTGCGCGGCGATGACGTTGCGCTGGATTTCGTTGGTGCCCTCGCCGACGATCATCAGCGGCGCGTCACGGAAGTAGCGTTCGACGTCGTACTCCCGGGAGTAGCCGTAGCCGCCGTGGACGCGGATGGCGTCGAGCGCGACCTGCATCGCGGTTTCCGACGCGAACAGCTTGGCCATCCCGGCTTCCATGTCCGCGCGTTCGCCCGCGTCGAGCTTCTCCGCGGCGTCCACCGTGAGCAGCCTGGCGGCGCGCATCTTCGTGGCCATGTCGGCGAGCAGGTTCCCGACCGACTGGTGTTTCCAGATCGGCTTGCCGAAGGATTCGCGTTCCTGGGCGTAGCGGACGGCGTCGTTCAACGCGGCCTGCCCGACGCCCAGCGCGCGCGACGCGACCTGGATCCGGCCGACTTCCAGCCCGCGCATCATGTGCGACCAGCCCTGGTTCGGCGTGCCGCCGAGAACCGCGTCCGCGGGCACCTGCTGGCCGTCGAAGACGAGTTCGCAGGCTTCGACGCCGCGGTAGCCGAGCTTGGGCAGTTTCTTGGAGATGGTGAGGCCGTCGCCGGGTTCGACGAGCAGGACGCTCATGCCGCGGTGCGCGGGTTTCGCGTCGCGGTCGGTGACGCACAGCAGGCCGATCAGGCCGGAGTGCGCGGCGTTGGAGATCCAGGTTTTCGAGCCGGTGATCGTGTAGCCCTCGTCGCCCGGCACGGCCTGGGTGCGCATCGCCTGGAGGTCGCTGCCGCCGCCGGGTTCGGTCAGCGCCATCGTCGCGCGGATCCGCCCCTCGGCCATGGCGGGCAGGTACTTCTCGCGCTGCTCCGGGGTGCCGAAGGTCTTGATCAGATAAGTGATGACGGAGTGCCCGCCGATCGCGCCCGCCAGGCTCATCCAGCCGCGCGCGAGTTCTTCGGTGACGCGGGCGAAACAGGCGGTGCTGACGTCGACGCCGCCGTATTCGGCCGGGACGAGCAGCCCGAAGAAGCCGAGTTTCTTCATCTCGTCGATGAACTCGGCGGGGTAGATGTCGTCGGCTTCGAACTCGCGGACCCGGGGCCGGACCCGTTCGTCCACGAACTCCGCGACCAGGGCGACCATCTGCTGTTCGTCGTCGGTGAGCGTCATCGCCCGTTCCCTTCTCGTGCCTGCCGGAGGACGCGCTGGGCGCGCTCCAGCACCGGCTTGTCGACCATCTGCCCGTTCACCGCGACCGCGCCGTCCGCGCCGGCGTCGAGGATCGACTGCGCCCAGCGGACTTCCTCGCGCGTCGGACGCAGCGCCGCGGCGGCGACGGGCACCTGTTTCGGGTGCACGCACAGCTTTCCGGCGAAGCCGAGCCGCCGTGCGTAATGGACTTCGTCGGTGAGGTGCAGCTCGTTGTCCAGGTCCGCGGTGACGCCGTCGACCGGCCCGGGCAGTCCCGCCGCGGCGGAGGCGAGCACGAGCGCGCCCCGCGCGGCGACGAACGCGTCCCGGTCCGCCGGATCGGCCCCCAGCTCCGCGGCGAGGTCGAAGCTGCCGAACGCGAGACGCTGCACGTTCGGCACGGTGGCGGTCTCCCGCGCGTCCAGCACGCCGCGCGCGGTTTCGACGAGCGCGATCACCACCGGCAGAACGCCGAGCTGCTCGGCCGCGGCGCGCGTCGTCGCCGGTTCGGCCTTCGGCAGCATCACGGTGCACCGGCGCCGCCTGAGCACGGCGAGGTCTTCGTCGTGCCAGGCGGTGCCGGCGGCGTTTACCCGCACCGCGCACTCGGGGTTCTCCTCGAGCCACGCGACGGCTTGTTCCCGCGCGTACACCTTGCGTTCCGGCGCGACGGCGTCCTCCAGATCGAGCACGGCCAGGCTCGGCCCGGCCGCCATCGCCTTGCCGAACCGCTCCGGCCGGTCGCCCGGGACGAACAGGAGGGTTGTCGCTTCCCGCGCCCGCGTGGCCGCGCGGCTGGTCATTTCTGTGCCTTCTTCGCCTGCCGGACCAGGCCGCCGCCGATGATGAGGCGCTGGATTTCGCTGGTGCCTTCGTAAAGCCGCAGCAGCCGGATGTCGCGGTAGATCCGCTCGACCGGCACGTCGCGCATGTACCCGGTGCCGCCATGGATCTGCACCGCGAGGTCGGCGACCTTGCCCGCCATCTCCGTGCAGTACAGCTTCGCGGCCGACGGCCCGATCCGGCGGTCCTCACCGGACACGTAGCGCGCGGCGGTCTCCCGCACCAGCGCGCGGCCGGCCATCACGCCGGTCTGCTGATCCGCGAGCATTGCTTGCACCAGCTGGAAATCGCCGATCGGCTGACCGCCCTGCGTCGCCGAAGCGGCGTATGCGACGGACTCGTCCAGCGCCCGCTGCGCGGAACCGACGGCGAGCGCGGCGATGTGCACGCGACCCCGCGCGAGGGAGGTCATCGCGGCGCGGTACCCGTCGTCTTCGTTGCCGCCGACGAGCGCGGAGGCAGGCACTCGGACGTTGGAGAAGGTGACGTCCGCGGTCCAGGCGCCCTCCTGGCCCATCTTCTTGTCCTTGGGCCCGACTTCCAGGCCCGGCGTGTCCGCGGGCACGAGGAACACCGCGATGCCCGGCCCGGAGTCGTCCGCGGGACGGGTGCGCGCGAAGACGACGAACAGGTCCGCGATCGGCGCGTTGGTGATGAACCGCTTCTGCCCGTCGATCACCCAGTCGTCGCCGTCGCGCACCGCTTTGGTGCGCAGCCCGGCGGGATTGGACCCGGCGCCGGGCTCGGTCAGCGCGAACGACGCGACGACCTCGCCCGAGGCGATGCGCTCCAGCCACTGGCTCTTCTGCTCGTCGGTGCCGAAGCCGACCAGCACCTGTCCGGCGATGCCGTTGTTGGTGCCGAACATCGACCGGAGCGCGAGCGACGTGTAGCCGAACTCCATCGCCAGCTCGACGTCCTGGGTGAGGTCGAGCCCGAGCCCGCCCCATTCCTGGGGGATCGCGTAGCCGAACAGGCCCATCTCGGCGGCCTGCCCGCGCAGGTCGTCGGGGATGGCGTTGCCGTCCATGATCTCCTGCTCGCGCGGGACGACCTTCGCCCGGACGAAGTCGCGCACCAGCTCCAGGATGGGCCGGAAGTCCTCGGGGGTAACCGCTGCTGCCATGCCTCCCACTATGACCCAGACCGCCTCGCTGGAAAATACTTTATCAGAAATCATCGAATGGCTCACACTCCCGGGCGACGCTCGGCCCGCATGGTTCTCCAGGTCAACGGCGGTTTCTTCGCTTGACGGGCGCTTCGGGCGCGAGTGACAGAGCCTCCCGAGCGTGCCCCGGTCGTGTAATACTTGATCCGATACAGCCGCGCATGAGGAGGGAGAAGGTAGTGGCGATGCCCGAGACCGCGAGTGCCGGACCGCGCCGCACCGGCCCGGCGAACCTCAAGGCGATGGCCGCGCAGGAAATCCGGCGGCGGGTCTTCTCCGGGCAGCTGCGCGCCGGGGCGAAGATCGACCAGGAAGCGCTGGCCGACGAACTCGGCATCAGCAAACTCCCGGTCCGCGAAGCGTTGATCACGCTCGACCACGAGGGCGTGGTGGAGCACATCGCCCGCCGGGGCGCGTTCGTCGCCCGGATGACGCGCGACGACATCCGGGACCATTTCCGCGTGTTCGGCGTCGTGTCCGGATTGGCCGCGGAGCGCGCGGCGAAGAACCTCTCCCCGGAAAGCCTCCAGGCGCTGCACGATCTCGCGGACCGGATGGAGTCCGCAGTGGACAGTGGCGAGCAGGAACGGCTGAACTACGAATTCCACCGGCGAATCAATTACGCCGCCGACTCGCGCCGTCTCCTGTCGCTCTTGGGAATCCTCGTCAAAACCGTCTCGCACGGGTTTTACGAGGCACACGAGGACTGGGCTGTCAAGGCCCGGGACGACCACCGGCTGATCCTGGACGCACTGTCCGCCCGCTCGGCAGGCCGGGCGCGCACCCTGGTGGAGAAGCACCTCGCCGACGCGGGCGAGCGAGCGGTGGCGTTGCTGGAAAAACAGGGATTCTGGGACCACTGACCCGTTGCGCGAATTAATGTTTTATGGCTCCACCGGGTACCCGTTACGGTCGAATTCATGGAGCGGAACTTTCAGTCGGCCGGAGAACTCGCGGCCGCCATGCGGGCAGGCGAAACAACCTCGGCGGAGCTGACCGACGAGGCGATCGCCCGCATCGAGCGGGAAGACAAGGCACTCAACGCGATCTGCACACCGGACTTCGACCGTGCCCGCACCGCCGCGCACGAGGCCGACCGGGCGCGTGCCCGCGGCGAAGACCGGCCACTGCTCGGAATCCCGGTGACCGTCAAGGAGTGCTACAACGTCGCCGGGCTGCCCACGACCTGGGGCATGCCGCAGCACCGGGACTTCATGCCCGCCGAAGACGCGGTCCAGGTGTCGCGGCTCAAGAACGCCGGCGCGGTCATCCTCGGCAAAACCAACGTCCCCTTAGGACTTCAGGGCTTGCAGAGCTCCAACCCGGTCTACGGCACCACCAACAACCCTTGGGACCACGACCGCACCCCGGGCGGCTCCTCCGGCGGATCGTCGGCGGCCCTGGCGGCGGGCTTCGGCACCCTGTCCATCGGTTCCGACATCGGCGGTTCGCTGCGCACCCCCGCGCATTTCTGCGGTGTCTACGGGCACAAGCCGTCCCTCGGCCTGGTGGCGAACCGCGGCATGGTCCTGCCGAACGAACTGCCCTTGCCGCTCGACCTGGACCTCGCCGTCGTCGGGCCGATGGCGCGCACTGCCCGCGACCTGGCGATGCTGCTCGACGTCATGGCCGGGCCGGACCCGCTTACCTACGGCGTCGCGCACAACCTGGCCTTGCCGCCCGCCCGCCACGAGCAGCTGAGCGACTTCCGCGTCCTGATCCTTGACGAGCACCCCTTCATCCCGACCGGCGCCGCGGTGCGGGCCGGAGTGAACCGGGTAGCCGACGCACTCGCCGACGCCGGCGCCCGGGTCGAACGACACAGCCCGCTGCTGCCCGACCTGGCCGAAGCCGCGACCCTCTACACCCAGCTGCTGTTCTCCGGCTCGGTCGCGCGCTTCCCGGTCGACGCCTACGAGCAGCTGCAGGCTCGTGCCGCCGCCTTGAGCGCAACCGACGAAAGCCTGGACGCGGCGCGCCTGCGCGGACTGGTGCTCAGCCACCGCGACTGGCTCGGGGTGAACCACCGCCGCGAGTTGCACCGGCACGGCTGGCGACAGTTCTTCGCCGAGTTCGACGCCGTGGTCTGCCCGGTGACGCCGACACCCGCGTTCCCGCACGACCACAACCCCGACCTGCTGGCCTGCCGGATCGACATCGACGGCGTCGAGTACCCGTTCTTCGACCAGCTGGTCTGGGCCGGCGTCGCCACCATGCCGGGCCTGCCCGCCACGGCGATGCCCGCGGGCTTCTCGCCGGAGGGCCTGCCGGTAGGGGTGCAGGTCGTCGGCCCGATGTTCGAGGACCGGACCCCGCTGCGGCTGGCAGAGCTGCTGGAGGAGCGGATCGGCGGGTTCCAGGCGCCGAACTGATGGAGCGGCAGCGGCTCGGGATCGTCCACAGTGGATAGACGGGCTGCTCAGCCCTGCCCGGTGCCGACGGCGGTGAGCGGGCGGTCATTCTCCTCCTTGACCGCCCGCAGGTGGCTCCAGGACTCGATCGCGCGCACGCCGGGCAGCTCCCGCAGGCGTTCGAGCGTGTCCAGCACCTCGTCCGGGGACTGCGCCTGAATGCTGCCGATTCCGTTGCACCATCCCACTCCGGTCGCGAAACAGTCGATGTTCCCGAACTCCGCGATCCGGCGGGCGACCGGTTCGGTGTCGCCGGTCGCGTGCACCGCGAAACCGATGGTGTGGGTGCGCGTCGAGCGGCTGAGCCGCACCAGCGCTCCGATGTGGACGACGCCGGACTCGAGCAGCCGGAGCACCCTGGCCCGCGCGGCTCCCGGGGAAAGCCCGGTCGCTTTCGCCAGTTCGGCGAACGACGCGCGCCCGTCGTCGCGCAGCTGCGCGAGCAGCAGGTGGTCGACGTCGTCCAGTTCGAGGTCCGCGAGCGGTCCGGGGCTCTCCAGCGGTCCCGGCGGGAAATAGGGGTCCTTCCAGACCCGCAGGTACGTGATCGCCTGCGCCGCCCGGACGCCGGGGACGGCCTGCACCCGGGCCAGCCCCTCCGCGAAGGACTCCAGGTCGGCGGCGCGCAGTTCGGCCGTCACCGCGAACCGGCCCGCGGTCGTGGTGACGAACGAGGTCTCGCCGAGCGCCGCGATCCGTTCGGCGACCGGGCGGGCGGCTCCCTCGGTCTCGACGATCACGTGCCCGAGCTGATGGAGCCCGAACACCGCCGGATGGATCGCGCCGATCAGCCGGAGCCCGCCCTCCTCGATCAGCCGCTGCACCCGCGCCTTGGTGGTGGAGCGGGCGAGCCCGACCAGCCGGGCCAGCGTCTCGAACGACGCGCGCCCGTCCTGTTGCAGCGCGCGGACGAGCAGCTCGTCGACGTCGTCGGGGTTTCCTGGCACGGGGAAGAACCTAGCTGATTCCCCCTCGGTCGGCGAATCTTCCCCCTGGGAGGCATGTCGGAAGACGAAACGGCGTAACTATCGGCTTTCGCTCGCCGAATCGGCTATTGATTGCCGCATTCGGCAGATGTACCGTCTGCTCCCATCGGAGCGGCGGTCGACGCGGAAGGTGCGGTGGGCATGGGGAAGGAACGGGCGTTCTTCGGTCAGCCCCGCGGCTTGGTGGGGCTGTTCTTCGCCGAGGCGTGGGAGCGGTTCTCCTACTACGGCATGCGCGCGCTGCTGCTCTACTACATGACCGACCGGCTGTCCGACGGCGGACTCGGCCTGCGGCCGGAGAGCGCGAAGCCGCTGATCGCGGTCTACGGTTCGGCCATTTACCTGGCGGCGATCCTGGGCGGCTGGATCAGCGACCGGCTGCTCGGCGACCGCCGGACCACTCTCGTCGGCGGGTTCCTGATCATGTGCGGGCACATTTGCCTGGCCGTCCCGGCGGGCGCCGGCGCGCTGTTCGCTTCGATGGTCTTCATCGCCGTCGGGACCGGCTTGCTGAAACCGGCGATTTCGTCGTCGGTCGGCGATCTCTACGCGGCCGGCGATCCGCGGCGCGACTCCGGGTTCAGCATCTATTACATGGGCATCAGCGTCGGCGCGGTGGCCGCTCCGCTGGTCGTCGGCACGGTGGGCCAGGATTACGACTACCACGCCGGTTTCGGGATCGCCGCGATCGGCATGGCGGCCGGTCTCGTGGTCTATCTCCGGTCGCAGCGGCGCCTCAACCCGGTGAGCAACAGTCCGAAGAACCCGTTGCGGCTGGCCGAGGTCCCGCGGTCGCGGCTCGTCGCGGTCGTCGCCGGAATCGCTGTGCTGGCCGTGCTGGCGGCGGTGACGGTCAGCACCGGAGTCCTCGACGCCGACAGTGCCGTCAATCTCATCAGCGTGCTGGCGATCGCGCTTCCCGTCGGCTACTTCACGGTCATGCTGCGCAGTTCGCGCACCACCGCGGCCGAACGCGCCCGGGTCCGCGCCTACATTCCGATGTTCGTCGCGGCGGTCGCGTTCTGGTGCATCCAGGAACAGGGCGCGACGGTGATCGCGCAGTACGCGGGCGAAAGCACCGATCTCGACGCCTTCGGCTTCGCTATCCCGGCGTCGTGGTTCCAGTCGGTCGGCTCGCTGGTGCTGATCGTGCTGACGCCGCTGTTCGCGATGCTGTGGCTGCGGCTGGACCGTTCGCCCCGTTCGCCGTCGACCGCGCACAAGTTCGCCGCGGGACTGGCGATCGCCGGCCTGTCGTACCTGCTGATGGTGGTGCCCGCGGCGCATCCGGGGCAGACGAACCCGCTGTGGCTGGCCGGGAGCCTGGCCGTGGTCACCGTCGGCGAAATGTGCCTCTCGCCGATCGGGCTGTCCGCGACGACGAAGCTGGCGCCCGCGGCGTTCGCGACGCAGACGATGGGGTTGTGGCTGTCGTCGAACGCGGCCGGGCAGGGCATCGGCGCCCAGCTGGTGAAGTTCTACGACGCCCGTTCGGCGGCAGGTTACTTCGGCGCGCTCGGCGCCGGCGCGGTCGTGCTGGCTCTGCTGCTGTTCGCGCTGGCTCCGCTCATCCGAAAGCAAGCAGCGAGAAGGGGGACCACGATGGACCGGGACCAGCCGGCCGTGAACGGGGCGGGCCGGTGAAGCGCACTGTTTTCCGCGGCGGAACTCTCTTCGACGCGCCGTCGCGGTGCGCGGATTCGGCGGACGTGGCGGTCGAAAACGGCCGGATCGTCGATGTCGGGACCGGCCTCGACGGCGACGAGGAAGTCGACTGCACCGGCCGGGGAGTGCTGCCCGGCCTGATCGACTGCCACGTGCACCTCACGATGACGAGTTCGGATCTCTTCGAGAGCGTGCAACAGCCGTTTTCGCTCCAGTTCTACGACGGCGCGCGGAACATGGCGCGGACGCTGGCCGCGGGCGTCACCACCGTCCGGGACGCGGCGGGCGCCGACCTCGGGATGCGCGTGGCGCAGGAGCGCGGGCTGATCGCCGGGCCCCGCATGCAGATCTCGCTGAACATGCTGAGCCAGACGGGCGGGCACGGCGACCCGTGGTGGCCCTCGACCTGCGTGGTGGACCTGCTGCCGCCGCACCCGGGCCGCCCGCCGGTCGTCGTGGACGGCCCGGAGGAGATCCGCCGCAAGGTCCGGGAGCTGGTCCGCGCGGGTGCCGACGTCATCAAAGCCGCAACGAGCGGAGGCGTCGTGTCCGGCGGCGCCGGGCCGAAGATCGCGCACTTCCGGGACGACGAGATCGCCATGATGGTCACCGAAGCAGCGGCGGCGGGACTGCACGTCATGGCCCACGCTCACGGCGACGGGGCGAAGGCGGCCGTCCGCAACGGGGTCCGCTCCATCGAACACGGCCATTTCCTGGACGACGAGACGCTCGAGATGATGGCTGAGCGCGGCACTTGGCTGGTGCCGACCCTCAGCGCCGGAGTCGGTCTGCGGCAAGCGGTCGAAGCCGGGGCAGCGGGCTATCCCGACCACATCGTCGAGAAGATCAAGGAACGCACCGAAAGCAGCGTTCGGCGCGCAGTCGAGGCGGGCGTCCCGATCGCGATGGGCACCGACGCGCCGCTGTACCCGCACGGGGAGAACCTGCTGGAACTGGAACTCCTGGTCGAACAGGGCATGCGCCCAGCCGACGCCTTGCACGCCGCGACACTGTCCGCGGCGAACCTGATGGGCCTCGGTTCCTCACTGGGCTCGTTGACTCCCGGCAAGCGCGCGGATCTCGTCGTCGTCGACGGCGATCCCCTCGACGTCCGGGATCTGGGCAAACGGATCCTCGCGGTGTACCAGGACGGACGGCTGGTGCATGCGGCCGACCGCGGGTAATCCGGGGCTGGTCGCCGACCGAGCCGATTGACACGCCGGTCCATCATTCATACATTATCTCGAGAGTTGTATGAATGACGAGCGGAGCTGGTTCGGATGAAGCTCGGCAAGACCGCTGTCGTCCTCGGCGGAAGCGTCGCGGGCCTGTGCGCCGCCGGGGCGCTGTCCCCGTATTTCGATCAGGTGCTCGTGCTGGAGCGGGACGAGCTGCCGGAGGGGGCCGAGCACCGGCGCGGGGTGCCGCAGAGCAAGCACCCGCATTTCCTGCTGAACTCGGGCCGCCGGGCGATCACCGCGCTCTTCCCCGGTTTCGAGGACGACCTCGTCGCGGCGGGCGGGCTGCACCTGATGCCGTCGATGGACGCCGCCTACCTGGACCGGGAGGGCTGGTCGGCGCGCAAACGCAGTGCGATGACGATGGTCTACAGCTCGCGCGTCCTCATCGAGCGCGTGCTGCGGGACAAGGTGCGCGAACTGTCCAATGTGGACATCTGGGAACACGTGGCGGTGCGCGGCCTCGGCACCGCGCCCGGGGCGGTCACCGGTGTCGACATCGCCCGGCCCGGGGGAGAGGAGCATCTCGACGCCGACTTCGTCGTGGACGCGATGGGCCGCGGCTCGCCCGTCGCGAACTGGCTGGCGGCGGCGGGCTGGGCGGAGCCCGAGGTGCGAACCCTCGACGCCAAGGTCACCTACACCTCGCGCTGGTACGAGCTGCCGCCGCCGGAGAGCCGTCCGGCGTCCTGGTGGTGGCGGCACCTGGTGCTGATGCCGACCCAGGACCGCGGCGGGCATCCCGCGGAGCACGAGTTCCTGGTGAACTTCTTCCCGATCGAGGGCGACCGGGTCATCGCCTGCATGGGTTCGTGGGGACTGGAGATGCCGCGGACGGCCGACGCCTTCGTCGAATCGGCGCGCAGGACGCGGACGCCGTTGTTCGCCGCGGCGATGGACCGGTGCACGCCGTCCTCGGAGGTGCATCTGACGCGGTCCACCGGCAACCGGTGGCGGCGCTACGACAGCTGGACGAGCCCGCCGCGAGGCCTGGCGTTCGTCGGCGACTCGATCTGCGCGTTCAATCCGTTCTACGCACAGGGCATCAGTTCCGCGTCGGGTTCGGCGCTGCTGCTGCGCGAGCACCTGGCGCGCGCGACCAACCTCGACGCGAGCTTCTGCGCGCGATTCCTTGCGGCGCAACGCGACCTTCTCAAGGTGCCCTGGACTCTGGCGATGGCCCGCGACCGCGGCTACGAGTGCGCGGAGGGCACCGAACGCCTGCCCGGGTGGCAACGTCGCCTCCTCGCGGCCGTCTCCGCCCCGGCGTTCAGCCTTGTCGTCGGCGCCGCCCGGGAGGACGACGTCGTCGACGAGCATTTCGCGAAGGTCTTCAATCTCGACGAGTCGCTGGGCGAGATGATGCGCACCCCGCGCGTGCTCGCCGGGCTGGCCCGCTATTGCGTCCGCTCCATGCTGGGCAGGCACCGGGTGCCGTTCGGCTTCGATCCGCAGGCCGAGCCGCCCGCCACCGACTACTCGCCGGCCGCGGTCGCGGGATGAGCGCCGGGTGCGGGCCGGAGGCGGAGGAAGTCGCCCGGCGGCTCGGTTTCGACTGCCACGACGTCAGCCCGGTGGTCTCGGTCCGGGCGCCGTGGGACCTGGCGCACTGGACGATGCCGCTGCTGGAGGTGCTGATCGTCGGCGGAGCCGTGTTCGCGCTCTGGCACGCCGTGCGCCGCTATCGCGCGGGCGATCCGGTCAACCTGGCGCTGTGGTGGGCTTCGCTGGTGTATCTCGTCGTCACCGAACCGCCGCTGTACTTCCCCGAATGGTTCGGCCTCGACCGGCTGTACGGATTCATCTTCGCGCACAACCGGTTCACCGTGCAGTTCATGGGGGACCGGCTGCCGCTTTACATCGTGGCGTTCTATCCGGTGATCAGCCAGCTCGCCTACGAACTGGTGCGGTCGCTGGGGGTCTTCCGCCGCCGCGGCCCGCTGATCGGCTCCGTCGCCGTCGCGTTCGCCTGCCAGGTCTTCTACGAGGTCTTCGACCAGGTGGGCCCGCAACTGAAGTGGTGGGCCTGGAACCCGGCCGACCGCATCGTCAACCAGCCCGCGCTCGCCGCGGTTCCGATGACCAGCATGCTGTTGTTCGCTTCGGTTTCGATGGCAGCGATGACCTACCTCGTGGTGCGCTTCACCGGCAGCCCGGCCGGAGACGGCCGACCGCGCCGCGGCTGGCGGCTGGTTCCGCGCATCCTCGCGGCGGGCGTCCTCACCCCGTTCACCATGGCCGTCGCCGGACTCCCGGCGAGTCTGTTCGGCGGCGATCATCCGAACCAGGTCGCGCAAGCGTGGGTGCTCGGCGCGGAACTGGGCCTCGTCTGGGTGGCCGGCGCGTGGATCGTCGTGGCACAGCTGCGCTCCGGCGAGCGCGGCGCGGGCGAGCCGCAGTCGGCGTTCGCCCGGTACTACCCCGCGATCTACCTGGGCGGGATGGCAGTGTTCTGGATCGGCGCGCTGCCCGCCTATTTCGGAGCCCGCGACGGCATCACCAGTGACGGTTCCCCGATCGGGAGCGGACCGTACGCGCTCGCGTGCTTCCTCGCCGCCGGTTCGCTGCTGGCCGCCGCTCGCCCCGCCCGTCAGTGACCTGCGGTCTCGTCTGGAACGATGGGGTCATGGGGTACCACGGATGGCAGGGCGACCCGCCCGGCGCCGAAGACGAGGCACGCCGCCGGATCGTGCAGGCGGCGATAGCGTGCATCGACCGCGCCGGGCTGGCCAAGACCAACCTCTCCCACATCGCCGCCGAAGCCGGAGTGACCCGGCAGACCGTCTACCGCTACTTTCCCGGCCTGGCCGAAATCCTGCGCGCCGTCGCCCACGCGGGAGCCGAGGAGTTCGCCGAACGGATGCGGCGGCACCTGTCCGCGTTCGACAGCCCGGTCGAGATCGCCGTCGAGTCCGTCGTGTTCGCCGTCCGCAGCCTGCCCGACGAGCCCTACCTCGGTTTGCTCCTGCAGGCCGGGGAAGCCGACTATTTCACGGCCGGGACCGCCACGCCGCCGTCCTTCTCCCTCGGCGCGCGAATCCTGCGCGACACCGAGGCCGACTGGTCCGCCGCCGGCGTGCACACCGACGCCGAACTCCAGCAACTAGCCGAGATCCTGATGCGGCTGTTCATGTCTTTCCTGCAATACCCGTCGACACCACCGGCGACCGACGACGAACTGCGCGACCTGGTGCGCCGCTGGATCGGCCCGGCACTGCGCGGCTGACGCCCGGCGCCATGGTGAACGTGGCGCTCGCTCAGCCCCAGGTGACCGGAAGCTCGTGCACCCCATAGATATTCATGTTCGTCCGCAACGGCACCTCCCCAGCCGGAACCGCGAGCCGCAAGTCCGGAAAACGCCGGAACAGCCCCTCGAACCCCACGCGCATCTCGATGCGAGCCAGCTGCTGTCCCAGGCACTGGTGGACGCCATGGCCGAACGCCACCTGCCCGCGGACCTTGCGGTGCAGGTCGATCGTGTCGGGGTCCTCGAAATGCTTCGGGTCGCGGTTGGCGGCGAGCAGCGAGACGACCACAGTCGAGCCGGCCGGAATAGTCTCGCCGCCGACCTCGATGTCCTCCGTGGCGTAGCGGTAGAAGATGTCAGCCACCGACAGGTAGCGCATCAGCTCTTCCACCGCGTTGCCGAACAGCGTCGGGTCGGCGCGCAGTTCCGCCAGCTGCGTCGGGTGCTCGAGCAGCGCGAAGGCTCCGAGCGACAGCATGTTCGCGGTGGTCTCGTGCCCCGCCAGCAACAGCAGGAACGCCATGCCGGTCAGTTCCTCGATGCTGAGGTCCTCGTCGCGGGCGAGGTCGGACAGGATGTCCTCGCCCGGCTCCGCGCGCTTGTCCGTGCACAGCTGGCCGAGGTAGCCCATCATCGCGCCGAACGCGGCCATCTTGTCTTCGAGGTTGACGTCGCGCTCCATGAACTTCGACGAGTTCGCCTGGAAGGTTTCGCGGTCGGCGTAGGGAACGCCGAGCAGTTCGCAGATCACCAGCGACGGCACGGGAAGCGCGAACTCCCGCACGAGATCGATCGGCGGCGCGAGCTGCGCGACCGCGTCCAGTTGCTGTTCGGTGATCGCGATGATCCCGTCTTCGAGCTGCTTCATCCGCTTGACCGTGAACGCGCCGGTGAGCTTGCGCCGCAACCGGGTGTGGTCGGGGGCGTCCATGCTGATGAACAGCCCGGGGATCTGCGGCGACGGTTCGGTGGCGACCGGCATGCCCGGCGTCTCGTACGGCACGTGGACCACGCCGAGGTCGAGGCGGTTGCTGAACCGGGCGTCGGACATGACCTGCCGGACCGCCTCGTATCCGGTGATCAGCCAGCCCTCGTGGCCGTCGGGGAAGAGCATCGGGCTGACCGGGCGGGTCTCGCGCAGCGCGGTGATCGCCGACGGCGGGTCGAACGGGCGTGCGTCGCGGTCCATCGGCAGGCCGTTGACCGGGGAAACCTGCTGGTTCATCGGGAAATCCTCTCGTGGTGGCTTGATGTCACCACGATCTCCGAGCGCCCAGACACCGAGCCGTCACGGCGCTGACACGGGATCAGGCCCGCGTCAGCGGCTCCGTGACCAGGTCGGTCCACACACCCGCAGAGCCTTCCCGGGCGGCCCGGTCGAACGCCGCGTCGCCGAGGTGGTTGCGCGCCTCCCGCTCGATCCGCGGCACGTCCGGGTTCGACAGGTCTTTCCGGCCGAGCACCTGCGCGCTCGCGGCCAGCAGCCGTGCGGCGTGCTCGTACTGCGCGCGCCGCAATGCCAGGTCGGCGACCCCGACGACCGCCTGCGCGATCTCCGGCGCGCGTCCGGTTTCCGCCGCCGCGTCGCAAGCAGCGGCACGGTGTTCGCGCGCCTCCTCAAGATCGGTCGCGAACCAGGCGTGCAAGTCGTGAGCCGCGGCGCGCAGATGTGGTTGCTGCGCTTCGTCGCCGAGCAGGCTCATCGCGTGGCCGAACTGGTCGAAAGCGTCCTGCGCGTTGCCGTTCCACCGCGCCAGTTCCGCCCGGACGAGGGCGAGCGACGCCAGCGTCCCGGGCCACGTGACGCCTTCCGCGAGTCTTTCCGCCTCGGCGACCGCGGCGGCGCAAGCGTCCTTGTCGCCCGCGAGCCAGTGCAGCCGCGCCTGCCGCATGCGCAGCTGGACGATGTCGTCGAGGGCCTCCAGCTCGGCGACGACCGCGATCGCCTGGTCGAAATGCTCGCTCGCCTCGCCGAATTCGCCGCGCATGGCGAGGCAACCGGCCAGTTCGGTCTGCGCGAACGAGATCCCGAACCGTTCGCCGAGCACCCGGAACTCGACCAGCGATTCGTCGAACCAGGATTCGCAGTCCTGGCCGAGCATCATCCGCAGTTTCCCGATGTGCAGCCGGGACAACGCGCGCACCCACGGGTCCTCGTCGTCCAGCAGCGACTCCCACGCCGGCAGCAGCGCATCCGTGTCGCGCAGCATCATCTCCAGCGGCACCACCAGCCGCAGCGCCGCGTGCAGGTGCCGGCCGTGTCTGCCGAACTCGTACGCCTTGTGGATCCACTGCGCGGCTTCCGGCATGTCGCCGGGGCCGGACGTGGCGAACATCGAGGTCAGCGCGTACACGATGGCTTTGGTCCCGTCGGGGACCTCGCCGGGAATCGCGATCGCGGCGGCGATCAGTTCCATGCCCTCGGCCTTGCGGCCTACGAGCCACCAGTACCAGCCGCAGGCTGCGGCGAGCCGCATCGCGGCATGCGCGTCACCCGCGGCAAGCGCGCCGCGCATGGCCGAGACGAGATTGTCGTGCTCTGCCTTGAGAACGGTGAGCCATTCCAGCTGCTCGCCGCGCCGCAGGCGGGGTTCCGCGGTTTCGGCCAGCTCGGTGAAGTACGCGAGATGCGCTTGCCGGGCGAGCTCGGTCTCCCCGGCCTCGGCGAGGCGTGCGGCGCTGTACTCCTTGATGGTGCCGAGCATCCGGTACCGCGGCGCGCCTTCGCCGAACGCGACGAGCAGGGACTTGTCGCTGAGCGCGGCGAGCAGGTCCAGCACCTCGTACTCGTCGACGAGTTCTCCCGCGCAGACCCGTTCCGCCGCCTTGAGGCTCGCGCCGCCGGCGAACACCGACAGCCTGCTCAGCACGAGCCGTTCGCCGTCGCTGAGCAGTTCCCAGCTCCAGTCGACCATCGCGCGCAGCGTCCGGTGCCGGGGAAGAGCGGTGCGGCTGCCGCCGGTCAGCAGCCGGAACCGGTCGTCGAGGCGGTCCGCGAGCTGCTCGGCGGACATCGTGCGGAGCCGGACCGCGGCCAGTTCGATCGCGAGCGGCATCCCGTCGAGCGCGGTGCAGATGCGGACCAGCGTCCGGTCGTCGGCGAGGTCCTGGTTCCGCGTCGTCGCCCGATCGCGCAGCAGCTGGACGGCCTCGGCGCGGGCGAGCGGTTCGACCGGCCACAATGCCTCGCCGGTGATCCCCAGCGGTTCCCGGCTCGTCGCGAGGATCCGCAGTCCGCGGCATTCGCCGAGCAGCCGGTGTGCGAGCGCGGCGGCGGACTCGATGACGTGTTCGCAGTTGTCCAGCACCAGCAACGTTTCGCGGTCCCGGATCGCGGAGACCAGCCGGTCCACCGGGTCCGCGGCGGACGCTTCCCCGAGCAGCGCGTCGCGGAGGCCGAGCCCGGACAGCGTGGCCTGCGCGACGTCGTCCCCGCTCCCGACCGCGGCCAGTTCGACCAGCCACGCGCCGTGGTGCAGGCCGGAGACCAGCGTGCGGGCGGTTTCCGTGGCCAGCCGGGTCTTCCCCGAGCCGCCGGGCCCGGTCAAGGTGGTGAGCCGATGCCGCGAAACCAGGTCGCGGACCGCGGCTACATCGGCTTCTTTCCCGATGTAGCTGGTGAATTCGGCGCGCAGGTTGGTCTTGCGGGTCTCCTCGCGCCGTCCCACCTCGCCGCGCAGCAACGCGACGTGCAGCGCGGACAGTTCGGGCGACGGGTCGGCGCCCAGTTCGTCGGCCAGCGTTTCCCTGATCCGCTGGAACGCTTGCAACGCCTCGGTGTTGCGGCCCGCGGCGGCGAGCGCGCGCATCAGCGCGGCGACGAGCCTTTCCCGCACCGGG
Organism: Amycolatopsis sp. CFH S0740; assembly: GCF_004522315.1. Taxonomy (NCBI): domain Bacteria; kingdom Bacillati; phylum Actinomycetota; class Actinomycetes; order Pseudonocardiales; family Pseudonocardiaceae; genus Amycolatopsis; species Amycolatopsis sp. CFH S0740. Next base: position 137,457 of record NZ_SDLS01000007.1, on the reverse strand, counting down.
TGCGCGGCGACCAGGTCGGTCAGCTCCGGGACGAGATCCGCGCCGCCGCCGAGATCGAGCTCGGCTTCGAACCGGTCCTCCATGGCCGTCAGCCGCAGTGATTCCAGCCGCGTGGCCGCCGCGTCGAACGCGTCGCTGTCCTGCAATCCGACGTCCTGCATCGCCGGACCGCGCCACAACTCCAGCGCCTCGCGCAGCCGCCCAGGCCCGTGGTCGCGGGCCTGGGCGACGAGCCGCTCGAAGCGCACCGCGTCGACCGCGTCGGCGTCGATCGCCAGCCGGTACCCGTCGGTCAGTCCTTCGACCACGGCGCCCGGGAGCGCCTTGCGCAGCCGGGAAACCAGGCGTTGCAAGGCGTTCGCGGCGTCGGCCGGCGGCTGCTCGCCCCAGATCCAGTCGATCAGCGACGCCTTCGGGACGACCTGGCCCGGCCGGAGCGCGAGGGCGACGAGCAGCCCGCGCAACCGCGCGCCCGGCACCTCGGCCGTCGTGCCGTCGCGGACCTCGAACGGACCCAGGATCTTGATCTGCACCCGTCCGATCCTGCCATCCGATCGGGTGGTCAGGCAGCGGAATAGACGACGATGTCGTCGAGCCGCGTGCGAGCGTGGACCTTGAGCGTGCCGCGCGGGCTCTCCGGCGTGCCGAGGGTGTTGCGCACGGCGCCCTTCGTGCTCTTCGCGTCCACGTCGGCGGCGGTGCCCGCGCTGACGCCGACCTCGATCCCGCCGGCCGCGTTCGACAGCTCCACCTGACCGCGCGTGACCCGCCCGATCCGGATCGGGCAGTCGGCCGCCTTGGCGACGACGCTCCCGTCCGCGGTGCCGATGTCGAAGCTGCCGTTCGACCCGCCGAGGTCCACGTCGGACCGCGCGTGGCCGATCCAGACCTTGCCGCTGGTGCCCTGGTACCGGATCTCGCCGTCGACCTCGCCCAGCCGCAGGCCCGCCGCGCTGCCCTCGATGACCACGTCGCCGCCGACGTGCCCGACCGCGAGCCCGCCCGCGCCGAGGTTCCCGCGCAACGCGGCGACCCGGTCGAGCTGCACCTGGCCCGAGCCGATGTTGACCTCGCAGTCGCCGAGGGCGCCGTCCGCCTGCACCTCGGTCCAAGCCGTGTTGAGCACGATCTTGGACCCGGCGGGCAGTTCGATCGCGATATCGACGGAACCGGTCTGGCGTCCGGACTTGGTCGTCTTGACGGCGAGTACGCCGTCGGCGAACTCGACCTTGGTCTTCTCCGCGACCTTCACGTCGGTCGAGTTCGCGGCGTCGACCGGCTGCACCCGCACGACGGTCTCGGCGCGCTCGCCCGCGGTGATCCGGACGCGAGCCCCCGCGGTGGTCAGCGCGGCGGTGATGGGGTTGGGGGTGGTGAACGTGGACATTTCCGGTCTCCCTGGCTGGTCTGGCGGTTTGTTGTGACCACATTCGCCTGCTGGGCGGACACGCAGCTGTCACGGCTCAGACGCCGGAGAGGCGGCCGTGTCAGGCGCGGTGTCAGCGCGGGCCGGATCGGTGCTCGGGCAACATCGGGACTTCGTTCGGGCAGGGACTCGCGGTGCCGCGGGCGGACGGTTGCCGGGTGCCGCTAGGTTTCCGGGGGAGTTCGCCGGGATCGGGCCCGGCCGCAAGGGGGTTGTACGTCGCATGAGTAATCCGTTGGTCGCACCGGTGAAGGAGACTTCGGCGATGGCCGGGGTCCCGTTGCTGGAGGACGCGACGGGGCTGAAAGAGGCGATCGAGAGCAAGAACTGGGCCGCGGTCGCGATCGGCGCGGTGGGGACCGCGCTGGACGTGCTCACCGCGGTGATGGACCCGTTCGGCGCGATCTTCGCGGCCGGGGTCGGCTGGCTGATGGAGCACGTCGGTCCGCTGAAGGAGGCTCTCGACGCGCTGACCGGCAACGCGGACGAGATCAAGTCCCAGGCCGCGACCTGGACCAACGTCGCGAAGGAGCTCGAGAGCGTCTCGGCGGAGTTGACCGAGCTGGTCAAGAAGGATCTGCAGGACTGGCACGGCGAAGCGGCCGACAGCTACCGCAAGAAGGCCGAGGACACCTCCGCCCTGATCGCGAGCGCGCAGAAGGGCAGCGAGGGCGCGGCGAGCGGGGTGAAGACCGCGGGCGAGATCGTCGCGGCGGTCCGGTCTCTTGTCCGCGACACCATCGCCGACCTCGTCGGGCACCTGATCTCGTGGGCGCTGCAGGTCGTGTTCACGCTCGGGATCGGGATGACCTGGGTCGTGCCGCAGGTGATCTCGGCGGTCGCCAAGACGGCGTCGAAGATCGGCCAGGTCACCACGAAGCTGGTGAAGGCGCTCAAGGCGCTGATGCCGCTGCTGAAGAAGGCCGGGACGCTGTTCGCCGACGCCGGGAAGGCGTTGAAGGGGATCAAGGGCGGCAAGCCGAAGCCGAGTCCGAAGCCGAAGGACATCGAAACCCCGAAGGGTTCGCCGGGCAAGGGCGGCGGCAAGAACGAGAGCACGACGACCTCCAGCGCGGATTCCCCGCCGGCGAACTCCGGCGGGCACGGCGGCGGTTCCGGCGGCCGGGGACCGGAGACCGACGGCACCCGCGGCGGCGGCAACGACGCTCCGGTGCACTCTCCCGGCGGCGGCCAGTCCGGGGGCGGCTCGCACGGCGGCGGTTCCGGGTCGCGCGGCGGCTCCGGTTCGAACATCCGGGACAACAGCCGCGGGCCGCAGCAGGACCGCGTGCCGGACAAGAACCTGAACACCTGCGGCGATCCGATCGACGTGGCCAGCGGCGACGTGGTGCTGCCGCAAACGGACGTCGAACTGGCGGGCGTGCTCCCGTTGGTGCTGCGGCGGGTGCACCTCTCGTCGTATCGGGCGGGGCAGTCCTTCGGCCCGAACTGGGCGTCCACTGTGGACCAGCGGATCGAGGTGGACGACGAGGGCGTGTCGTTCGCGTCCGACGACGGCACGCTGCTGTTCTACCCGCACCCGGCGCCGGACGCCATGCCGCTGGCCGGACCGCGGCGGCGGCTCGCGCTGACCGGCGACGGGTACACGATCACTCTCCCCGACGAGGGCCGGACGCTGCACTTCGGCCGCGGCGGCCGGGTGCTGCCGCTGCGGGCGATCACCGATCGCAACGGGCACCGCGTCGAGTTCGTCCGCGACGACGCCGGAACGCTCGCCGAGGTCCGGCACAGCGGTGGGTACCGCGTGCGGGTCGAGTCCGCGGACGGGCTGATCAGCGCGTTTCACTTGTGCGGTGCCGACGGCGGCGCCGATCTGCAGCTGCTGCGGTACGGCTACCGGCACGGCCTGCTGACCGAGGTGGTCAACGCTTCCGGGGCGCCGCTGCGGTTCGCCTACGACGGCGAAGGCCGGATGACGAGCTGGACCGACCGCAACGGAGCCTGGTACCGCTACAGCTACGACGGCGAGGGCCGCGTCGTGCGAGCTGAAGGTTCCGGCGGATTCTTCAGCGGCTCGCTGTCCTACGCGGACGGCGTGACGCGGTGGACGAACTCCCTAGGCGAGCAGACCGCGTACCACCTCAACGAACGCGGGCAAACCCTGCGCGAGATCGATCCGGCGGGCAACGAGACCCGATCGGAGTGGGACGAGGTCGACCGGCTGCTCGCGCGCACCGATCCGCTGGGCCGGGTGACCCGGTACGAGTACGACGAGGCCGGGAACACGGTGGCGGTGACGCGGCCGGACGGTACGCAGACCCGGTCCGAGTACAACGACCTCGGCCTTCCGGTGACGGTGATCGAGCCGGACGGCGCGGTCACCCGACGGGAGTACGACGCGCGCGGCAACCTCACGCGCCTGATCGACCCGGCGGGACAGGCCACCAGCTACAGCTACGACGAACACGGGCACCTGTCGTCGATCACGGACGCGCTCGGCGGGGTTCGCGCCGTGACAACTGACGCGGCCGGGTTGCCGATCTCGGTCACCGATGCGACCGGCGCCGCCACCCGGTTCGAGCGCGACGGTTTCGGGCGTATTTCAGCCGTGGTGGATCCCCTCGGCAACGCCACGCGACTCGGGTGGACCGTCAGCGGCGAACCGGCGTGGCAGACCCTGCCGGACGGAACTACCGAACGGTGGATTTACGACGGCGAGGGCAACCTGCGCACCCACGTCGACGCCCTCGGCCAGTCGACGGTCACCGAGGTGACCCACTTCGACCTGCCCGCGGCGGAAGTACGCCCCGACGGCACCCGGCTGGAATTCGGCTACGACACCGAATTGCGCCTCGTCTCCGTGCGCGACGAGCGCGGGAACTACTGGCGCTGCCGGTACGACGCGGCCGGGAACCTGGTCGAGGAAACCGATTTCGACGGCCGGGTGCTGCGCTACGCCTACGACGCGGCGGGCCAGCTCGTCAGCCGCGTGAACGGAGCGGGCGAGACCACCCGGTTCGGCTGGGACGCGCTGGGCAGGCTGGTCGAAGAGCAGGCCGGCGACAGCACGAGCCGCTACGACTACGACCGGGCGGGCCGGGTCGTCCGCGCGGTCAACGCCGACACGGAGCTGACCTGGACCTACGACGCTTGCGGGCGCGTCCTCGCCGAAAGCTGCAACGGCCGGGTGCTGCGCTCGGAGTACGACGCGCTCGGCAGGCGGGTCAAGCGGATCCTGCCCTCGGGCACCGCCAGCGAGTGGAGTTTCGACGCCGCGGGAAGCCTCGTCGGCGTGCGGGTCGACGGGCACTCCATGACGCTGGGGCGCGACCTGCTCGGCCGCGAATCCGATCGCTCGTGGGGCACGACGGTCATCCGGCACCACTGGAACGCGGTCGGCACGCTCGCCGCGCAAACCCTGTCGGGCGGTTACGCCGCGCAGCAACGACGTTCGTACGACTACCGGGCGGACGGCACGCTCAGGGCGGTCGACGACGCGTTGGCGGGCACCCGCCGGTTCGACGTCGACGCGCTCGGCCGGATCACCGGCGTCACCGGAACGGCCGGGACCGAGCATTACCGCTACGACGGCACCGGCAACGTCGTCGCGGCGAACTCGTCCGCGGTCAGCGGTCCGCACTCCGGCGTGCGCGAGTTCGCCGGAAACCGGATCGTCCGCGCCGGGGCGAACCAGTACGAGCACGACGCTCAAGGACGGCTGATCCGCCTGATCAGCCCGGGCGCGCGCACCGCACAGTACGAATGGAACGCAGACGACCGGCTCGTCGCGGTGACCACAGTGGACGGACACCGCTGGCGCTACCGCTACGACGCGATGCGGCGGCGCACCGCCAAGCAGCGGCTGTCGGCCACCGGCGAGGTCGTCGAACAGGTCGACTTCACCTGGGACGGGTCCCGGCTGGCGGAGGAGCACCACCGCGGTCCTGGCGGGCTGCGCCGGCTGCGGAACTGGGAGTTCGAACCGGAGACGGACCTGCCGCTGATCCAGGGCGAGAAGGTGCTGGACGCGAACACCCCGCAGCAGGTGGTGGACCGCCGCTACCACGCGATCGTGACCGACCTCGTGGGAACGCCGACCGAATTGGTGGGCCTGGACGGCTCCGTCGCCCGAAGCGGACCGCGCACCATCTGGGGCGCGGAATCCGGCCGCGGCGACGACGTCACGCCGCTGCGGTTCCCCGGCCAGTACTTCGACGCCGAGACGGGCTTGCACTACAACTACCACCGCTACTTCGACCCGGCCCTCGCCCGCTACCTCAGCGCCGACCCGGTCGGGCTGACCGGCGGCACGAACGCCCAGATGTACGTCAGCAACCCGACGCTGCTGGTCGACCCGCTCGGCCTCAACGACTGCAAGTGGACGTTCAGCAAACAGGACATGCGGTTCGGGAACCAGCCGCTGACCGCGGCCGAGCAGGCGAAATTCGACACGTTCCAGAACTACATCCACAACAACAAGTGGCATCCGAAGAAGGCCGCCGAGGAAGCGGGCGACATGAACTACAAGCAGCTGAGCGGAAACCAGTTCCAGATCCGCCTCGGCGGGAAGCAGCGCGCGACCTTCCGGGTGCTGGACGACGAGAAGCGGGTCGAGATGATCCAGCTCGGCGGGCACACCTGAGCCGCTGCTGAAGGGCTCGGCGGGGCCGCGCGAGGCCCGCCGAGCCCGTGAGCCCCGTGGCGGGCCACTCGGTTGGAGCAGGCCCTGCTCCGATTCGGGGAGCCCGCCGGAATATGCATTGCGAACCCGAGCGAATTACGCGTGTGCGCCCGGGGTGTCCGTCGTGTGCGATCGAGGAGTTTTTCGCGGAGCGATATCTCGCGATGTCGCCGGGGAACGGCCCGCGAGGGGCTCGATCTGATGAATTCTAGCCAGGGGCGGGGAAACCGGGCGACGCGATGCCCGGTAGTCGGCGAGCACTCGGACGGATGTTTTTCCTGGCATTCGTGGCAATGGCCTTTCGCCGGCCTCTCCCGGAGGCGGAGCATGTTTCCTCGCGGCGCTGAGGCGCGGGCGGATCGAAAATCGCGGAGAGGTGTTGTCATGGAATAGACCACTGCGCCCGCGTTCGCGGTGGCAGATCCACCCGCTCCGACTGTTGGCAGCACGTTTATTTCGCTGGATTCTCGCCGGTTCGCACCCGCCGTTCCAGTGGAATATTCCTCCCTGCGTTTTCCGCGATTCCGCGCCGCGAACATTTCATCCGTCACCCGTGGACAAGGAGCAGTCATGACCGAGATCAGCCAGTCCCACCTGGGCCGGGAGGCCCTGGAGATCGCGCTGTGGCAGACGTCGTACCCCGAACTGGAGGCCGCCGCGAGGTCCGCGCTGCAGGATTTCGACGCGGACAGCAACGCCCAGGGCGTGGGCAACAAGGCGGCGGGGGACAACAGCCTGCTGCCCGACCTGGGTCCGCTGTCGAAGTTCGGTTCGTGGGAGTCGGTCGGCAGCACCATCGTGCACCGGGCGGTGACGCTCAGCGGCTTCAACCCGGGGAGCGAGAAATTCGACCCGGTCGCGTGGAGCGTTTTCCTGCAGAAATTCTCCACGATTCCGTTCTTCCTCACCTACACCTTCGACAACCGTGACGCGTCCATCAGCAAGACGTCGCTGAAAAAGGCCGTCGAAGCGGTGTCGGACCTGGTCGAGAACATCATGACGCCGGAGAACTTCCAAGGCATCGTGACCACCATCCAGAAGATCGGCCAGCTCGCGCTCGAGAACGAGGGGAGAAAACAGAAGAACTCCAACCAGCAGGTCGGGGTCCTGTCACGGCATCAAAGCTCGCTGTACCTCGGAGCCGTCCGGACCGCGGTGGAGATGGAGTACAAATCGGGCAAGGGGTACGAGCAGCTGAATCAGACTATTTACGTCTACCGCGGCTACGGCATCCTCGATTTCGAGAAGTGCAAGCGCCACGCCGACACGCTGCTCAAGTGGGACGGCCAGGACGTGGACGACTGGGAGAAGGACACCGCCAGCTCCTCGAAACCGCCCAACGAGAGCCCCGCCTGGAAGCACTGAGCCGGTTCGTCCCGTGTTCCGCGGGCTCCCGGGGTCGCGGCCCCGGGAGCCCCTGACCCCAGGCAGGTCCCATGGTGTTCCCGCAACCGCGGCCTCCCGAGCGCCCAACGGCATCGACCTTCGCCCAAGTCCTCGCCGACAACCTCGGCCATCCGGACGGGGGCTTCACCTTCGCCCACGAGCACTTCGCGAGCTGGGCAGGGCTGTCGAGGGAAGCTCTGCGCCGAGGGCGGCAACTGCTCCGGAGCGGCCTGCGCAAGGGAGACCGCATCGCGCTCATCGTCCCCGAGCAGCAGGAATTCGTCCTCGCTTTCCTGGGCGCGGTCTCGGTCGGCGTCGTCCCGGTCCCGATGAGCCCGCCGATGGGCCTCGGCAAGTTCGAGGCGTACTGCGAGGACTCCGCGCACATCCTCCGCGCCGCGGGAGCACGCGCTCTCCTGATTCCCCGCAGCCTCGCAGATTTGCTGAACCCGCTCGTGCACGCTGTGGCCGGCATGCAGGTCCTCGATCCGGAGGACCTCTTCGCCGAACCCTTGCCGCGCAACGCGCCCCAGCCCGAGGAGATCCTTCCCGAGGACGTGATGTTCCTGCAGTTCACCTCGGGAAGCACGGCGGCCCCCAAGGGAGTGCGGGTCACGCACGCCAGCGCGCTCGCCAACTGCGCGGCCATCATCGGCGCCCTTCGCCTCGACCGCGGCCGCGACCGGGGCGTGAGCTGGCTGCCGATGTACCACGACATGGGGCTGGTCGGTTTCGTGCTGGCACCGCTGCTGGCGCGCTGCCCGGTGACCTTCCTGCCGACGCTGCGCTTCGCGCTCTCGCCGAGGCTCTGGCTGGAAACGGTGAGCCGTCACCGCGCGACCGTGACCTTCGCGCCGAACTTCGGCCTGGCGTTGGCGATCAAGCACACCCCGGCCGACGAGTTGCGGCAACTGGATCTGTCCTGTCTGAGAGTCGTGGGCTGCGGCGCAGAACCCAACCACCCCGAGACACTACGGTCCTTCGCGACGCACTTCGCGACGGCCGGACTGCGTCCGGGGGCGGTCGTCCCGTGTTACGGCATGGCAGAGGCGACGCTCGCGATCTCGTTCGGCGAGCTCGGAGTCCCGCTCGCCCCAGACGTCATCCAAAAGGAGCCTTACCACGCGGGAAACCTCGCACGACCAGCGTCAGCCTCCGAAGAGCACGTGGCGTTCGTGCCGTGCGGACGTCCCGTCGCGGGCCACAGCGTCCTCGTCGTGGACGACGACGGGAATCCGCTCCCGGAACGGCACATCGGCGAGGTGGTCTTCCAAGGACCGAGCGTGGCGGCGGGCTATCACGAGGACCCGGAAGCAACTCGGCGAAGCTTCACGACTCGCGGCCTCCGCACGGGGGATTGCGGCTACCTGGCGGACGGCATCCTCTACGTGACGAGCCGGAAGAAGGACCTGCTCATCGTCAACGGGCGCAACCACGACCCCCAGACCGTGGAATGGACCGCGGCCGAGGTACCCGGCTTGCGCAAGGGCAACGTCGTCGCCTTCACCCGGCCCGGCCGGGCGACCGAGGAGGTCGTGATCGTCGCCGAACTCCGCGACGGCGACGCCACCGCGGTGGCGAGGCGGGTCCGCATCCGCGTCCAGACGACGCTGTCCCTGCCCGTGGCCGACGTCCTCCTGGTGCCGCCAGGGGAACTGCTCAAGACGTCCAGCGGCAAAGTCCGCCGGAACAAGACACGACAGCAGTATCTGCAGGGATTTCTCCACCGCGGCGCGCTTTCCGGAGCGCATTGAGCACCCCTTTGGGAGGAGCAACCATGGACACCCGTCTACCCCCGCGAGAGCGAGAGCAGCTGTACACCCTGATCCGCGAAAAGCTGGAACTCGGCGGCGAGGAGCTCGACGACACCACGACGGTGGCAGAGCTGCCCGGAGTCGACTCCATGAAGGTCCTCAGCCTGGTGGGCGCGGTCGAGCTCGGCTTCCGGGTCAACCTGGGCTTCGAGGCGATCCCGCAGGTACGGACGGTGCACGACATCGAGCGCCTGATCTGCGATTCGCGCGAGCAGTACGCCGCGCGAGCGTCGTGAGCCGGCCGTGGGCACTTCAAGCGACGAGCAGTCGCGGCGGGAAGCGTTCGAGATCGCCGTGTGGGCGGAGGGCAGGCCGGACGTGCTGGGCTGCGACAGCCGCGACCTCAACCAGGAAGCAGGAGTCGGCAACGCCTGCGGCGGAGACAACACCGGCTTGCCCAGCCTGGGACCGCTGGCCCCCTTCGGCTCGTGGCAGTCGGTGGCCGCCACGATCATGCGCAAGACCGCGGATTCAGCTCGTTTCGACCAATCGTCCACGATATTCGATCTGTTCCGGTGGATCGTCTTCGGAAACCAGTTCACCACCATGCCGTTCCTCACCGGCATCACCGGAGACAGCCGCAGCGTGTCCATCTCGTCGCTTTCCCTGTCGCCGGTGATTTCGGCGGTGACCCAGCTGGTAGGCGGGCTGGTCACGCCGGACACGCTCACCGGCATCGTCAATTCGATCAAGAAGATCGGCCAGCTGGCGGTGGAGAACAAGGGGCTGCAGGAGAAGAACAGCAACGTGCACCAGGGAGTCCTGACGGTGGTGAACGGAAACCTCCGCCTCGGGCGCCTGCAGACGACGGTGCAGATGGAATACAAGACAGGCAAGGGATACCAGCAGCTCAACCAGCACCTGACGGTCAGCCGCCTGTTCGGGAACCTCGACTACGGCCTCTGCATCCGCAACGCCGAGATCCTGCTCGCGTGGGACCGGCAGGACGTGGACGAATGGGTGAAGGGCGCGTCGAGTTCTCCCTACCCGCCTAACGACAGCCCTGCGTGGGGCAACTGAGCCGGGCACACCCGCGCCCGGCTCACGGGTCTGTCGAGAACGCCGTCGGCCATGACGGCGCGCCCGAGACCGAGCCGCGGCACCTGGCCGAGGGCGTCGCACCGCGTGGCTCGACACGAGTCCATGCGGGACATCCTCTGCAGTTCGTGCTCCCCTTTCCTGCCCGGCCAACGCTCCACGGCTCGCCGCAATGATCAAGCCAGCTCCGCCGGAATCAGAGATCGAGCACCGTCACGGTCACCTGAGCGACGTCCCCAGGATCGAGCTTCTCGGCCTTCCGCACCGCGCGTTTGACCGGCAGCACGCGCCTCGATCCGAACCCGCGGCGCGGTCCGCCCAGCTCGCGGATCTCGTCCGAGATGTCGCCGGGCAAGCTCACGAAGGTCCAGGTTTCGGTCCGCCGGGCGTCCCAGATCCACAGTTCAGCGTCGAAGTGCACCTCCACGAACTCAGCTCGTCGGAGTCGGCAAGCAGGTCGCGAGGTCCGCGACGGACGGCGAGGCCGATGCATGGCTTCGCCGCGGTGATGTCTTCAGCCGAGGCCCTGGTTCGCCGACGTTTCGACGCGGACTGCTGGCCTCCGGCACTCGGGGGGGCGGTACTGGGCGCGGGGACTACGGCCGGACGAGGAAGGCCACAGGATCGGCTCGCTGCACGGAACGTCCGCCCGCGCCGCGTGGTGGTGGCCCGGCTCTGCTCCGGACGGGCGTTGTTCAGCTGTGGCACAGGTGATCCCTGCCGCCCACGCGGCCGGCCGAAGACCGCCTTTGGCGCCTGCACCAGTCAGCGTGAAATTTTAAGGCAACACCACAGTTTGCACGCCCGTGTCCCGCAGCGCGGTCGAGGCGTGGCTGGTGCATCTGCGACAACGCGGCTCGAACGTGACCTGGCGGGCGCGGACACTGAACGCCGTTCGAGACCGCGGTGCTTTTCCGGCATCCGCCGAACAGCGGAGCAGAGTACGTGCACAGATGCGGTTATCGCCCGAGCGGCAACGCTGTTTTGGCCGCCGCGGCCCGATCAGGTTCGGGGTGGTTCGCACCCGGCGACGGTTCGCCGAAGCGGGCCGGATTAATCGGGTCATAATCATTGCGCCGTTTGCCGGATGGTCAAGCAATGACCATTTCGAACGATCGGCGTAAAACGGGACCAGTGCGTTGTTGGGGCATCCCGTATCGCCGGTCCGGTTGACTGATTGGTCCGGGCTTATTGATCGCGCTCGGCGCATCGCGCGTGTCTTTCTCCGGTGTTTCCGGCGGTGTCGTCCAGTGTTCACCGGAGGAGATCAACGCTCGGCGGGCGGCGTCGAGGGCTGCCGAGGACGGGACGGCAGTGTGCGGCAAAACGACCGTCCGAAAGGGATTTCACCGACGAAGCGGGCAATTCCTGGCGCTCAAGTTCTCCGAGTTCTGATCGTCTTATGTCCGATCTGGTCGGTATTACCGAGTGTAGTTTACCGTCTTCTTGCTTTTGTTCTGCATTTCGCGAACGATGCGGCCGAATTCCGTTGGCGCGGACTCGCCGGGGGATCTGCGCGAATGCGGTGGCAGGCGCGCTTTCTCGGCTCCGCGCTCGGCCGCTTCGCGTATTCCAGGCGGAGGAGACTGCGTTTGCGGGGTTGACGGCCGTTTATATTCGCGGCGTAGGATCGTATGCGATCAGGGGGTCTGGGGGTGCAGGCGCCTGCTCCGGCGGAATCTGGGCGGTCCGCCGGATGTGGTGGCGTGCAGCCAATCGATGGTCGGCGACCGGGCGCGGGGGACGCGCGGCGCCCTTCGATCGACCTCGCGACGCGAGCGACGAGGAGCTGGGGACAAATGAGCATCGATCCGGGCATCGATCCGCCGAACGGCATATCGGCGATCACCGTGGATCGCGTCATCGACGTGGCGCGCAGCGCGCCCGACGGCGAGGTGTCGGCCGCGGACATCGCGGATTCGACCGGGATGAGCGTGGTCACGGCTCGGCGTTACGTGCGCTACCTGGCGCAGATCGGCTCGTTGCAGGTGTCGTGCCGCTACGGGAAAGTCGGCGCGCCGGAACGGGTGTACCGGCTGGCTGCCGGATTCGGCGAGGACCCGGCGGGCTCGCCCAGGTCGGCGTGAGCGCCCGGACGCGGCGGCCGCTCCGGCAGCGGCCGCCGCGTCCGGTCAGCCGAGTTCGTCCAGCAGGCCGGCGATGGCGTCGAGCGCGCCCTGGTCCAGCCGGGCCAGCGGGAAATCGGCGGGCGTCCAGCCTGCGCCGCCGTGCGAGACCTCCTCGCGCACGCGGCTCAGAAACGCCTCGGCCAGTGTCCGCACAGTGTCCGGCGCGTGCACGGCCGGGCAATACGTCCAGTCCACTCGGAGGCGGCCTCCGGCGACCGCGGCGGTGAGGTCCAGCAGGTACGGCCGGACGCCGGCCGGGTCCGCGGACGGGCCAGGGTTCTCCGGGGCGGTGTCGAACAGGGCGTCGGCGGCCGGGTCGGCGACGAGTTGACCGTGGTAGTTGAGCCGGACCCACGGTTCGGGCATGGCCCGCAGCGCCGCGGCCGCAGGGTCGGTTCCGTACCGCAGCAGGCCGTATCCGACGCCGTTGGCGGGTATTTCGGCGAGAGACTGCTTGACCGATCGTGCGGTGGCTCCAGCGTCGAGCGCCACCGGGTGGATGGCGGTGAACCATCCGACGGTCCGGGACACGTCGAGGTCGTCGGCCAGTGCGTCCCGGCCGTGGCTTTCGATGTCGACGACGATCCGCGGCGCGCCGGACCACTCGGTGAGCGTCTGGCCCAGCGCGGCCAGGAGCAGCGCGGGGACCGAGGTAGCGCCAGCCGAACGCACGAGATCGCGAGTGGTGTCCTCGTCCGCAGTGACGGTGACGGTCTCGGAAACGCCATAGGTGTTCTCACCGGAGCGCGGCGGCGCGGACTGGCCGGAGAGGAGGTCCGTCCAGAAGGGGATTTCCGCGGCGTGGCGGTCTTCTTCTTCGGCGAGCCGCTCCGCCCAGGCACGGTAGGAGACGGTCTTGGGCGGCAGTTGCACCGCAGTCCCGGCCGCCGCTTGCTGATACGCGGCGACCAGGTCCGCGATCAGGACGCGCCACGACACTCCGTCGACGCCGAGATGGTGCGCGACCAGCAGCAGCCGGTGCCCGTCGTCGCCGAGATCGGCCAGAAGGGCCCGGAACACGCAGCCGGAGGCGAGATCGAGCGAGCTTTGGGCGTGCTCGGCGGCCTTCTCGAACGCACTGCGCCGATCGGCCGCGGGCAGGTCGGCCAGTCGGACGGTGACGAGCGGATCGGCGGAGGCGGGCAGCGGTCCGGCGAGGTCGAGTTCGTCGCCTCGGACCCGGACGCGCAGAGCGTCGTGGTGGTCGATCAGGGCACGCAGCGCGATCCGCAGCGGTTCCGGATCGAGCGGCTGTTTCAGCGCCACCAGGACTTCCTGGTTGTAGTGGTGGCGGGCGGGCAGTCGCTGCGCGAGGAAGCGGCGCTGGATCGGCGTGGGCTTCACCGCCCCGGTGACCGGGCCCTGCTCCGCGCCGGTCGCGCTGCCGTCCGCCGCGGTGGCCACGCCGGCCAGTTCGCCGACAGTCGGATGCTGGAACAGCAGTTTCGGGGTGACCGCGAGGCCCGCCTTGGCTGCGCGCGACATGACTTGGATGCCCAGGATCGAATCGCCGCCCAACGCGAAGAAGTTGTCGTCGCGGCCGACCCGCTGGACGCGGAGCACCTGTTGCCAGATCTCGGCCAACGTCGCCTCGTCCGGGGTGCGCGGCGGCTGGTAGGCGACCGCGCCGGGCCCGGCGGCGGGCAACGCGCTGTAGTCGATTTTCCCGTTGGCGGTCAACGGGATCGCCTCGATCGCCAGGATCGCGCCAGGCACCATGTAGTCGGGCAGGTGCTCGGCGCAGTGCTCGCGCAGCTGCCCGGGTTCGGCGCCGGGGCCGACCACGTACGCGGCCAGCGTCGAACTTTCCTCCCGGAGCGTCACGACGGCCTGGCGGACCGCGGGATGGGTGCACAGCACGGCTTGGATCTCCGCGGGTTCCACCCGGTACCCGCGGAGTTTCAGCTGCTCGTCGGCGCGGCCGAGGAATTCGGTGATTCCGCCGCCAAGCCTGCGGCCGCGGTCGCCGGTGCGGTACATGCGCGCGCCAGGCGGCCCGAACGGGTCGGGCACGAAGCGGTCCGCGGTCAGACCCGGACGGCCCAGGTAGCCGCGGGCCACGCCGGCGCCGCCGAGATGGATCTCGCCCGCGACCCAGGAAGGGACCTGCTCGAGCCGTTCGTCCAGGATCTCGGCCCGGCTGTGCGGCAGCGCGGTGCCCAGCGGGACGGTGCGGAACGCCCGCGAATCGTCCGGGTGCAGCTCGTGCGTGAGCACGCCGACCGTAGTCTCGGTCGGACCGTAGTGGTTGAGGATGCGGCAGTCCGGCGCGAGACGGCGTACGTCGGCAATGAGCTGCCAGTCGGCCGCCTCGCCCCCGAGCACCAGACACCGCGTGGGCAGCACCGCGGCCGCGTCGGGTGCGTCGAGGAGCGCGCGCAGATGCGACGGCACGATCTTCGCGCAGTCGACCGGATGCTTGCGCAGATGCGCGACGAGGCGCGCGGGGTCAGCTGTGTGCTCGGCCGGCAGCAGGTCCAGCGTGCCGCCGGTGCTGAGGGCGGCGAAGAGCATGGTGTTGCCCAGGTCGGCGGCCGGCGTGGACAGCATGGCGTAGCTCGCGCCGCCGGACAGGTCGAGGCGAGCGGTCACGTCGTCGACGTAGGCGGCCAGGTTGGCGTGGCTCACCGCGACGCCTTTGGGAGCGCCGGTGGAGCCGGAAGTGAAGATCACGTATGCGAGCCGGGCGTCGGCATTCCCGGCGGCGGGCAGCGCGACGGCCGGTGCTTCAGCACCGTTCGGGGTGACGAGTGCCCGGTCCGGACCGGCGAGACCGGTCTGCCCGGCGGAGGCGACGACCACCCGGGCACCGGCCTGGTCCAGCATGGCGCGCCGGCGGGCCAGCGGTACGGCCGGGTCGAGCGGCAGGTACGCCGCACCGCTCTTCAGGATGCCCAGCACCGCGACGACCAGGTCGACGGTACGGTCCAGGCACAGCCCGACCGGCGTATCGGGCCGGGCTCCCGCGGCCAGCAGCCTGCGCGCCAGCCGGTCGGCGCGCGCGTCGAGTTCCGCCCGGGTGACCGATTCGTCCAGGCAGCGCACCGCGATGCCACCGGGATCGCGCTGGGCGTGCGTTTCGAACCGGCGGTGGACCGGCGGTGCCGGGTCAGCCTGCCGGGCCGGTGCCGGCCCGGCGGCGGCTGGCACGCGCACGGCGAGCGCGGCTTGTGCGCCGTCGCTGCGGACCGAGCGCAGGACCGCGACGTACTGTTCGGCGAGGAACGGCATGTCGGCGGCGTCGACGACGGACGAGTCGAACCAGACGGACAGCCGGGTCCGGTCGTCGTATTCGCGACCGGACAGCCGGACGGTGAACCGTTCGGTGATCGCTTCGGCCTCTTCGAGCACGCCGGATTCGCCGCGGCGCCAGTCGAAGCCCGCCGCGATCGCGCCGGTCCGGTCGAGTCCGGCGGCCCACCGGGTCTGGTCGAAATAGCTTTGCCAATCCGCCATTTCGGCCAGTTCGCCCGCGACCTTCGCGACGAATCCGGCGACGGTTTCGCCGGCCTGCGGCCGGGCGAGCGACGGCGCGTACTTCTCGTACGGGCCGATCGCACCGGCCATCTCGTCCGCCACCCGGTTCGGCAGCCGCACGCCGATCGCCAGCTCGTCCTGCCCCGTCAGCGTGCGCAGCAGCAAATGCCAGCTGGCCAGCGCGACGGCGGGGCCCGCCTCGCCCAGCGACGAGCCGAGGTCGACGGAGAACGCGGCCGGGGCGAAGCCCGCGCTGGACGTGCGGGCGAAGGGCAGATCCGCCGCGACGAGCCGCTGCTGCCAATACTCCCGTTCGAGGTCGAACTCCGATGCGGTGAGCAGTTCGTCCTGCCACGGGGCAAAATCCGCGTACTGCAACGGTTCTGTCCCCGCACCGGCGCCGATGAGCCGGTCGCTGATTTCCTGTGCGAGCACTCGCACCGATGCCTCGTCCGCGCAGAGGGCGGGCAGCCGCAGCAGCAGGCGGGCGTCGTCGGTCAGCAGGACCAGGGCAGCATTGAGTGCGCCGGTGCCGAGTGTCCCGGTGAACGCGGCTTTCACTGCGGCGTATGCCTCGTCCCGCGAGTTGGCGGGCACCGAGCGCAGATCGTGCACGGGCACCTCCAGGCGGTCCGCGGTGTCGGCGATGACCTGCAGCGGGATCGACGCCTCGGCCGGGCGCCGGAACTCGGTGCGGAGAATCTCGTGCCGCGCCGCCGCTTCGGCCAGCGCCGCGGCGACCTGTTCGGCGGTCGTGCCCGCCGCCAGCCGGAGCGCACACCAGCTGCGATAGGGCGACGGGCCGCTGCGCTGAAGTTCCCACAGGCGGCGTTGTTGAGGGGAGAGCGGGTAGCCCTCGGTGGCAGTCACTAGTGCACCCTCTTCTGTACGGGCCCCTGGGCAGGGCTAGGGGCGGGACGGCGGCGAACGCGGCTTTCACCGGTCACGGGGCCGAGGTTCGGGCGCGGTACCGGGCAGGCAGTCGCGCTCATGTGCGGCCCCTTCGCTCCGGGGCGTCCGCGCGCCGGGTGTTCTTGAGCCGGTGCAGCCCGGCGAGGCTCATCCCGTTCTTGCGTTCGCGGCGCAGCCGGTCTTCGGACTCGGCCAGCCGGCGGGTCACCGCCGACAACCGGATCTCCGGGTCGGCGGTGACCAGTTCGAGCACGGTGACGAACCGGCGGGCCAGCCGCGCGATCGCCGCCGGTTCGAACAGGGCGGACTTGTACTCGAACACCGCGCGCGTTTCGCCGCCGGACCGCTGCACGTCGAGCCGCAGGTCGTAACGCGCGAGCCGGTCCGGGTCGCCTGCCGGCGACACCTCGATGCCGGGGAACGCCTCGGCCGCGGCCGGCGCGTCCTGCACGACGAACCAGGTCTGGAACAGCGGCAGGCGGCCGGCGGCGCGGTCCGGGGCCAGTTCGGTCACGAGGCGCTCGAACGGGACCGCCTGGTGCGCGTAGGCGCCGAGGCAGGTTTCCCGGGTGCGTCCGAGCAGGTCCCGGAACGCCGGGTCGCCGCCGAGGTCCAGCCGCAGCACCAGGGTGTTCACGAAGAACCCGATCAGTCCCTCCAGCTCCTGGTGGTCGCGGTTGGCGGTCGGGGTGCCGACCACGACCTCGGAGAGGTCGCGAGTCTGGGCCAGCGCGGCGGCGAAGGCCGCGTACAGCGCCATGAACCGGGTCACGCCCGCCTGCCGGCAGAGCGCGCCGAGCCTTCCGTCCACTTCGGACGGAAGCGCGACGGCGCAGCGGGCGGCCTCGGCACCGGCGTCGGCCGAGCGCGGCCGGTCCGTGGGAAGGGTGACGGACGGGAGCCCGCTGAGCGTCTTGCGCCAGTAGGAGAGGTCCGCGGCGAGCCGGTCGTCGGTAAGGGTGCGGTGCTGCCATGCCGCGTAATCGCCGTACTGCACGGGCAGCGCGGGCAGATCCGCGCGGCCGCGCGCCCGGTACTGCGCGCCGAGTTCGTGCAGGAGCAAGCCGATGGACTCGCCGTCGGCGATCAGATGGTGCAGACAGAGCGCGAAGATGTGCTCCTCCGGGCTCGTGCGGACCAGCATCAGCCGCCACAACGGGCCCTCGGTGAGTCGGAACGGCGTTTCGAGCACGGCTCGCACGACTTCCCGCGCTTCTGCGGCGGTCAGGTCGACCACGGGGATAGCGGCGGGCATCCGCGAGGCCACGGTCTGCCGGGGGTCGTCCGCTGACGTCGCGGACACGTGGGTGCGCAGTACTTCGTGCCGGTCGACGACGGCCTGCCAGGCAGCGCGCAGCGCGGGCACGTCGAGTCTCCCGCGCAGCCGAAGCGCGCCGGAAATGTGGTAGAGCGCGGTGCCCGGTTCCCACTGTTCGAGGAACCACAGCCGCCGCTGGGGGAATGACAGCGGCAACGGCGTGGTTCGGTCGACCGGGCGCGGAGGCTCCGACGCGACGGCCTGGTCGCGGCGCAGCGCGTCGATTTCAGCGGAGAGACCGGCGAGGTCGGCGGCCGTGAAGATGGCGCGGAGCGGCACGTCCGCGGCAAACGCGCGGCGCAGCCGGGTCTGCAACTGAGTCGCGGTCAGCGAATGTCCGCCGAGATCGAAGAAATTGGCGTCCCGGCTCACCCGGTCGACGTGCAGTACGTGCGCCCACAGTTCGGCGACCAGTTCCTCGGTGCCCGGACGCGGCGCGACATAGCCGGGGTCGGGGTCGTCGGCGCGGCACTCGGGTGCGGGGAGGGCCTTGCGGTCCAGCTTTCCGTTGTCCGTCAAGGGAAGGCTCGGCATCGGCACGAACACGGCGGGGATCATGTGGTCGGGCATCGTGCGGGCGCAGTGGGCGCGCAGTTCGGCCAGCGGCGGGGCTCCGGTCACATACGCGACGAGCTGCGGATTGCCGGGGACGTCCTCGCGGAGCAGGACTGCTGCGTCGGCGACCGAGTCGGCTGCGCGCAGGGCGGCGGCCACCTCGTCCAGTTCGATCCGGAAGCCGCGCAGCTTGACCTGGTGATCGGTGCGGCCGAGGAAGACGATCGCGCCGTCGGCGTGGGTGCGGACCAAGTCGCCGGTGCGGTAGAGCCGGCTTCCCGGCGGCCCGAACGGATCCGGCAGGAAACGGTCCGCGGTCTGTGCAGGGTGACCGCGGTAGCCGTGCGCCAGGCCGTCTCCGCCGAGGCACAGTTCGCCGGCCGCGCCTGCCGGCACCGGCCGAGCCGCACGGTCGAGCACGTACGCGGTGGTGTTGGCGATCGCAGTGCCGATCGGCACTGTGCGGTCCTGATCGCCCACGGCGTCGACCACGTGCCAGGTCGCGAAGGTGGTGCTCTCGGTCGGGCCGTAGACGTGCAGGAGGCGCCGCGGCGCGCCAGCGGCGAGCACCGTGCGGACAGCGGCCGGATCTACGGCCTCACCGCCGAAAAGCACCTGGCGCATCGGCGCGAACGCGTCCGGCGCGCCTGCGGCGAACTGGTTGAACAACGCGGTGGTCATGAACAGCGTCGTGATCGCCTGCTCGCGGATCAGCGCCGCGTAGCCGACCGGGTCCAGTGCCTGCTGTTTCGCCACGACCACCGCTGCGGCACCGGACAGCAAGGCTCCCCACAGCTCGAAGGTCGCCGCGTCGAAGGCGGTGGTAGCCGCGAAGGCGATCCGGTCGTCGGCTCGCAGCGAAGCGTAATCGGTGTCGCGGACGAGCCGGACGATCGCCCGGTGGGGGACTGTGACGCCCTTGGGAGTTCCGGTGGAACCGGACGTGTACATCACGTACGCGGGCGCATTCGCGGTTGCCGTGACCGCCGCTTCGTCGCCGGTCGGCCAGGTTCGGGGATCGTCCAGGAGCAGGGTGCGCACTCCGTCTGGAACGTTGTGCTGCAACTCTTTTACGGTGAGAACGACGGAGGTTCCGCTGTCCTCAGCCATGAACGCCAGGCGCTGTGCCGGGTAGGAAGGAGCGAGCGGGACGTACGCCGCACCGGCACGGAGAGTGCCGAGCAATGCGGTGATCAGTTCGGAGGAGCGCTCGAGAAAGACGCCCACGCAGGAACCCGGCGTGACGCCCAGCGCGCGCAACGCGCCAGTCAGGCGGGCGGCGCGGGCGGCCAGCGCGCGGTAGGTGAGGTGCTGTTCGCCGTGCACGACCGCTACGGCGTCGGGGGTGCGTGCAGTTTGTTCCGCGACCAGAGCGGGCACGCTGTGGTCGCGCGGGTAGTCGCCGCGGGTGGCGTTCCACTTCCGGACCAGTGCCGCTGCTGCGTCGTCGGACATGATCGGCACGTCGTTCACGCACCGGTCCAGGTTTTCGAGCAGGCCCGTCACCGCGGCTCGCAGCGCCCCGACGACCGCGCGGGCGGTCTCTTCGGTGTACCAGCGCCGGTCGCACAGCAGCCGCAACCGCAACGAACGCCCCGGCAGCGCAACGACCGTCAGCGGGTAGCTGGTCTGTTCGGTGGCCTGGACCGAGGTGACAGCGACGCCGTCGAAAGCGTTGTCCGCCGCGGCGGTGATCGGGAAGTTCTCGACCACGACGAGGCTTTCGAACAGCGGCTCGCCGCGCGGCACATCGCTGCAGCCTTGCGCACGCACCAGGGAGATGTGCTCGTGCCCGCGTGCGGCGGCGAAGTCCGCCTGTGTTTCGCGCAGCCATTCCAAGACCGGCCGCCGGCCCTCGACCCGGGCGCGTACGGGAAGCGTGTTGATGAACATGCCCACGATGTCTTCCACGCCCGGCAGTTCCGGCGGACGACCGGAAGTCGTGGCGCCGTGCACGACGTCCGAGACGCCGCTGAACCGGGCGAGCACCAAGGACCACGCTGCTTGTACGACGGTGCCGATGGTGAGCCCGCCGGCCTGTGCGGTTGCGATCCGCTTCGCCGTCGACTCCTCGGAAAACACTTCTTCGACGGAGAGAAATCCTTGCGCCGGCACCGCTTCCGCGGCGCGCAGCGGCAACGGGGTGGCGGTGGCGAACCCGCTGAGGCGAGTGCGCCAGAACTCCTCGATTTTCGCCTGATTCTGCTCGGCCAGCCAGGTCAGGTAGTCCTGATAGGGCCGCACCGGCGGGAGGTCCGCGTCCTCGCCGCGGCGCAGCGCCGCGTACCTCGCGGCCACTTCGCTCAGCACCAGCGGCATGGACCAGCCGTCCAGGAGCAGGTGGTGGTGCGTCCACACGAACACGTACGCGTCGTCGGCCACCCGCAGCAGCGAGAACCGGTGGAGCGGCGGCGCGGCCGGGTCGATGCCCGCCGCCCGGTCCGCGGCGAGGAACTCAGGCAGGCGGTCCGGAGCGAGTTCGACGGTCCGCCAGTCGTGTTCGGTCCACGGCAGCTCGAAGGCGCGGTGCACCGCCTGCACCGGCTGCTCGCCTTCGAGAGAGTGGAACGACGTGCGCAACGCTGGATGCCGAGCCACGACGCCCGTCCAGGCGGCGCGGAACGCCGGCACGTCCAGCGGCCCGTCGAAGCGGCAGCTGAACTGCTCGACGTAGACGTCGTCGTGCGGGGAGTAGAGGGCGTGGAACAACATGCCCTGCTGCAGCGGGGACAGCGGGTGAATGCTCTCGACGGTGGTCTGCTCGGGCATCGCTGGCGGCGCTCCTGGGGAGATCGTCATGGCGTCCGGAAACCGGCGAGCAGGTCGTCCAGCTCGCCGGGGGCTAAGGCGACCCCGGTCACGTCGGGGGCCGGCCAGCCCGCCGCCTCCGCGTCGCGGCGGCGCTCGACCAGGGTCCGCAGCAGGGCGACGCAGTTGTCGGCGAGCCCGGCGGCGGTCGCCTCGGTGTGCAGGCGGTCGCTGTAGGACCAGGTGAACCGCAACCGCCCGGAAAGCACCATGGCGTCGACCTCCAGCAGGTACGGCCGGGGTGCGCGGGCGTCCTGGCCCGGACCTTCCGGTTCGGCGGCCGGCTCCCACGGCCCGGCCCCGCCGAATCCGGCGTCCAGCCGTCCGAGGTAGTTGAAGCAGACCGCCGCGGACGGCAGGTCCGCCAGTTGTGCCGCGGCGGGGTCTCCGGTGCGCGAATGGCGGATCAGGCCGTAGCCGAGGCCGCGCTGCGGCACCTCACGCATCCGCTGCCCGACGTGCCGCAGCGCGGCCGCCGGGTCGTGCGGATCGGGCGTCAGCAGGACCGGGTAGACGCTCGTGAACCACCCGACGGTGCGGGAGACGTCCAGCGCGGCCCCGAAATCCTCGCGCCCGTGGCCTTCCAGGTCCACCAGCACCGAGGGCTCGCCCGCCCAGCCCGCGATCGCGGAGCTGACCGCGGTCACCAGCACCTCGTCGATCCGGGCCCGGTATGCCGGGGGCACCTCGTGCAGCAGGAGCCGGGTCGTTTCCTCGTCCAGTTCGCGGGTCACCGCGGCCAGCTGGGCCCGGGTGTTGACGTCCTCCAGACCCTCGTCCGCCTCGGGCAGCAGGTCCAGCGGGAGACCGGATTCGGCCCCTGCTCGCGCGACGGAGAGCCAGTGGCCGGTCTGCGCGCCGATCTCGTCGCTGTGCGCGTGTTCGGCGAGCGCCCGCGCCCAGTCCCGGAACGCCGTGGTCTTGGGCGGCAGCTCGACCGGAGCCCCGTCGCGCTCCCGGGTGTACGCGTGGGCCAAGTCCTCCAGCAGGATTCGCCACGAGACGCCGTCGATCGCGAGGTGGTGCACCGCGAGCAGCAACCGGCCGGGACGGTCGGTGCCGAGGTCGAACCACACCGCGCGCAGAAGCAGCCCGGCGTCGAGGTCGAGGGTGCGCTGCGCGGCGGCGGCGCGGGCCTCGACCGCCGCGGCGGGATCGTCGGCCGCGACGAGGTCTTCCACGGTGAGCAGTCGCGCCGGCAGTCCGGACAGCCCGGCCTGCTCTTGCGCCCAGCCGTCTTCGGTGCGCCGGAATCGCATCCGCAACGCGTCGTGATGTCGGACCACCAGGCGCAACGCCCGTTCGAGGGCTTCGGTGTCGATCGGACCGCGCGCACGGAGCAGCACCGCTTGGTTGTAGTGGTGCGGGGCCGGGTGCTGTTCGGCGAAGAACGTCGCCTGGACCGGAGTGAGCGGTAGCGAGCCGCTCACCACGCCTTGCTCGGCGTGCGACGCGGGCGAGGCCGGGACCGCGACCGCCGCCAGCGCCCGGACAGTCTGGTGGTCGAACACCTGCTTCGGGCTGACGGCCCAGCCCGCGGCGCGGGTCCGGGCCACGACCTGAAGGCTGACGATCGAATCGCCGCCGAGGGCGAAGAAGCTGTCGGTCGCCGACACTCGCGGCACGCCGAGCACTTTCGCCCAGACCTCGGCGAGCGCGCGTTCGGCGGCCGTTTCCGGGGGGTCGTAATCCTCGGTGGCTTCGGGCGCCTCCGGGGCAGGCAACGCGGACCGGTCGAGCTTTCCGTTCGCGGTCAGGGGCAAGGCGTCCAGAACCACGAGAACGGAGGGCATCATCGACGCGGGCAGCCGTCGCGCAGCCGTCGCGCGGACTTCCGCCAGCAGAGCGTCGTCGCGGTCCGCGACGACGTAACCGGCCAACCGGGGTTCCCCGCGAGCATCGGCCCGGACCGCGACGGCCGCGGCGCGCACGGCCGGATGCGCGGCGAGCGCCGCCTCCACCTCGCCTGGTTCGATCCGCACGCCGCGCAGCTTCACCTGCTCGTCGAGACGGCCGAGGAACTCCAGTTCGCCGTCAGGGCGCCAGCGGGCCCGGTCGCCGGTGCGGTAGAGCCGGTCGCCCGGACCGCCCCACGGATCGGGCACGAACCGCTCAGCGGTCAGGCCGGGCAGACCCGCGTACCCGCGGGCCACCTGCGGTCCGCCGAGGTGGAGTTCGCCGGGCGCGCCGAGCGGCGCCGGCGCGCCGGACCGGTCCAGTACGTACACCCTGGTAGCGCCGAGCGGACGGCCGACCGGGACGAGCGCGTCGCCGGCCTCGGTGAGATCGCCGTCGAAACACGTGCTGTCGACAGTGGCTTCGGTGACGCCGTAGGAGTTGATGACACGGGTGTGCTCGCCGCCGATCCGCGCGGCGGCCGCGCGATCGCGCGCCGGCCAAGCGTCCGCGCCGGACACCAGCAACCGCAGTGCGGGCAACCGGCCGCCGGACGACTGCACGGCCTCCACTGCGTGCCGGAGCACCACTGGCACGAACTCGGCCGCGGTGATCTGCTGCTCGTCCAGGATCCGGGCCAGCGCGGCCGGGTCGAGCAGCAGTTCGCGCGGGCACAGCACGAGAGCCGCGCCTGAACTCAGCGCGCGGGTGACGTCGCCGGTGAACACGTCGAACGTCACGCCCGCCATCTGGAGGTGCCGATCCTCTTCGGACAGCGCGTACGCAGTGCGCCAGGCGGCCGCGGCGGCGCTCAGGTTGCGGTGGCTGACCTGCACGCCCTTCGGACGTCCGGTCGAACCGGAGGTGTGCACGACGTAGGCGAGGCTGTCCGGCAAGGTCGTGCCGGGAAGGTTCTCCGCGGACTCGGAACCGCCGGCGCTGACCGGGATTGCCGGCACGGGCGCATCGCTCAGGTCCTGGTCGGACACCAGCAGCCGGATTCCGGCGTCGCCGATCAGCCGGTGATTCCGGTCCGCAGGCGCGTCCGGGTCGAGCGGCACGTACGCGCCGCCGGCTTTGAGCACCGCCAGCAACCCGACCAGCAGGCCGGGGGCGCGGTCGAGCAGCAGCCCGACCCGTGTCTCCGGACCGACGCCGTGCCGCCGCAGCACCCGGGCCAGCTGATTCGCGCGTGCGTTCAGCGCACGACAGGTGAGCTGCCGGTCGTCGGCGACCACCGCGACCGCATCCGGCGTGCGCTCGGCGTGCTCCTCGGCCAGCCGGTGCAGCGGACGCTCCTGGGACGCCGGGGAGACCTGGGAAATCCCTTGGGACAGCACCGCCCAGCGCGCGTTGTCGTCCAAAACGGACACTTGGCCGACCGGTCGACCGGGGTGTTTCGCGAACTCGGCCAGCAGGTGCCGCAGCTGGGCGAGCAGCTCTTCGGCCGCATCCGCGCTGTAGCGGCCGTTGTCGTAGAGCAGCGACAGCAGCAGCCGCGGGCCGGGAGCGGAGCTGAAGGTCAGCGGATAGTCGGTCTGCTCGACGGCGTGCACCTGGCGTGCTTCGACCCCGGTGAGGGCTTGGCCCGCGGCTTCGTCCACCGGGTAGTTCTCGAACACGACGATGCTTTCGAACAGGCTGCTGCCGCGCGGCACCGCGCTGCAGGCCTGCATCCGCACCAACGGGCTGTAGGCGTTGCTCTGCATTTCCAGCAGGTCTTGGTGCAGCTCTCGCAGCCACTCGCCGACCGGCTGCCGCCGGGGCAGGCGGACGCGCGCGGGCAGCGTGTTGATGAACAGGCCGACGATCGACTCGACGCCGGGCAGTTCCGGCGGGCGGCCGGCGACCGTCACGCCGAACACGACGTCTTCCTCCCCGCTGTGCCGGCCGAGCAGCACCGCCCAGACGGCGTTCACCAGTGTGCTGGTCGTGATGCCCAGGTCGCGGGTGAACTGCCGCAGTCGTTCGGTCGCGTCCTCGGGAAGCCGGATCTCCGCGGTGCGGTACCCGTTCCCGGTTCTGCCGGGTGTGCGCGCCGGAAGCGGAGTGGCGGCGGCGAAGCCGCCGAGCCGTGCGCGCCAGAACTCCTCCGCCGGGTCCTGGTCCCGCAGCCACGCGATGTAGTCCCGGTACGGGCGGGCGGGAGCGGCCGGAACCGCCGGGGCGCCGTCGTCGAGCGCTTCGTACCAGCCGAACAGCTCGCGCACGACCAGCGGCATCGACCAGCCGTCCAGCAACAGGTGGTGATGGGTCCAGACCAGTTCCCACTCCTCGTCGGCCAGCCGGAGCAGGGTGAGGCGGATGAGCGGCGGCCGGGTGAGGGAGAACCCGCGTTCCCGGTCGGCGGCCAGGAATTCCGCGCTGCGCACGACCTGTTCCGCGCGGTCCAGCGCCCGCCAGTCCACCGTGTCGACGGCGACGGGCACAGTGTGGTGCACGACCTGGAGCGGACGGTGCAGCCGGTCCCAGTGGAACGACGTGCGCAGCGCCGCGTGCCGGTTCAGCACCCGCTGCCAGGCGGCGCGGAACCGGCGGGGGTCGACCTTCCCGGTCAGCCGGGCGGCCATCTGCACCACGTACGAGCCGGGCCCGTCCTCGCGGACGGTATGGAACAGCATCCCTTCCTGCATCGGCGAAAGCGGGTAGACGTCTTCCACCGCGCCGTCGGTCGCGGCGGCGAGGCGGTCGAGCGCTGCCGGATCCAGGTCGGCCAAGGGGAAGTCCGCCGGCACGAGCGCGTCGCCGGATCCGGACCGGACGGCGGCCAGCAACGTGCGCAGGTGCGCGCGGAGCGCGTCGAGCAAGCCGGCCACCGTCTCGCGCCGGTGCAGCGCGCCGTGCGTCACGGTGATCCGGAGGCGGCCGTCGGCGACCAGCGCAACCACGTCGATCAGGTACCGCCTCGGGACGTCCGGCGACTGGCCGGGCCCGGTGTCTTCTTCCGCGGGCAGCCACGGCGAGTCGCCCGCGAAGGACTGGTCCACCTGGCCGAGATAGTTGAAACACACCTCCGGTCCGGGCAGCGCGCGCAGCCGCTCGGTCGCGGCGTCGGAGCGTCCGTGCCGCAGCAGCCCGTAGCCCAGACCGCCGTCCGGCAGCGCGCGGATCGCTTCGCGGACGTTGCGCACCGCAGTCCGCGGCGGTCCGGTGACCGGAAGGACGAGCGGGTAGATCGCGGTGAACCAGCCGACCGTGCGGGTCAGGTCGGCGGTCCCGGCCATGCCGGACAAGGCGTCCCGGCCGTGGCTTTCCACGTCCACCACCGCCCGGTCGCTTCCGGTCCAGTCGCAGAGTGCGCGGCCGAGCGCGGTCAGCAGCAGTTCGTGCGCGCTGGCCGGGCCGGAGGAGCGGAGCAGGTCTTCGGTGGCGGTGGCGTCGAGCTCGGCGGTCACCGAACCGGCGGCGGCATAGGTGTCGCCCGCCGGGTCGAGGTCCGCGTCGGTCGGCAGGGCTGGGGTCCGCGCGTCGACCAGCACGTCTGTCCAATAGGGAATCTGGACGCTGATCTCGGGGTGGTTCGCGTGCTCGGCCAGACCGGCGGCCCAGTCCCGGAAGGCGGTGGTCTTGGCCGGGAGCGCGAGCGGCGCACCGCGCAGCGCTTGATGATAAGCGGTGGCCAAGTCCTCCAGAAGAATCCGCCAGGAAACGCCGTCCACGGCGAGGTGGTGAGCCACCAGCAGCAGCCGTTCGCTGTCCGCGAGTCTGATGTGGACAGCGCGAAGCAGGCAGCCCGCGGACAGGTCGATGCCCGCGTGCGCCTCGGCGGCCGTTTCGGCGATGGTTTCCGCGTCCGCCGGTCCGGCGACGGTCAGTTGGACCGGCGCCGCGTCCGACAGGGCGGCGATGTCCAGCGTGGTGCCGGACGTCACGCGCAACCGCAGGACGTCATGGTGGGCAACCACTTCGCGCAGCGCCGCACGGAGCGCTTCGGTGTGCAGCGGACGGCGCGGACGCACCAGCAGCGCTTGGTTGTAGTGCTCCGGTGTCGGCAGGTGCTGGTCCAGGAACCACTGCTGGATCGGAGTCGGCCGGGCCAGGCCGGACACCGCGTCCTGAGCGCCGGAGCCGGCCGCCGCCGGGGCCGCTTCTTCGACGGCGGACGCGAGGGCGCGCACGGTCCGGTTCTGGAAGAGCATTTTGTGGCTGATCCGCAGACCCGTCTTGGCTGCTTGGGTGATCACCTGGATGCTCAGGATCGAGTCGCCGCCGAGGGCGAAGAAGTCGTCGTCGCGGCCCACTCGATCCAGCCCGAGCGCCTTCGCCCAGATGTCGGCGATCGTGCGCTCCGTCCGGGTGGAGGGCGCGGCGTACGACACCGCCAGTTCCGGACGGTCCGCGCCGGGCGCGGGCAGCGCGCCGCGGTCGAGCTTGCCGCTCGGCAGCGACGGGAACTCGTCGAGAACCACGAACGCGGCCGGGACCATGTACTCCGGCAGATCGCGGGCGCACGCCGCGCGCAGCTCGTCAGTCGTGACTCCGGTGTTCGCCACCGCGTACCCGACCAACCGGGGCGCGCCCGGCTGGTCCTCGCGCAGAACCACCGCCGCGTCCGCCACGTCCGGGACGCTCCGCAACGCGGCTTCGATCTCGCCCGGCTCGATGCGGAAGCCGCGCAGTTTGACTTGGGCGTCCAGCCTGCCCAGGAACGCGAGCGTCCCGTCGGCACGGAACCGCACCCGGTCACCGGTGCGGTAAAGCCGCGCACCGGGCGGCCCGAACGGGTCCGGCACGAAACGGTCCGCGGTCAGGCCGGGCCGGCCAAGATACCCATGGGCGAGGCCGTCCCCGCCGAGGCACAGCTCACCGGGGACGCCGATCGGCGCCGGACGCAACTCGGCGTCGAGCACGTACGCGGTGCTGCCCGGGATCGGCCTGCCGATCGCCACCGGCGCACCCGGCAGGCATTCGGCCATGACGGTGCAGATGGTCGCCTCGGTGGGCCCGTACAGGTTGTGGAACCGGCGGCCGGGGGCCCATCGGCGCACCAGGTCGGCCGAGCACGCCTCGCCGCCGACTGTCACGGTGGTCAGAGCCGGCAGCGCCGCGTCCGGGGTGACCGCCAGCGCGGACGGCGGCAGCATCACCGTGGTGACCGCTTGCTCGTCCAGGAGCTGGACGAGATCCGGGCCGGGGAGCGGCCGCTCGCGCGGCGCGAGGCACAACGTCGCGCCGGACGGCAGCGCCATGACGAGTTCCAGCAGGGACGCGTCGAAGCTCAGCGACGCGTACTGCAACACGCGACTCCCGTTGCCGACCTCCAGCGCGCCCGCCTGCGCGTCGGCGAGCGCCGCGATGCCGCGGTGCGGCACCATCGTCCCTTTTGGACGGCCGGTGGAGCCGGAGGTGTAGATGACGTACGCGACGGCGTCGAGCGGAACCGGCGGCAGCGGGGTGTCGTCGCGCTCCGCGCGGATTGCAGGCCACTGCTCGTCGAGGAGCAGGACGTTCTCGTGCCGAGGCAACCGGTCCAGCAGGTCCCGTTGCGACAGCAGCAGTTGCGCGCGGCTGTCCTGGACCAGGTATGCCAGCCGGTCGGCTGGATACGTCGGGTCCAGCGGCACGTAGGCGGCGCCCGCCTTCATGATGCCCAGCACGCTGATCACCAGTTCGGGACAACGCTCCAGGCAAACCGCGACGCGGACGTCCGGTCCGGCTCCGGCGGCCCGCAGGTGCTGGGCCAGCCGGGTGGCGCGCGCGTCGAGCGCGGCGTAGGTGAGCTGATGCCCGCCCATCGCGACCGCGACCGCGTCCGGGCTGCGCTTGGCCTGTGCGGCAACGAGATCCGCGAATCCGAGGGCTGGCGCCGCGGGGGCCGGGGTGTGGTTCCACCGGCGGGTCAGCAGGTCGTGGTCGGCAGGGGACAGCAGCGGCGCGTCGCGCAGCCGCCGGTTCGGCTCCGTCGTCAGGGCGGCGAGCGCGTCGAGCAGCACGACGGCAATCCGTTCGACGGTAGCCGGCTCGAACAACGCGGTGTTGTAGATCAGCGTGCCGGTCAGCGAATCCGGGCTTTCGACCAGGGCGAGCGCCAGGTCGAACTTCGCCGTTCCGTTGCCGGGCGGCGGGTCAAGCGGCCGGACGCGCACGCCCGGCCAGCCGAGTTCGGGCGAGGACACCCGCTGGTAGTCGCATCCCACCTGGGCCAGCGGCGCGTAGCTGGCGTCCCGTGCGGGACGCAGTTCTTCCACCAGTTGCTCGAACGGCACGTCCTGGTTGGCGTAGGCGTCCAGGCACCCTTCGCGGACCCGGGCGACCAGTTGCGCGAAGGTCGGGTTGCCGCTGAGATCGGTGCGCAGGGCCAAGGTGTTGGTGAAGAACCCGATCAGCCGTTCGGCTTCCTCGGTGGGGCGCTGTCCGATCGGCGTGCCGACCACGATGTCGTCCTGGCCGCTGTAGCGGGACAGCACCAGCGAGAACGCGGCCAGCAGAGTCATGAACGGCGTCGCGCCGATCTCCCGGCTCACCTGGTGCAGCATCTGCCGGACCGGTTCGGGCACGGTGAACGCGTGGCTCGCGCCGTCGAATCCCAGCTCCGCAGGGCGCGGACGGTCGGTGGGAAGTTCGAGCAGCGCGGGCGCGCCGGCGAGGTTCTCGCGCCAGTGCGCGAGCTGCCGCTCCAGCGTCGCACTGTCCAACCAGGACCGTTGCCACAGGGTGTAATCCGCGTACTGGAAGGGAAGTTCCGGGAGCACCGGTTCGCGGTGTTCCCGGAGCGCGGTGTACAGCTCGGTCAATTCGGCCAGCAGGACCTCGAGCGAACGGCCGTCGGCGATGGTGTGGTGCAGGCCGAGCAACAGCACGTGGTCGTCTTCGGCCAGGCGCAGCAGCCGAGCGCGGGCGAGCGGCCCGGTCTGAAGGTCGAAGCGCAGCCGGGCCTCGGACGCGGCGAGCTCGCGGACGACCGCGGCGGTCCGGGCCGGGTCGAGGCGGCGGAGGTCCACCGCCGGCAACGGCACCGGCGCGGGCGGCGAGATCACCTGCGACGGGGCCCCGGTGCCGAAAGCGGTGCGCAGGGGTTCATGGCGCGCGGCGATGACGGTCAGCCCCGCGGCAACGGCTGCCACGTCGAGGACGCCGGTGAGCCGCAGGCCGGCGATGATCGTGTTGAGCGGGCTGTCCGGAGCCCACTGCTCGAAGAACCAGGCGCGCTGCTGTGCGAACGACAACGGAACGTCCGCCGGGCGGTCTTGCGCGCGCAGCGGCGGCCGCTGGTCCGCGGTCGTGCCGCGGCGAGCTTCGACGTGCTCGGCGAGTTCCGCGACGGTGGGATGCGCGAACAGCACCCGCAGCGGCACGTCGACGCCGAACACCGCCCGGAGCCGGGCATGGACCTGGGCGGCGATCAGGGAGTGGCCCCCGAGCGCGAAGAAGTCGTCGTGGATGCCGACGTTCTCGACGCCGAGAAGCTGTTGCCAGACCCCGGCGACGACCTCCTGCACCGGCGTTCTCGGTGCGGCCGTCTCGACTCCCGACCGCTCGCGGCCGGGTTCCGGCAGCGCCGCCGGGTCGATCTTGCCGTGCACGGTGAGCGGGAACTCGTCCACCACGACGCAATGCGCCGGGAAGAGGTGGCGGGGGAGGCGCCGCGCGAGGTGCTCACGCAGGTCGCCGACCTCGCCGCCGGCGGTGAGATACGCGACGAGCTGATCGTCGCGGAGCCGCACGTGCGCGCCGGTCACGTGCGGATGGGCGCGCAATGCGGCCTCGATCTCGGCCGGTTCGACGCGGTGGCCGCGGACCTGGATCTGGTCGTCGGCGCGGCCGAGGTAGACGAACGTGCCATCAGGCAGCGCCCGCGCCAGGTCGCCGGTGCGGTACATGCGCGTCCCGGCCGGGCCGTACGGATCGGGCAGGAAGCGTTGCGCGGTCAGCCCTGGGCGGCGAAGGTAGCCGCGGGCCGGGCCGGCGCCGCCGACGTGAAGCTCGCCGGTCCGGCCCGCCGGCACCGGACGCAGGTTCTCGTCAAGCAGGTATACGCGCAGGTCCGGGATCGGACGGCCGATGACGCTGCCCGCGGCCGGGTCGAGGTCCGCCGCGCCGACCGGGTGCCCGGTGACGTGCACGGTGGTTTCGGTGATGCCGTACATGTTCACCAGCCGGGGCCGGTCCAGGTCGTGCAGCCCGGCCCAGTGCGACAACCGGTCGGCGGCCAGGGCTTCGCCGCCGAAGACCACCGTGCGCAGGCTGGGCAGGTCGCCGGCGACCTCGGTCAGCGGAAGGAACGCCGAAGGAGTCTGGTTGAGCACGGTGACCGCTTGCCGGTCGGCGAGGCAGGCGAACTCGGCGGGCGTGCGCCGGGTCAGGTCGTCCACGAGCACCAGGCGGCCGCCGTGCGCCAGCGCGCCCCACAGCTCCCAGACCGAGAAGTCGAACGCGACCGAGTGGAACAGGCTCCACACGTCGCGGGCGTCGAAGCCGAACCACGAGCGGGTGGCGTCGAACAAGCGCGCCGCGTTGCGATGCGGGACCAGCACGCCCTTGGGCTCTCCGGTCGATCCGGACGTGTAGATCACGTACGCAAGGTCGGCCGGGTCGATCCGCGGCGGCGCCGGGTCGGCTTCGGTGCCGGCGAGGAAGACCACCGCCGGCCCGTCCGGGATCCGGTCGGCGAGGTCGACGGTGCTGATCAGCGTCGGGATCTGACTGTCGGACACCAGATAGTCCAGCCGCTCCCGCGGATACTCCGGGTCCAGCGGCACGTAGGCTCCGCCGGCGAGGTGACACGCCAGCACGGCGATCACCTGCTGCGGGCCGCGGTCCACGAGCACCCCGGTCAGCACCTCGCGGCCGACTCCGGCCGAGCGGAGCTGCTCTGCCAGCCCCGCGGCCCGGCGTGCGACCGCGCGGTAGGTGAACTGTTCCCCGCCCCAGACCACCGCGATGGCGTCCGGCCGCTCGCGCGCCTGCCTGAGGAAGCGTTCCACCAGCGTTCCTTCGTCCGCGGAAACCGCTGCCGGGGCGGGGTTCCAGCTCGCGAGGAGGGCGGCTTCCCGCTCCGGCGCGAGCGCGGCGAGCGCAGCGAGCGCAGCGACGGGTGCGTCGAGATTCGCGACGAGCGCGGCCAGCAGGTCCTTCAGTTCGGCGAGCAATCCGCTCGCACCCGCTTCGTCGTACTGATTCCGCGCGTACGCCAGCCGCAGCGTCAGCCGATCGGCGAGCGCCGAGACGAGGGTGAGCGGGTAGTGCGTCTGCTCGCGGAAGCTGACGCCGGCCACTCGAGGACTGCCTGCGGTGTGCTCGTCCAGCGGGTAGTTCTCGAAGACCACCAGGCTTTCGAAGAGGGGGCTGTTTCCGGGCAGTTCGGCCCACCGCCGCGTCTCCGCCAACGGCGTGTGCTCGTACTGGCGGAGTTCGACGAATGCCCGCTGAAGATCCCCGAGCCATTCGGCGACGGACTCGCCGGTCGCCCGGACGCGCACCGGGACGGTGTTGATGAACAACCCCACCATGTCCTCGACGCGCGCGAGGCCCGGCGGCCGGCCGGCGACGGTCGCCCCGAACAGGACGTCGGACTGCCCGCTGTGCCGCGCCAGCAGCAACGTCCACGCGGCCTGGACGAGAGTGTTGGCGGTGAACCCGTGGCTGGGGCCGAGCGCGCGCAGCGCGGCCGTGCCGGATTCGGACAGGTCGAGCCGCACCGAGCCGGTGCCCTCGCGCGCCTCGGCGGTTCCGAACGGCAGCGGGGTGGCCGCGCTGAATCCGGAAAGCGTGTCGCGCCAGAACTTCTCCGCCTGCGCGAGGTCGAGCCCTTGGTACCACGCGATGTAGTCGCCGAAAGCGGGCGCCGGCGCGAGCTCGGCGTCCCGTCCGGCGACCGCGGCGCCGTAGAGCGTCATCACTTCGCCGAACACCCGGGAACGCGACCAGCCGTCCAGCACCGCGTGGTGGTTCGTCCACACCAGACGGTGCTCCCGCTCGCCGAGCCGGGCCAAGGCCAGCCGGAACAGCGGGGCGCGGGCGAGGTCGAAGCCGCGGGCCCAGTCCCGCTCGGCCAGTTCCGCGACGGCCGCGGCCTGTTCGTGCGCGCCGAGCCCGGCGAGGTCGGATTCGGTCCACGGCAACGCGACCTGCCGGTGCACGACCTGCCGTGCCTGCGCCTGCCCAGTCCAGCGGAACGCGGTGCGCAGCGCGGCGTGCCGGTCCATGACCTGGGCCCAGGCGTCCCGGAACGCCGCCGTGTCGAGTTCGCCCGTCAGCGTGCAGCACACCTGCTCCACGTACGGGTCCTTGCCCGGTTCGTACAGGGCGTGGAACACCATGCCCTGCTGCAGAGGCGAGAGCGGGTAGATGCGCTCGATGCGGGCGTGCTGTCCGGTCATGCGTCCCCCTCGGCGGGCAGCGTGTCGAGTTCGTCCATGAGCTCGGCCAGGTCCGCTTCGGCGAGGCCGGACTCGGCGAAGCGAGGCCCCTGCTCCGCGCGGGTGCCGGGGCCGGGGCCCGCGGCCAGTTCGCGCAGGCAGTCCCCGGCGAGTGTCGCGACGGTCTGCTCGCGGTGAACTGCTGGGCGGTACTCCCAGGTCATCTTCAGCCGGCCGGACAGTTCGACGGCGGTGATGTCGAGCAGGTACGGCCGCCGAGCCGTCGGGTCCGCCGTGCGGCCGAGACGGTCGGGCATCAGCTCGAGCAATCCGCCGGCGGCGGAGCCGGTTCCGCGGCCGAGGTAGTTGACCCGGATCGCCGGGCTGGGCAGCGCGCGCAGACGGGCGGTGGCGGTGTCCGAGCGGAGGTGGCGCAGGATGCCGTAGCCAATCCCGCCGGACGGTGCGGGCGCGGCCCCGTCGGAGGTCAGCCGCACGGGGTGGATGGTGGTGAACCAGCCGGCGGTGCGGCTCAGGTCGGAGTCCGCCCCGTGGACGTCCCGGCCGTGGCCCTCGACGTCCACGACCGCTTGCTGCCCAGTCCATTTGTGCAGGACTCGGCCGAGCGCACCGAGCACCGCGGCGTGCACCGAGGTCTGCGCGGACCGGCCGAGCAGGGCTTCGGTGGCGGAAGCGTCCAGTTCCACGGCGACCGTCCGGCTCTCGCCGTAGGTGCCTGGCCCGCCGGCGCGGTACTCGTCCTGCGGTATCTGGGCGTTGCGCGCCGCGGTCAGCAGGTCCGTCCAGTACGGGATTTCCGCGTCGTGGGCGTGCGCCCGCTCCGCGGTCCGCACGGCCCACTCCTGATACGAGGTGGTTTTCGCGGGCAGCCGGACCGGGTGCCCTGCCGCTGCCTGCTGGTACGCGGTCGCGAGGTCTTCGAGCAGGATGCGCCAGGACACCCCGTCGACTCCGAGGTGGTGTGCGACCAGGACCAGCCGCTGAGCGGCGCCGTCGCCGGCGAGGACGGCGCGGAGCAGGCAGCCGGACGCGGTGTCGATGTCCTGCTGTGCGTGCACCACGACCGGTTCGAGGTCGTCGGCGGTGCGCAGCAGTTCGTGCTCGGCGATCGGTGCGTTGTCCAGCGTCCAATCGCCGTCGGGGGTCCGGGTCAGGCGCAGCCGCAGCGCGTCGTGGTGGACGACCAGCGCGTGCAGTGCGGACCGCAGCGGCCCGGCACGCAGGCTTTGCCGCGGGCGCAAGCAGATCGTCTGGTTGTACCGCGACGGGTCGGGCAAGTCCAAGCCGAGGAACCAGCGCTGGATCGGCGTCGCAGGCACAGGTCCGGTCACCGGTCCCTGTTCCGCCCGGACGGGCGCGGCGCCGGTCGCGCAGGCAGCGGCGAGAGCGGCGATCGTCGGGTGCTGGAACAGCAGCGGGGGCGTCACCGCGAGGCCGGCTTGGTTCGCGCGCGAGACCACCTGGATGCCCAGGATCGAGTCGCCGCCCAGTGCGAAGAACCCGTCGTGGCGGCCGACTCGGTCGACGCGGAGAAGTTCGGCCCAGATGGCGGCGAGAGTCTCCTCCGCAGGGGATTCCGGCGGCGCGTACGTGGTGGCGCCTGCCGGTTCGGGAAGCGCCGCGCGGTCGAGCTTTCCGTTGGCGGTCAACGGGATCGCGCCGATCGGCACGATCGCTGACGGGACCAGGTAGGACGGCAGGTGCGCGCCGCAGTGCGCTTGCAGAACTTCCGGGGTGGCGCCGGAGACGACATACCCGACGAGCTGCGGCGCGCCGTTGCCGCTGCGGACCACGACGGCCGCGTCCTGGACGTCCGGATGCCGGCGGAGCACCGCGGCGGCCTCGGCTGGTTCGACCCGGTACCCGCGCAGCTTCACCTGTTCGTCGTCGCGGCCGAGGAAGACCAGCGTGCCGTCGGCGCGCCGGCGCGCCAGGTCCCCGGTGCGGTAAAGCCGTTCGCCGGGCAGGCGGGGGTCGGGCACGAACCGCTCGGCGGTGGCCGCGGGGTCGCCGAGGTAGCCGCGGGCCGTCGCGGGACCGCCGACGCACACCTCGCCTGCTGTCCACAAGGGAGCGAGGTCGAGCCGGTCGTCCAGCACATGCACCCTGGCGTGCGGGAGCGGCCGCCCGAGCGGCACCGGGTCGTCCGCCGCGGCGACTTCGTGGCTGAGCACGCCGACGGTCGTTTCGGTGGGGCCGTAGTGATTGAGCAGCCGGCAGTCCGGCGCCAGTTCCTGTACCGACCGGACCAGATCGGCGGTCAGCGCCTCGCCGCCGAGGACCAGCCGTCGCTTCGGCAGGACCGCCGCCGGTCGCGGGCCGTCCAGCAGCGCCCGCAGGTGGGACGGCACGATCTTCAGGCAGTCGATCAAGTTCCGGTCCGCGTAGCCTGCCATCCGCGCCGGGCTGTTGGCGACCTCGCGGGACAGGACGTGCAGCGTGCCGCCGGTGCACAGCGACGGGTAGACGACGGTGTGCCCGAGGTCGGCGGCGAAGGTGGAGACAATGCCGTACCCGCTGCCCGCGGGCAGATCCAGCACGCCCGCGATGCCGCTCGTATAGCGGGCGAGGCTGTCGTGCGTGACCGCGACGCCCTTCGGCGTGCCGGTGGATCCGGAGGTGAAGACGACGTACGCGAGGTTGGCGAGTCCCGCTCCGCCGACCGGGTCGGTCGCCGGTTCGCCGGCCAGGCTCGGGTCGGCCGGGTCGATCGTGCCCGCACCGCCTTCGGCCAGGACCAGCCGCACGCCGGCCTGCTCGAACAGGGCGTCGCGGCGGGCCGGTGGCAGGTCGGCGTCGACCGGCAGATACGCCGCGCCGGATTTCAGCACGCCCAGCAGTCCGGCGAGCAAGCCGGTTCCCCGCCCGGCCACCAGGCCTACCCGGTCTTCCGGCCGTACGCCGGCCCGGCGCAGGCGGTGCGCGATCCGGTTCGCCCGCTCGTTCAGTTGCCGGTAGGTGAGCCGGTCCTCTCCCGCGACGACCGCCGTCTGCTCCGGCCGGAGCGCCGCTTGCTCCTCGAACATCGTGTGCACGCAGCGATCCGGAACCGCGGCCGGGGACGCGGGCAGCCCGGCGGCCAGCGCGCGGCGCGATTCTTCGCTCGGGGACATCGGCAGCGACTCGATCCGCGCCTCCGGTTCCCGCACCGCGGCGGCGAGCAAGCACTCGTACATCGCTGCCAACCGGCGCGCGTCGCCGGTGGTCAGCCGGGCGGTGTCGTGGTGCAGCGTCAGCCGGATCGTTGTGCCGCAGCGCATCCCGTCGAGCAGGACCGGGAACGGTTCGCGGTGTGCGACCGCGAAAACGACCGGCCAGCCCGACCGCGCCGGCAGCGCTGTCCAGGCGAATCCGGCACGCGCTGCCGGGGTCTCGCCGAACGCGGCCGCATCGAAGAATTCCTGGTTTTCCGCGAGCTTTCGGGTTTGATCCGCCACCGCGGCGACGGACTCGGCGAACGTCTGTGCCGGGTCGGCCGCCGCGGCGTGCGGCAGCCACTGGACGTACGAGCCGACCGCGTGCCGCATCTCCGCGTGCGGCCGGTTCGCCGCCGCCGAGGCGATCCGGACGACGCTGCCGGCCATCCGGGTGAGCAATGCCTGCCATGCCGCGGCGAACACGGCGTCGAGCGGCCACTCCCGCTGCTGCGCGAGCGCGACGACTTCGGCGGGCAGTTCGACCGGTACGGTCGCCGGGCGAAAGCCTTCCGCCGCACCGGTTCGCTCGCAGGGGAGCGCTTCGGCAGGCGGGAGCGCTGCGAGGTGCGTCTGCCAGAACTCCCGGCCACCGGCGGTCTCGGGAGCGGTCAGGACATCGTGCTGCCACTCGGCGGCGTCGGCGTACTGCAACGGTTCCTCGGGCTGCGAGCGTCCCTCGTAGCTCTCGCGGATCTCGGACAGCAGGACGTGCAGGGACACCGCGTCGACCAGCCAGCCGGGCATCGTCAGCAGCAGTTCGGCCCGGGAATCGGACAGCAGCACCAGATCGGCCAGCACGAGCGGACCGTCCGGGAGATCGAAATCCGTGCCCGCGCGCGCTCGCGCCAGATCAGCCGGGTCGGTGCCGCCGTGCACCGCATACGCCACGCGCGGCGTCGGCTGGATGACCTGAATCGGCAAGTCCATGCCCGCGGGCCGGTGGAGCACCGTCCGCAGCGCTTCGTGGCGCAGGCACCCGCTTTCGACGGCGCGGCGCAACCGCTCGCGGTCCAGGTTCCCGTCGACTTCGGCGCGCGCCTGCGCCGGGTAGACACCGCTCGGGTCGGCCTGGTGCACCAGACAGGCACGCTTTTGCTGAGGGGAGAGCCGGTAGCCTTCCATCGTCGCTCTACTGGCCCTGTCCGCCCGCGCCGGCCATCGCGACGACGAGCTTGCGCGGTCCGGCGTACGGCATGCGCCCATGCGAGACGAGCATGTTCTCGAGAATGGCGATGTCGCCGTCCTGCCACCGGAACATGACGGTTTCTTCCCGGTAGGCGCGGCGGATCTCGTCGAGGTCGGCTTCGTCGATCGGGCTGCCGTCGCCGTAGTAGGTGTTGCGAGGCAGGCCCTGCTCGCCGAAGGCGGCCAGCAGCGTTTCGCGGATTTCGGGCGCCTGCGCGGAAATGTGGAACAGGTGCGCCTGGTTGAACCAGGCCGTTTCACCGGTTTCCGGGTGCGTCACCACCGCTTGGCAGACCTGACGGGTGCGCAGGCTGTCGTCGGCGAGCCATTCGTACTCGATCCCGGCGCGGTCACAGAACGCCTCCACCTCGGTGCGCTCCGGCGTCTGGAACACGTCCTGCCACGGCAAATCCAGGCCCTGCCCGTAATTGCGCACGTACATCACGCCGTGCTCGGCGAACCGGTCGCGGATCGCGGCGGGGATGCGCGCCAGGACGCGGGTGCTGTCCGCGAGCGGCGTCTGGCCGCCTTCGGGAGCGGCCCGTACCGAGTAGAAGCCCAGTTTCAGCGGCCACGACCGGCTGTAGGCCATCTCGTTGTGCTGCGGGATTTCCTGCGTGGCCGGGTATTCGGTCGACGTGTAGACGTTGCCCGCGACGTGGCTGCGCGGCGTCGATCCGTAGGAGTACTCCAGCATGTCGCCGCCGACCAGCCGCACCACCTGCTCGAATTCGGCGACGTCGCCGACGGTGAACCCGCGCAGCAGCACGGCTTTGTGCCGGACGGTCTGCTCGCGGACCTGCTCGCGGTTGGCCTCGACCCAGGACAGCGCGTTGACGCCGTCGACGGCCGGGGCGAACAGCAGCGGCGCCGGGCTTTCGGCCAGCAGCGGGCGGGCCGAGACCAGCGTCTCCGGCGCGAGGCTCACCGCGGTTCGCCGCCGGGGCCGGAACTGGGCTGATCCGCTTTCCCGATTGCTCATCTTCCCGCTTCCTGTCGTGCGTTGGGTTCGACCTGGTCGGGCGCCGCGGCGACAGCACGGCGGCGCCGTCGCAGGGCTCCTTGGCTGTAGGCGGCGGCTCCGGCCACGCCTGCGACCCGTTCCTCCTCGTCGGCGGCGGCGAGTTCGTCCGCGAGGTCCGCGATCGCGGCGCCCGGGTCGGCGGTCACGGCGCGCAGCACCCGCCGGATGTGCTCGGCCAGCCGGACGATCCCGGCGGGCCGGAACAGGCTGGTCTTGTACTCGCACACCAGGCTCAAGCCGGTGCCCGTGCGGCGGAACTCCAGCCGGAGGTCGTAGCGAGCCATGCCCGGCGGCGCCCCGACCGGCCGCGCGTCCAGGCTGCCGAAGCCGCCGGCGGCCGGTTCGTCCTGCACGACGAACCACGTCTGGAACAACGGCAGGTGACTGGCCGAGCGCTCCGGCTGCACCTCCTGCACGACGCGTTCGAACGGCGCTTCGGAGTGCGCATAAGCGTCCAGGCAGGTGGCCCGGACTTGTTCCAGCAGGCTCGCGAAGGTGGACTCGCCGCCCGGGTCCGCGCGCAGCACGACGGTGTTGACCAGACAGCCGATCAGCTCCTCGGTTTCCGGCCGGGACCGGTTCGCGACCGGCGTGCCGACCACCACCTCGGGCAGTTCCCTTGCCTGCTGAAAAGCGACCGCGGTGGCCGCGAACAAGACCATGAACGCCGTCGTGCCGGTCCGGTCCGCCACTTCGGCCGCTCCGGCCGCGACCGCGGCGGGCAGTTCGGCCTGGTGCATGGCGCTGGCGTGCGTCTGCACCTCCGGCCGGGGGAAATCGGTCGGCAGCGGGGCGGGGGAGATTCCGGTCAGCTTCGCGCGCCAGTACGCGAGATCGTCGGAGATCTGCCTGCCTGCCAAGCGGTCCTGCTGCCAGTCGGCGTAGTCGGCGAACTGGATCGGCAGCGGCGCGCGCGCGATCGGCTCGCCGGCGAGCGCGGTGCGGTAGTTCTCCGCCAGCTCGCGCAGCAGGAGATCAAGCGAGTGACCGTCGGCGACGAGGTGGTGCAGGCACAGCGCGAGCTGGTGCTCTCGCGGGGCGGTGCGCACCAGCACGGTCCGCCACAGCGGGCCCTCGGCGAGGTCGAACGGGGTTTGCGCGACCGCCGCTGCCAGCCGGTCGGCATGGTGCGGCTGGCCGGACAGATCCACCACCGGCAGCTCGGCGGCGAGCGGGTCCCGCGCGAGCTGACCCGCTTCGGAACCGGCGATCGTCAGGTGCGTGCGGAGGCTTTCGTGCCGGTCGACCACCGCCTGCAGCGCTGTGCGCAAGGCCCGCGGGTCCAGTTCTCCGGTCAACCGCAGGACGCCGGCGATGTGGTAAAGCGGGGTGCCCGGCCGCCATCGCTCCAGGAACCAGAGCCGCAGTTGCGCCGACGAGAGCGGAGCCGGTCCGGTCCGTTTCCGCGGGACGATCGATGCTTCGTCGGCCCGGGTGCCGGCGATCTCCTTGGCCATCGCGGCGAGATCGGGTGCTTCGAAAACGGCGCGCAGCGGCAGTTCCACACCGAACTCGGCACGAATGCGGCCCTGCAGCCGCGTAGCGATCAGCGAATGCCCGCCGAGCGCGAAGAAACTGTCGTGCAGTCCGGCTTCGGGCACGTGCAGCACGCTGCACCACAGCTCGGCCAGCGCCTGTTCGGTCGGCGTACGCGGTGCGACGTACCCGGCGGCCGGTTCTTCGCCCCCTCCCGGCGCGGGAAGCGCGGCGACGTCGATCTTCCCGTGCGCGGTCAGCGGGAAGGCTTCCAGCGTGACGTAATGCGCCGGACGCAGATGCGCCGGAAGGGCCTCTCGGACGCGGGAGCGCAGGTCGCTGGTGTCGCCGTCCGCGGTGAGATAAGCGACCAGGCGCTGGTCCCCGGGTTCGTCTTCGCGCAGGACCACGCGGGCACCGGTGACCTGGGGGTGGCGGCGCAGCACCGCTTCGATTTCGTTCGGTTCGATGCGGTGGCCGCGCAACTGGACTTGGTCGTCGGAACGGCCGAGATAGACGAAGGCTCCGTCGGGCAGCGCGTGCGCGCGGTCGCCGGTGCGGTACATCCGCGAACCGGGTTCCCCGAACGGGTCCGGCACGAATCGCTCGGCAGTCAGCCCTGGCCTGCCGAGGTAGCCCCGCGCCGGACCGGCTCCGCCGACGTGGAGGTGCCCGGCGATCCCGGCGGGCACCGGCCGGAGATCGTCGTCAAGCAGGTAGACGCGCAGGTCCGGGATCGGGCGGCCGACGACGCTTCCGGATGCGCGGTCCAGGTCCGGACGGCCGACCGGGTGCCGGGTGACGTGGACGGTGGTCTCGGTGATTCCGTACATGTTCACCAGCTGCGGCCGCTCCAGCCCGAACCGTTTGGCCCAGCCGGCGAGCCGGTCGGCGGACAGCGCCTCGCCGCCGAAGACCACCGTGCGCAGTGCGGGCAGTTCGGAGTCCGTCTCGGCCAGTGGCAGGAAGGCCGAGGGCGTCTGGTTCAGCACGGTGACCGCCTGGTCGGCCAGGACCCGGGCGAAGTCGGCGGGGGCCCGCCGGGTGGTGTCGTCGACGAGGACCAGCCGTCCGCCGTGCGCGAGCGCACCCCACAGTTCCCAGACCGAGAAGTCGAACGACACGGAGTGGAACAGGCTCCACACGTCCTCGCGGCCGAATCCGAACCAGTGCCGGGTCGCCTCGAACAGCCGGGCCGCGTTGCCGTGCGGGACCAGGACGCCCTTCGGTCGTCCGGTCGATCCGGACGTGTAGATCACGTACGCGAGGTGCGCGGGATCGATCGGAGCCGGCGCGGGCTCGGCGGGCGCGGCCTCGGGCGTGAGGACGCGTGGCCCTGCGGGTACCCGGGCGGCCAGATCCGGCGAGGCGACCACGACCGGGGCGCCGCTGTCGGAGAGCAGGTAGTCGAGCCGCTCCTGCGGATAAGCCGGGTCAAGCGGCAAGTACGCGCCGCCGGCGAGATGGCAGGCGAGTATCGCGATCACCTGGAGCGGCCCGCGGTCCAGCAGGACGCCGACCAGCACGTCCGGCCCGACCCCGGCGGCACGCAGCCGGCTCGCCAGGCCGCCCGCGCGGTGCAGCACGGCGTGGTACGTGAGCTGTTCGCCGCCCCACGCCAGCGCCACCGCGTCGGGTTGCGTTCGTGCCGCCTCGACGAACCGCTCGATCAGCGCCGGGCCGCGAACCTCTTGCGGCTCGGGGTTCCAAGCGCGCAGCAACCGGTCGTCCGCCGGGGCCAGCGAGACGCTGCCGACCAGGCGGCCTGGACCGTCCGCAAAGGACTCAAGCGCGCGGATCACCTGCTCGGCCAACGCGGCAGCACTGTCGTCGGGGCAGCGATCGGTGGCGTACATGAGACGGAGCGCCAGCCGCTCGCCCGGGGCGGCGACGAGGGTCAGCGCCGCGTCGGTCTGTTCAGTGGCGCGCACATCGTGCGCCCGCAACCCGCCGCGCGGCCGTAGGGCGTGTTCGCCGAGCGGGTAGTTCTCGAAGACCACCAGGCTGTCGAACAGGCGGCTGCCGCGGGGCACGTTGCTGCAGCCCTGTATCCGCACCAACGGCGTGTGTTCGTACTGCCGGACTTCGGCGAACGACGACTGCACGGCACGCAGCCACGGCGCCACCTCGGCGTCCGGGTCGACGCGCAGGCGCATCGGCAGGGTGTTGATGAACAGTCCGACCATGCTCTCGACCCCGGGCAGCTCCGGCGGCCGCCCGGACACGGTCACGCCGAACACGACGTCGTCGGACTCGGCGTGGCGGGCGAGGACCAGGCCCCATGCCGCCTGCACCGCGGTGCTCAACGTCAGCCCGTTGCCCCGGCACAGGTCCCGCAGCGCGCGGGTGCGCTCCGCGGACAGTTCGACCTCTGCCGTCGCGGTGCCGATCGGACCGCATCCGGGCTGGTCCAGCGGAAGCGGGGTCGGCGCGGCGAACCCGGCGAGCGCTTCGCGCCATCCGGCGTCGGATTCGGTGGCGTCCTGCTCGCACAGCCAGCCGACGTACT
Source organism: Amycolatopsis sp. CFH S0740 (assembly GCF_004522315.1). Classification (NCBI taxonomy): domain Bacteria; kingdom Bacillati; phylum Actinomycetota; class Actinomycetes; order Pseudonocardiales; family Pseudonocardiaceae; genus Amycolatopsis; species Amycolatopsis sp. CFH S0740. The sequence continues at coordinate 94,346 of NZ_SDLS01000007.1, read as the reverse complement.
TCTCGTACGGCGGCACGGCGGGCAGGTTCGGCCGCTGTCCGGCGACCCGCGCTTCGTATGCGGTGAACAAATCGGCGAGGACGATCGGCAGCGACCAGCCGTCCATCAGCAGGTGGTGATGCGTCCAGACGAACCGGTGGGTCCGCTCGGCGACCCGGGCGAGGGCGAAGCGGAACAGAGGCGGCTCGGCCAGGTCGAATCCGGCGGTGCGCTCTCTCTCCAGCAGATCCGAGACCAGCGCGGCCACGTCGTCGCGACCGCGCCAGTCGGTCAGCCGCCACGGCTCCGGCACCTCGCGGTGGACGACCTGCACGGGATCTTCGCCGTCTGCCTGATGGAAGGTCGTGCGCAGGGCAGGGTGCCGGGAGACCACCTGATGCCAGGCGCTGCGGAACGCGGCGACGTCCAGATCGCCTTCCAGCGCAAAGGAAAGCTGGACGACGTACACCCCGCTGTCCGGCGACAGCAGTGCGTGAAAGCGCATGCCCTGCTGCAATGGGGACAGCGGATACGTCGCTTCGGCGCCGGATTCGTCAGCCGGTTCGGCGAGGTCGCGAACGTGCTGGAGAAACTGTTCGGCGAGCCGCGTGACGGTGCGCTCCGCGTGCATCGCGGGCACGTGGGTCCAGCGGACGTGCAACCGCCCGGCCGCCACGAAGGCGGTTACCTCGAGGGGATACGGCCGCGGCTGCCGGGGATCCTGAGTGCCGGAAGGCAGTTCGGGGACGAGTTCCCACGGGGCGTCGCCGAGTCCGCCGTCGAGCTGGCCGAGGTAGTTGAAGCACACTTCCGGCACCGGAAGGGAACGCAGCGGCGCGTCCGAGCCGTGCCGCAGCGCCAGGCATCCGGTACCGACCGCTTCCGTGCCGTCCTTGCCGAGCACCACCGGCTCGACGACCGTGAACCACCCGACGGTGCGGGTGAGGTCGGCATCGGGACCGGTGTCACGGCCGTGGCCCTCGACGTCGACCAGCACGCGGTCGCGGCCGGTCCAGCCGGTCAGCACCCGGCCGAGCGCGGCGTGCAGGATGTCCTTCGCCGACCGGCGGCCGGCCGGCCGCAGCAACACCGAGGTCTGGTCTTCGTCGAGAGCGACGGTCACGGTGTGAGCGTCGCCGACGGCACCGGCTCCGGCGTGTGCGAAGTCGGCGGGCGCGAAGTCCACCGGAACGCTGCCGTCGTGCTGTTCCAGCAATGCCCGGCACCGGTCCTGGTCGCCCGAGCGGCCGCCGGCCGACTCGGCCCACTGACGGAACGACGTGGTTTTCCGCGGCAGCACGACCGGCTCGCGCCGGAGCGCTTGGCGGTACGCGGTGGCGAGGTCGTCGAGCAGGATTCGCCAGGAAACGCCGTCCACGCCGAGATGGTGCGCGACGAGCAGGACGCGGTGGTCGTCCTGGGAGACGGTGGCGTACAGGGCGCTCAGCAGTACACCGCTGGCGAGATCGAGCGAGCGCTGTGTTTCCGCGACGCGGGACTCGAGCGCGGAGAACCGTTGCGCTGCAGGCAATGCGGTCAGATCGGCGATGTGAAGCAGCGCGGGCGGTTCCGCCGGGAGCGGGGCGTTGTCCAGCGCCCAGCCGTCTTCGGCGCGCAACCGCAGGCGCAGCGCGTCGTGATGCGCGAGCAGCGCGTGCAGCGCGATTTCCAACGCCGCCGGGTCGAGCGGCTGGGCGGAGCGCAGGGCGAGCGCCTGGTTGAAATGGTGCGGTGCGGGGAGCTTCTGATCGAGAAACCACTGCTGGATCGGCGTCGGGGACACGGGCCCGGCGACCGGGCCTTGCTCGGCGGAGACTGCGGGTGCCGATCCGGCGACGGCGGCCAGTTCCGCGACGGTCTGGTGCTGGAACAGCTGCCTGGCGGTGACGGCAAGCCCGGCTTGCGCGGCACGGGAGACCACCTGGATGCTCAGGATCGAGTCGCCGCCGAGCGCGAAGAAGTTGTCGTCCCGTCCCACTCGGGCGATGCCGAGCACCTGCTCCCAGACCGCGGCGAGCGCGCGTTCGGCCGCGGTGCGCGGCGGCCGGTATTCCGCGCTCGCGGTGAAATCGGGCTCCGGCAGCGCGTCGCGGTCGACTTTTCCGTTGCTGGTCAACGGCATCCGGTCGAGCAGCACGATCGCCGCCGGCACCATGAACTCCGGCAGGCGGCGCGCGCAGTGCTCGCGCAGCTCGGCCGTGCCGGGGCGGGGTTCGGCCACCACGTAGGCGGCGAGCCGGGCCGTGCCGCGGCGGACCAGCACCGCGGCTTCGCGCACCGCGGGGTGGTCGAGCAGCACGGTCTCGATCTCGCCGGGCTCGACCCGGAATCCGCGCAGCTGCACCTGATCGTCGGCCCGGCCGAGGAAGACCAGGCCGCCGTCGGGGCCGAACCGCGCGCGGTCGCCGGTGCGGTAGAGCCGGCCGCCCGGCGCACCGAGCGGGTCCGGCAGAAACCGTTGCGCGGTAAGCCCGGGACGGCCGAGATAACCGCGCGACAAACCGGGCCCGCTCACGTACACCTCGCCCGCGACACCCGGCGGCACCGGCCGGAGACGCGCGTCGAGCAAGTGGACCTGAGTGTTGGCAAAGGGACGGCCCAGCGTGGGTTCCGCGTCCTCGGCGCGGCACTGGCCGATGGTCGCGCCGACGGTGCACTCGGTCGGGCCGTAGCCGTTGAGGAACCGGCGGCCCGGCGCCCAGCGACGCACGACTTCCGCGGTGACGGCTTCTCCGGTCGAGGTCAGCACTGCGAGGTCCGGCGGGGTCGCGGGCAGCGACGCCAGGGCGGACGGCGCCAAGGTCGCGTGCGTGATCGCCTGCCGGCCCATCAGCCCGGCCAGTTCCGGACCCGGCAGGCGCTCCTCACCGGTCGCGATGCAGAGCGTGCCGCCGAAACACAGCGCCATCACGACATCCCACAACGAGGCGTCGAAACCGAATGACGCGACGGCCAGCACCCGGTCCGCGGCGGACGGGGCGATCGCGGACGCCTCGGCGGCGACCAGATTCGTCAGGCCGCGGTGCGTCATCAGCGCGCCTTTGGGCCGTCCGGAGGATCCGGAGGTGTAGATGACGTATGCGAGGTGGTCCGGGCCGACGGTGACCGCGGGTGCGGATGCGCTCGCGGCGGCGATCTCGTCCCGGTGGCCGTCGAGACGCACGACAGTGCCGACGCCGGACGGAACGGACTCGGCGAGATCGCTGGTGGTCACGACGACGCGAAGACCGCTGTCGGCGGCCATGAACGAGAGCCGGTCCGCCGGGTAGGCCGGATCGAGGGGCAGGTACGCCCCGCCCGCGGCGAGCACCGCCAGCAGGCTGACGATCGACTCGGCGGAGCGTTCGAGGAACACGCCGACCGGCGTCTCGGCGCACACTCCCCGCGCACGCAGCACATGGGCGAGCCGGTGCGCGGACCGCTGCAGCGCGGCGTAGGTGAGCTGCCGGTCGCCGCAGACGACCGCGATCGCGTCCGGCGTCCGAGCGGCCTGGCGCGCGATGAGCTGGTGCAGGCGTTGACCCTCTTCGACCGGTACCGCGGTGTCGTTCCACTCGGCGAGCTGCCGGGTTTCGGCGGGAGTGAGCAGCGGCACCGAACTCGCCCGCCCGCCGGGATCGGCGGCCATCGCGGCCAGCAGCAGGCAGTAGTGGTCGGCGAGCCGTTCGACAGTGCGCGCGGCGAACAGGTCCGTGCTGTACTCGACCACACCGTGCAGCCCGCCGTCGGTCTCGGTCACCGCGAAGGCGAGGTCGAACCGGGCGGTGCCGGGATCGAGATCGAGCTGCCGGGCGGTCACCCCTGGCAGGTCGACGTCGAAGGCGGAAGCGTTCTGCAGCGCGAACAACACCTGGTAGACCGGGTTGTGGCTGAGGTCCCGTCCGGGCCGCAGCGCGTCGGTGACCAGCTCGAACGGCACGTCCTGGGCGTAGGCCGCGAGGCAGGTGCGCCGGACCTGGCGCAGCAGGGCGCGGAACCTGGGGTCGCCGTCGATCCGGACGCGCAGTGCGACGGTGTTGGCGAAGAATCCGACGACCTCCTCGAATTCCGGCTGCACCCGGTTCGCGACCGGCGTCCCCACCACCAGATCGTCTTGCCCGCTGTGCCGGGCGAGCAGGACCGCGTACGCGGTGAACAAGGTCATGAAAAGGGTGACTTCTTCTTCCCGGCTCAACGCGATCAGGCGCCGGTGCAGGTCGGCCGGGACGGTGAAGGTGTGCACGGCTCCGGCGAAGGTCTGCGCGGCCGGGCGCGGCCGGTCCAGCGGCAATTCGTGCAACGCCGGTGCGTCGGAGAGCTGAGCTCGCCAGTAGGTCAGTCGCGTGCCCAGCTCCGGGCGGTCCCGCTGCCAGCGGGCGAACTGCGCGTACCGCGCGCTCGGCGGAGGCAGCGGGGCGCCTCGGTAGGCGGTGGCGAAATCGCGCAGCAGCAAGGAAAACGACCAGCCGTCGACCACCGCGTGGTGCCCGGCCAGCACCAGCACGTGGTCGTCGTCGGCGACGCGCACCAGCGCGGCCCGCAGCAACGGGGCGCGGCCGAGGTCGAATTGGCGACGCGCGACCCGCGCCGCCAATTCCCGCCCCGCGTCCGGCGTCGCCTCGGCGTTGATCAGCTCGATGCCGAGGCACAGCTCATCGGAGACCACCTGCACCGGCTGGCCGTCGTCCGAAACTATGGCCGTGCGCAGCGCGGAATGCCGGGCGACGACCGCGTTGAGCGCGCGTTCGGCCTCCGCGACCGAGACCGGCCCGGACAGCCGCACCGCCACGTGCGACACGTAGGCCGCGGTACCGGGCAGAAGCTCTTCCAGGAACCACAGCTGGCGCTGTCCGGAGGAGAGCGGAGCGGGGGAGTCGCCGGACGGGAGTGCGGCGTCGGTGTGCGTGCGGTCCTGCTCGGCGATCTCGCGGGCGAGCGCCGCGAGATCGGTCGCCTCGAACACCGCGCGCACGGGCAGGTCGACACCGAACGCCGCGCGGACCCGGCTTTGCACCATGGTGGCGAGCAGCGAATGGCCGCCGAGGGCGAGGAACCGGTCGTGCCTGCCTGCCTTAGGCACGGCGAGGACGTCGGCCCAGATCTCGGCGAGCCGCTTTTCGACATCTGTGACCGGTTCTTCGTACGGTTGGCCGGAATCCCGTCGCACGGGAGGCAGCGCGGCTCGGTCGACCTTGCCGTTCGGCGTGGTGGGCAGCGCGTCGAGGAGCGGGAACGCGTCCGGCACCAGGTGGGCCGGCAACTGCTCGGCGCAGTGCGACCGCAGGTCTTCGGCAGTCGTCTCGGGGGCGACCGCGTAAGCCGTCAGCGTGTCGGGCGCGGCGATGACGACGCAATCGCGCACTGCCGGGTGCTCGCGCAGCACAGCCTCGACTTCGCCTGGTTCGACGCGGTGGCCGCGGACCTTCGCCTGCCGGTCGAGCCTGTCCACGAAGTCCAGTTCGCCGTCCAGGCGGCGCAACACGCGGTCGCCGGTCCGGTAAAGCCGCGCGCCGGGCTCGCCGAACGGATCCGGCACGAAACGTTCCGCGGTGGTTCCCGGACGCCGCCAATAGCCGCGCGCCAAGCCGGGCCCGCCGAGGTACAGCTCGCCGGATGCGCCGGGCGGCACCGTCCGGAGATCGGCGTCGAGGACGTGCGCCCGGGCGTCCGCGACCGGGACGCCGATGGTGACCGGCCCGTCCGGCACGCACGTCGCCGCCGTCGACCAGACCGTCGCCTCGGTGGGGCCGTACAGGTTGTGGAAGCGGCGGCCGGGTGCCCACCGGCGGACGACTTCCGGCGGGCAAACCTCGCCGGCCACCGATACGGTGACGAGTGCGGGCAGCTTCGCGGCGGGGGTGACCACCAACGCGGACGGCGGCAGGGTGACCGTCGTGACCGCCTGCCGGTCCAGGGTCGCGATCAGGTCCGCGCCGGGCATCAGCCGCTCGCCGGGAAGGACCAGCGTCGCGCCGGAACACAACGCCATGACGATCTCGAACACCGAGGCGTCGAAGCTGGCGGATGCGAACTGCAGTACCCGGCGGCCGGGTCCGGTGCCGAGAATCCGTTGCTGCGCGAGGGAGAGTCCGGCGATGCCGCGGTGGGTGAGCAGGGCTCCCTTCGGCCGTCCGGTCGATCCGGAGGTGTAGATGACGTACGCCAGAGCGTCGACGCGCGGCGCCGGCAGCCCGGCGGTTTCGGCGGGCCACGGCTGGTCGAGCGGCAGCACCCGCGCGCTGTGCCGGGGCAGCGAGATCGCGGAATGGGTGAGCAAAAGCGGTACGTCGCCGTCCGCGAGCAGGAACTCCAGCCGCCGGGCGGGATACGCGGGGTCGATCGGGAGATAGGCTCCGCCCGCCTTGAGCACTGCCAGCAGCGCGGTCACCAGGTCCGCGGCCGGCGGAAGACAGACACCCACGCGCACGTCCGGTCCGACGCCCAGCGCGCGCAGGCGGCACGCCAGGGCGGTGGCGCGCGCGTCGAGCGCCCGGTAGGTGAGCTGCCGGTCGCCGCAGACGACCGCGATCGCGTCCGGCGCCGCGCTCGCGTGCGCGGCGAACAGTTCGTGCAGCGTGGCCTGGCCGGACGGAGCGCCGGCGAGCGCGACTGCGCCGTCCGGCGTATTCGATGCCGTCATGCAGCTGCTTCGGCGGTGCGCCGGAAACCGGCGGCGGCCGTCGTCCGTGACTCGCTGGATAACACGCTGAAACGCCCCCAGAATGGCGTGGCTGCGGATCAATTCTCCCGCACGCTAGCACGGAGCGGGGACCTCGCCAACCCGCTTTGCGCGGGACAAAAAATGCGCTGTGGCAGGTAATGGAGCATTGCATCGAATTACGATCATTGCGCATTGTCCGGACCGCTGAAAGCATTGCCGGGAAGGTCTTGCACGCATTCCGCCGAAGCCTCTACTGTCGGGCTCGCCGACCGGACAGCATGTGGAGCAGTCCGGTTCCGGCGCAGGGGACGACCGCCCGGGGCGGCGGAAGACGGAGGGCGGCTTCGTGAGTGCCGAAACGGCGGTTGCGGCGGAAAACCCGGCGGTGTTCGATTTGGCCGACCCGGCCACCCATGCCGATTCCGACCTGTCCGGGATGTGGCGTTATCTGCGCGACCGCGAACCGGTTTACCGGCATTCCGAAACGGCGCACGGCCCGGAATTCTGGGTGATCACCCGGCATGCCGATGTGCAGGCGGTGTACAAGGACAACATCCGGTTCACGTCCGAACGCGGCAATCTGCTCACCACTTTGCTGCGCGGCGGCGACACCGCGGCCGGGAAAATGCTCGCGGTCACCGACGGGCCGCGGCAGCGGGAACTGCGCGCGGTGCTGCTGAAGGCGTTCTCGCCGCGGGTGCTCGAACGGGTCTCCGGGCAGGTGCGCCGGTCCACCCGGCGGGCAGTGCGGGCCGCGGTGCGGCGCGGCACGTTCGATTTCGCCGGCGAGGTGGCCGACCGGATCCCGATGACCACCATCTGCGATCTGCTCGGCGTGCCCGAGGCCGACCGGCCGCATCTGCTCCGCCTGAACAAATCCGCGCTCAGTTCCGACGACGCGGACGAAACGTTCAGCGACGCGTGGGCGGCGCGGAACGAGATCTTGATGTATTTCGCCGAGCTGGCCGAGCTGCGCCGCGAAAACCCGGAGGACGACGTGATCAGCGCGCTCGCCACCGGCAGCATCGGCAATCGTGCGCTCACCGTGCACGAGATCATCTTCAACTGCTACAGCCTCGTCATCGGCGGCGACGAAACCGCGCGGCTGTCCATGTGCACCGCGGTGCAGGCACTCAGCGAGCACAAAGACCAGTGGCGCGCGCTGCGCGAGGGCGCGGTGGCGAAGGAAACCGCGGTCGAGGAGGTGCTCCGCTGGGCGACGCCGGCCATGCACTTCGGCCGGGTCGCCCTCGAAGACGTGGTGCTGCACGACCGCACCATCGCCGCGGGCGACATCGTGACGGTGTGGAACTGCTCGGCGAACCGGGACGAGCGGGTGTTCGACCGGCCCGAGGTGTTCGATCTGGCCCGCCAGCCCAACAAACACGTCACGTTCGGGTTCGGCCCGCACTTCTGCCTCGGGTCCTATCTGGCCCGGGTGGAGATGTCCGCCCTGCTCGGCGCGCTGGCCGAGTTCGCCGCGGACATCGACGTGGCCGGGCCGGTGACGCGAGTGCGCTCCAACTTCCTCAGCGGTCCGAGCAGGCTGCCGGTCGCGGTCGTCCCGGCCGCGGCCGCCGACGAGCTGGACTCGGCGCTGTGAGCGACGTCGCGGACCTTTACCCGCTTTCCCCGCTGCAGCAAGGATTGCTGTTCCACACCGTCTCCGACGACCGCGGCGGGATGTACGTGGAACAGGTCGCGTTCCGGGTCGAAGGCCCCTTCGACCCGGATGCTTTCGCCCGCGCGTGGCAGCGCGTGGTCGACCGGCACCCGGCGCTGCGCACCTCGTTCCTGTGGCAGAAGCTGGACGAGCCGGTTCAGGTCGTGCACCGCGAGGCGCGGCTCGACGTCGTGATGGAGGATTGGCGCGGCGCGAGCGACGCCGAGCGCGAGCAGCGGCTGGAGGAGTTCCTGCGCGCCGACCACACCCGCGGGTTCGACGTGGCGCGGGCTCCGCTGCTGCGCATCGCACTGATCCGGCTCGCCGAGGACGCGTGGGAAATCGTCTGCAGCAACCACCACCTGATCTTCGACGGATGGTCCCGGGCAAGGCTGCTGCGCGAAGTGATGGCGTACTACTCGGCGGCGCCCGGTGCCGAGGTCCGCCTTGCGCCGGTCCGGCCGTTCCGCGATTACGTCGGCTGGCTGCAGGCCCGGGACGACCAGGCGGCCGAGAAGACCTGGAGCGACGCGCTCCGCGGGTTCGCCGCCCCGACCCCGCTGCCGGCCGGGCCCGCGAACCCCGGCTCGGCGGGATCGGCGAGCGCGGTCGCCGAGCTGGACGAGGAAGCGACAGCGGCGCTGCAGCGGATGTGCCGGGAGCACGGGCTCACTGCGAGCACGGTCGTGCAGGCCGCCTGGGGGCTGCTGCTGGGCAAGCACAGCGGTTCCGACGACGTGGTGTTCGGCGTGACTGTGGCCGGGCGTCCGCCGCAACTGCCCGGCTCCGAGGACATGATCGGGCTGTTCATCAACACCGTTCCGGTGCGCGTGCGCTGGTCGCACGGTCAGCCAGTCGGCGAGTGGCTTCCGGAGCTGCAGCGCTCGGTCGCCGAGCTGCGGCAGCACGAACACACGCCGCTGGCGCGGATCCGGGCGTGGAGCGAAGTACCGGGCGGGGTCGCGCTGTTCGACAGCCTGGTGGTCTTCGAGAACTACCCGCTCGGCGACGACTCCGTGCGCGGCGAATCGGACCCGGTGGTGCGCGACGTGCGGGTCGCCGAGCAGACCGACGTGCCATTGACCCTGGTCGCGGCCCCGGGCGACCGGTTCAGCCTCCGCCTGCTGTACGCCACCGACCGGTACGACGCGCCGACCGCCGCCGACCTGCTCGGCCAGCTCGCCCGGCTGCTGGCCGGCATGGCCGCCGATCCGGCCCGCCCGGTGGCCCGGCTGCCCTTGGTGTCCACAGTGGACGAGGCGGAGCTGGTCCGGCGGTGGAACCCGGAGGCCGGCGAACTGGCCGCACCGACGCCGCTGGTGACCCGCTTCCAGGAGCAGGCCCGGACGCGGCCGGACGCGATCGCCGTCGTGTGGGGCGAGGAACAGCTGAGCTATCGCGCGGTGCTGCGACGCGCGTCCGGTCTCGCGGAACGTCTGCGGTCCGCGGGCGTCGGCCCGGAGAAGCTGGTCGGCGTGCTGTCGGAGCGCGGGCCGCAGCAGGTGATCGCGGTACTGGCCTGCCAGCTCGCCGGCGGCGCGTACCTGCCGCTGGACCCGGCTTACCCGGCCGACCGGATCGCGTACCTGGTGGCCGACAGCCGGACGCCGATCGTCGTCACCACCGCGGACCTGGCCGCGCGGGTGCCTGCCGGACCCGCGGTCGTCGTCCTGGACGAGCGTGCGGCCGAACCGGCCGACGTGCCGGTGGACCCGGCGCAGCTGGCGTACGTGATCTACACGTCGGGTTCCACCGGACAGCCCAAGGGCGTGCTGGTGCCGCACGGCAACGCGGCCCGGCTGTTCGACGCGACCCAATGCTGGACCGGGTTCGGCGCGGACGACATCTGGAGCCTGTTCCACTCGATCGCCTTCGACTTCTCCGTGTGGGAGCTGTGGGGCGCGCTGGCACACGGCGGCCGGCTGGTGCTGGTGGACGAACCGACCCGGCGCTCGCCGGACGACTTCGCGGAACTCCTTGCCGAGCAAGCGGTCACCGTGCTGAACCAGACACCTTCGGCATTCCTGCCGCTGGCCTCTCGCGCCGGCGAACTGCCCGCCCTGCACACGGTGATCTTCGGCGGCGAGGCGCTGTCCGCCGGACAACTCGCCGGCTGGGCCGGCCGCACCGGGTTGCGCCGGCCGCGGCTGGTGAACATGTACGGCATCACCGAGACGACCGTGCACGTGACCCAGCACCGGGTCGCCGAGGCCGATCTGCGGCCCGGGGCGGGCTCGGCGATCGGCAGGCCGATTGCGGACCTGCGCGTGTACCTCCTGGACGACGATCTGCGCCCGGTGCCCGCCGGCGTGGCCGGCGAGCTTTACGTCGGCGGCGCCGGGCCCGCCCGCGGATACCTCGGCCGGTCCGGGCTCACCGCGGAGCGCTTCCTGCCGGACCCGCACGCGCACGGCGCGCCGGGCGCCCGGATGTACCGCACCGGCGACCTGGCGCGGGCGCTGCCCGACGGCACGTTCGTCTACCTCGGGCGCAGCGACAGCCAGGTGCAGGTCCGCGGGCACCGCGTCGAGCCGGGCGAGATCGAATCCGCGCTGCGCACCCACCCGGACGTGACCGCCGCACACGTGCTGCTGCGCGACGAGAGGCTGGCCGCGTACCTGGTCACCACCGGCGAGATCGCCGACATCCGCGAACACGTGGCCGGGTCCCTGCCGAGCTACCTGCACCCCGCGCACTACGTGGTTGTCGGCGCGTTCCCGTTGACCGCGCACGGCAAGATCGACGATGCCGCTTTGCCGGCGCCGTCCGCCGACCGCGTTCAGTCCGGTGCCGAGTACGCCGCGCCGGACACCCCCGCCGAACGGGCGCTCGCCGAGATCTGGCAGGACATCCTGGGGCTGGACGCGGTCGGCGTGCACGACAATTTCTTCGCACTGGGCGGAGATTCGATCCTGAGCATGCGGATCGCGGCCCGGGCGATGCAGGCCGGGCTGCGGATCAATCCGCGGCAGTTGTTCGAGCACCAGACCGTGGCCGAACTGGCGACGGCGGCCGGCTCCGAAACAGCCGAACCCGCGGTGGCAGAGCCCGATCCGACCGGCCCGATCCCGCTGACGCCGATCCAGTCCTGGTTCTTCGCCGCGGAACGGCCCGCTCCGCATCACTTCAACCAAGCGTTCGTCATGCGGCTCGACCAGCCCGCGGACCCCGACGCGCTGCGAGCCGCGCTCGTGCACCTGACCTCGAAGCACGCAGCGCTGCGGCTCAGTTTCGAGCGACGCCCCGACGGCCGGTGGCAGCAGCGGATCGCTGAGCCCGCCGAGCATCCGGAGCTTCTGCGCTGCGTCGACCTCTCCGCGAGCGCCGAGCCGGTCCGCGCGTTCGAGGAGATCGCGACTGAGACGCAGACTTCGCTCGCCCTGGACGACGGCCTCCTGTTGCGCGCGGTGCATGTCAGCCTCGGCGACGACGGCGAGCGGCTGCTGCTGGTCGTCCACCACCTGGGAGTGGACGGCGTTTCGTGGCGCGTCCTGCTGGCTGACCTCTCGGCGGCCTACGCCGAGATCTCCCGCGGCCGAAAGCCGCCAGCCGGCGCGTCCGGCACTTCCTTCGCTGCCTGGGCGACTCGGCTGGCCGAGCACGCGGAGTCGGACGAACTCGCCGCGGAAATCCCGTTCTGGCAGGACATGCTCCGCGCCGCGAACGCGTCGCTGCCCGTCGATTTCCCCAGCGCCGGACCGCACATGGCCGGCACAGCGGCAACTGTGACCCGGTCGCTGAACCGGCGGCAGACCCGCTCCCTCCTGCACGCCGGGTCTGCCCGGGTGCGGCCCGTCGAGGTCCTGCTCGCCGCCCTGGGCCAGACCCTGGGGGAGTGGTCCGGCCGCGACCGCGTGGTAGTGGACACCGAGGGACACGGCCGCGAGACGCGCTGGGCCGGTGTCGACCTGACCGGCACTGTCGGGTGGTTCACCAGCCTTTACCCGCTCGAGCTGTCCGCGGGCGACGCGGTTTCGGCGCTGCGGCACGCGAAAGCCCGGCTCCGGTCGGTGCCGGACGGCGGCATCGGGCACCAGTTGCTCGCCTACGGCCGGGGCGTCCGTTTCGGGGCGGCCGAGCGCGACGTCCTGTTCAACTACCTCGGCCAGTTCGACGAGAACCCGGAGAACGGCGCCGGCTGGCGGCTGTCCGGCGAACCGGCCGGAGTGCCGCAGGACGACCGCGCGCCGCGCCGGTATGCGCTGGAAGTGACCGCCGCCGTCGCGAACGGCAAGCTCCAGGTCCGCTGGACCTACAGCCCCGGCCGGCACCGCGAAGCCACCGTGGCCCGGCTGGCGGGCCGCTTTCTCGATTGCGTCGCGCAGTTCGCGGGCGTCGCGGAGGACGCCGCGCTGGCGACCCCGCAGGACTTCCCGCTCGCGACGGTAACCCAGGACGCGGTGGACCGGTTCGCCGCGCTGCCCGGCGGCCTCGAAGACCTGTATCCGTTGTCGCCCATGCAGCAAGGGATGTTGTTCCACCTGCTGTACGCGCCGGAGGGCGGCGTGAACGTCGAGCAGGTGACCTGCCGGCTCACCGGCGACCTCGACATGCCGTCGCTGCGTTCGGCGTGGGCGGCGGTGGTGGCGAGTCACCCGGTGCTGCGCACTTCGTTCCACTGGCGCGACGGCGATTCCCCGCTGCAAGCGGTGCACCGCACGGCGGAAGTGCCGTGGCGGGAGCTGGACTGGCGAAGCCGGACGGCCGTGGAACAACGCGAAGCGCTGGCGGATCTGCTGCGCGCGGACCGGGCCGAGCGGTTCCGCCCGGAAACTGCGCCGCTGATGCGGCTGACGTTGGTCCGAACCGGCGAGGACACCCGCGAGCTGATCTGGACCCACCACCATCTCCTGCTGGACGGATGGTCGCTGGCCAGGGTGTTCCAGGAGGTCCTCGCGTTCCAGCGGGCCGCGCTGACCGGCACTGAGTTCGTCCCGGCGCCGGCCCGGCCGTATCGCGACTACCTCGGCTGGCTCGCCGAGCGCGATTCGGCGCAAGCGGAAGCCTTCTGGCGCAAGGAATTTGGCGACATCAGCGCGCCGACGCCGTTGCCGGCCGAACCGGGCGAGCCGGTGCCGGGCACCGGGTCCGCCACCGAGATCGCGCATTTGACCGCCGAGCAGACTGCCGCCGTGCAGGACTTCGGCCGGTCCAATCAGGTCACGCTCGGCACCCTGGTGCACGCCGCCTGGGCGCTGGTGCTGCACCGGCACAGCATGGAACCCGAAGTGGTGTTCGGCACCGTCGTGGCCGGCAGGCCCGCGGACTTGTCCGGAGCCGAGGGCATGGTCGGGCAGTTCATCAACACCCAGCCGGTGCGGCTCGCGGTCGAGCCGGACCGGGAAGCGCTGGACTGGCTGCACGACGTGCAGCGCGCGCTCGCCGACGCCCGCCAGTTCGAGTTCACCCCCCTGGTGGAGATCCACGGCGTCAGCGCGGCTCCCCGGGACCAGCCGTTGTTCGAGTCGGTGTTGGTGTTCGAGAACTACCTGGTCGAGCAGTTGCCGGAAGCCGCCGCGGCGCGTCCGCCCGGGATGCCTGCGGTGGACCGGTTGCAGGGGCACGAGCAGACCAACTACCCGCTGACGCTGATCTCGGCGCCCGGCGAGCAGGTCCGGCTCCAGTTGCTCTACGACGGCGACCGCTACCGTCCGCAGACCGCACGGCGGGTGCTCGACCAGGTCCGCACCGCGCTGGCAGCGCTGGCGGACAATCCGCGGCGCACTGTCGCGGACCTGCCGCTGCTGGCCGAGGACGAGGTCCGGCAGGTGCTGGTCGACTGGAACGACACCGCGGTGCCGTTCCCGCTGGACCAGACTTTCCCGCAGCTGTTCCAGGCGCAAGCGGCGCGCACTCCGGACGCGCTCGCCGTGGCCGACGACGACCGTGAGCTGACCTACGCCGAACTGGCCGCGGCCGCCGCAGGCCTCGCGCACCGCTTGCGGGGCCTCGGTGTCGAGCCGGAGACCAGGGTCGCCCTGTGCCTGGACCGCTCGGTCGACCTGATCGTCGCGATCCTCGCGGTGTGGCAGGCCGGCGGCGCGTATCTCCCGGTGGACACGGCGCTTTCCGCGCAGCGCATCGCCTTCATGCTCGACGACGCCCGCGCGGCGGTCGTGGTCACCACCAGCGCGGCTCGCGCCGCCCTTCCGCCGACGGACGCGCAGATCGTCTGCGTAGACGACGCTGACCAGCCCAGCGCGGTACAGCCGCCGGATCCGCGGACCGGGCCGGACCATCTCGCGTACGTCATCTATACCTCCGGCTCCACCGGCAGGCCCAAGGGGGCGATGGTCGAGCAGCGCGGGATGGTCAACCACTTGCTCGCGAAGGTCCGCGCCCTCGGCCTTTCCTCGGACGACACGGTGGCTGCCACCGCGTCGCCGTCCTTCGACATTTCGGTGTGGCAGTTCTTCTCGGCGCTGCTGGTCGGCGGCAGCGTGCGGGTGTTCGCCGATCCGGTAGCCCACGATCCGGTGCGGCTGATGGCCGAGACCGCCCGCCGGGACGTGACGATTCTCGAACTGGTGCCCTCGATGCTCCGCGCGATCGAGGCGTCCGAGGCATCCGGGGAACTGCCTGCGCTGCGGTGGCTGCTGCTGACCGGCGAGGCGCTGCCCGCCGACCTCTGCCGGACCTGGCTCGCCCGGCATCCGCGGATTCCGCTGCTCAACGCCTACGGTCCGACGGAATGCTCCGATGACGTCACGCACCACGTCATCGCGGCCCCGCCCGCCGCGGACGCTTCCGGAGTGCCGATCGGGACGCCGTTGCCGAACACGCGGCTGTACGTCCTGGACAACCGGCAGCGTCCGGTGCCGCTCGGCGCGCCCGGCGAATTGTGCGTGGGCGGCAGCGGAGTCGGCCGCGGGTATGCCGGACGGCCTGGCCGCACCGCGTCGTCGTTCGTGCCGGACCCGTTCGGGCCGCCGGGCACGCGGCTTTACCGCACCGGCGACCTGGTGCGCGCAGCGGTGGACGGCACGCTGGAATTCCTCGGCCGCATCGACCATCAGGTGAAGCTGCGCGGCTTCCGGATCGAACTCGGCGAAATCGAGGCGGTCCTGCACCGGCACCCGGCGGTGCGCGACGCCGTCGTCCTGCTCCGCGAGGACGTGCCGGGCAACCAGCAGCTCGTCGCGTACGCGGTGACCGGCTCCGCCGACCGGGACCTCCTGGCGCACTGCGCGGAGCACCTGCCCGGGTACATGGTGCCGTCGGCGTTCGTCCGGCTGGACGCGCTTCCGTTGACCCCCAACGGGAAACTGGACCGCCGCGCGCTCCCGCCTGCCGCCGGGGCCGCCGCGACCGCCGAGGCGGACCGGCCGCGACCCGGCATGGAGGAACTGGTCGCCACCGTCTGGTCGGGCGTCCTCGGCCGCACGGACGTGAGCCGGCAGTCGGCGTTCTTCGCGCTGGGCGGGCATTCGCTCTCGGCGATGCGGGTGATCGCCCGCCTGTCTGCCTTGGTGCACGCGGAGCTCCCGCTCCGCGCCTTGTTCGACAACCCGACGCTCGCCGACTTCGCTCGGTTCGTCGAGCGTGCGCGGCTGGCGGACGACTCGGCGCCGGCGCTCGCCCCGGTCCCGCGCACTAGCGTCCTTCCGCTTTCCTTCGCGCAGCAGCGTCTTTGGTTCCTCGACCGATGGGCGCCCGGAAGCTCGGCGTACAACCTGCCGATGGCAGTGCGCCTCGCCGGCGACCTCGACGTCACTGCACTGGCCGACGCCGTGCGGAACGTCGTGCGCCGCCACGAATCCTTGCGCACCACGTTCTCCAGCGACGACGGCACGCCGTACCAGGTGATCGCCAAGATGCCGGAGGTCCGGCTGCCAGTGGTCGACCTGCGCGAACTCGACCGGGCGGACGCGCTCGCGCAGGCCCGGGCGCTGGCGAGGCGGGACGCCCGCGCGCCGTTCGACCTCGAAACCGGCCCGCTGCTGCGGACGGCGCTGGTGCGGCTGGCCGAAGACGACCACGTCCTCCTGCTGAACCTGCACCACATCGTCAGCGACGGCTGGTCGTCCGGCGTGCTGGTCGCGGAGCTGAGCGAGAGCTACACCGCGGCGGTCGAACACCGGCCCGCGGTGCTGCCGGAGCTGCCGGTGCAGTACCCGGATTTCGCGGTGTGGCAACGCGAACTGCTCAGCGGCGAGCGGCTGGAACGCGAGCTCGCGCAATGGCGGGAGAAGCTGGCCGGCGCGCCCGGGCTGCTTGCGCTGCCCACCGACCGGCCGCGGCCGGCGGTGCAGACCCACCGGGGCGCGAACCTCGCGGTCGACCTGCCCGCGCGGGTGGCCGCGGCCGCCCGGGAACTGGGCAGTGCGGAAGGCGCGACCGTCTTCATGGTCCTGTTCGCCGCCTTCGCGACCGTGCTGTCGGGCTACAGCGGCCAGCACGACTTGCTGATCGGCACCCCGATCGCCAACCGCTCGCGGCCCGAACTGGAGCCGCTGATCGGATTCTTCGCCAACACCCTGGTGCTGCGCGCCGACCTGACGGGCGCGCCCACCGGCCGGGAACTGCTCGCCAGGGTGCGCGAGACCACTGTGGACGCCTACACCCGGCAGGACGTGCCGTTCGAGCTGCTGGTCGACGCGGTGCAGCCGGAGCGCTCGCCGAGCCACAGCCCCTTGGTTCAGGTGTTGTTCGTGCTGCAGAACGCGCCGGCGGGCGGTGCGCCGTGGCCAGGACTGGAAATCAGCGCGCTGCACGACCAGCCGGCCGGTGACACCGCGCGCTTCGACCTGACCCTCTCGGTGCGCGAATCCGCCGAAGGGCTGCACGCCAACGTCGAATACAACACCGACCTCTTCGACCAGGCGACGATCCGCCGCCTGATGCGCTCGTACGAAAGCGTGCTGGGGGCGCTGGCCGAGGACCCCGACCGGCGGGTGCCGGACCTGCCGTTGCTGCCCGCACCGGAGCTCGCCGCGCAGGCCGTGCTCGCCGGTCCCGCCGCCGAACTGCCGGAGACCACCCTGGCCGCGCTGGTGCGCGCGCAGGCGGATCGAACACCCGACGCGATCGCGGTGTCCTCGGCCGGGCGCGAGCTGACCTACCGGGCCTTGTGCACCAAGGCCGAGCGGCTGGCGCAGCGGTTGCGCGCGTCCGGGATCGGCCCGGAGGACCGGGTCGGCGTCTGCCTGGACCGGTCGCCGGAGCTCGTCGTCGCCGTGCTCGGCGTTCTGTTCGCCGCTGCCGCCTACCTGCCGCTCGATCCGGAGCACCCGGCGGAACGGCTCGCGTCGCTGCTGGCCGACAGTGCGGTCGCGGCGCTGGTCGCCGACCAGGCGGTCGCGCCGGACATCGAAACGGTGCATCCGGGCGAGGGAGCCGATCCGCGAGGCGGACCGGAGGCGGTGCCGGACAATCTCGCTTACGTCATCTACACCTCGGGCTCGACGGGGCGGCCCAAGGCGGCGATGAACACTCACCGCGCGATCGTCAACCGGTTGCAGTGGATGCAGGACACCTACCGCCTCGACGGCGACGACCGGGTGCTGCAGAAAACGCCGGCGACTTTCGACGTGTCGGTGTGGGAGTTCTTCTGGCCGCTGCTGACCGGCGCGCGGCTGGTGCTCGCCGCGCCCGGAGGACACCGAGACCCGCGTTATCTGGCGGAGCTGACCGACGAACAAGCCGTCACCACGGCGCATTTCGTGCCGGCCATGCTCTCGGCGTTCGTCGAAACGCCCGAATCCGCCCGTGCGAGTTCCCTGCGCCGGCTGATCGCCAGCGGAGAGGCGCTGCCCGCGGAGGTCGTCCGGGCGGTCGCGGCGAGGTTGCCCGGCGTGCCCTTGCACAACCTGTACGGGCCGACCGAAGCCGCGGTCGACGTGACGCACTGGCCGTGCCCGCCGGACCCGATCGGCGCCGTGCCGCTCGGCGCGCCGGTGGCCAACACGCGGATCCACGTGCTGGACCGTTTCCTGCGACCGGTGCCTGCCGGGGTTCCCGGCGAGCTGTGCATCGGCGGCGTGCAAGTCGGCCGCGGTTACCACGGCCGGCCGGGCCTGACCGCCGAACGCTTCGTGCCCGACCCGGCCGGGACGTCCGGCTCCCGGCTGTACCGCACCGGCGACCAGGTGCGACTGCGCGCCGACGGGGTGCTCGAATTCCTCGGCAGGCTCGACCACCAGGTCAAGATCCGCGGCCTGCGCATCGAGCCCGGCGAAGTGGACGCGGTGCTCGAGGCGCATCCGGACGTCCGGGCAGCGGTCACCGTCGCGCACGGAACCGGCGACCAGGCGCGCCTGGTCGGATACGTCGTCACGGAGTCCGAAGTGGACGATGCGGGGCTGCGGTCGCACTGCGCTCGCACGCTGCCCGCCTACCTGGTGCCTGCCGTGTTCGTGCGGCTCACGGAATTCCCGTTGTCGCCCAACGGGAAGATCGACCGGAAAGCGCTTCGGCAGGCAGACGGCGACGAACTCGGCGGAGTTCCTTACCGGGTGCCCGCGACGCCCTCCGAGGAAAGGGTCGCGAAGGTGTGGCAGGTCGTGCTCGGCGTGCCCGAGGTCGGCGCGGACGACAATTTCTTCGCGCTCGGCGGCCATTCGTTGCTGGCGACCCGCGTGCACGCCCGGCTCCGTGCCGAATTCCAGTCCGACCTGCCGCTGCGGGCGCTGTTCGAGCTGCCGACCGTGGCCGCGCTGGCCGCCGAGCTCGACCGCCGGTCCGCGGCCGGGCCCGCGGCGGACGCGGGCGCGATCCGGGCGGTGGGCCGCGACGGCTACCGCCGCCGGAAATCCGAACTCCGAATGCCGCGCGCGACCGCCCCGGCAGCGCAGCCCAGAGGGGGAGATGCGGGATGACCGACCTGCCCGGCACCGCCGAGCTGACTTACGGGAGCTACCTCGAACTGGACGCCCTGCTGCGGCTCCAGCGCCCGGTGAGCGAACCCGAGCACCCGGACGAACTGCACTTCATCGTCACCCACCAGGCGATGGAGCTGTGGTTCAAGGTGATGATCCACGAGCTGTACCGGGTTCTGCCCTGCCTGGCCGACCGGCAGTGGGCGCGTGCGGTCACCAGGATGCGCCGGGTCAACGAGATCTTCGCCGCCCAGACCGCGCAGATGCAGACGTTGAACACGCTGGAGCCGAGCGCCTTCCTGCAGTTCCGGCACGCGCTCGGCACCGCGAGCGGATTCCAGTCGGTGCAGTTCCGGGTGCTCGAGGTGCTGGTCGGTTTGCGCGAGCCGGGTTACCTGGCCCAGCTCGCCTCGGCCAGCAGCGGCGTGCTGCCGTCCGACGTGAGCGCCGCGCTCGCCGTGCCGAGCCTCGCCGAAGTGGCCGTCGGGGTGCCGCGCGCGGCTGGCGCCGAGGACTGGCAGGCGGTGTACGCGGAACCGGAGCGGCATGCCGCGCTGGTGCTGCTCGGCGAGGAACTGCTTGACCACGACCGGATGTGGCTGCGCTGGCGGCACGAGCACCTGTGCCTGGTCGAACGGATCATCGGCAGGCTGGTGCGCGGCACCGGCGGCGGATCGTCCGGCTATCTCGAAGGCCGGGCCGCGCAGCGGGTTTTCCCGTTCCTGTGGGACCTGCGGCGGCAGCTGACCTTGGCCACCGAAAAGAACACCGTGAAAGAACCGCGCCGCTGAGCGCGCCGAAGGAGGAACTGTGTTCGAGGACGACGACGAGACCACCATTTACCACGTGGTGGTCAACCACGAGGAGCAGTACTCGATCTGGCCCGCGGACCGGGAGATCCCGGCCGGCTGGCGCGACGAGGGCACCTCGGGCACCAAGAAGGAATGCTTGGCCCACGTGGACGAGGTGTGGACCGACATGCGGCCGTTGAGCCTGCGCAAGCAGATGGCCGCCGAGGCCGCGGCACAGTGAGCGCGGCCGCACTGCCCGGGTACTGCAAAGCCTTTGCGCTGGCCGACTTCCGCCGGTTCCCCGGCTGGGCCGCGGCGGCCGCGCCGGCGCAGGCCGGTCTCGGGGACGACGACCTCGGCTATCTCGGCGACGACTACGCGGTGCGCGCCGATCCGGTGACCGGCGAACCGCTGCTGTTCGGCGGCGACGCCGCCGGATGGCGCGAATTCTGCACCGCCGAGCTGGGTTTCGCGGTGCCCGCCGACCTCGCGGCCGCGGCTGATTCGGAAAACCAAGGAGGACAGCGCAATGGATGAACTGGTGCAGCGTCTTTCGGAGGGCACGCACCCGGTGGCCGTCGGCGGGCCGGTGGCGACGCTGGCCGAACTGCACCGCCGGGTCGACGAGCTGGGCTTCGTGTTCGTGAAGTTCACCGGGACCTCCGGCGGCACCGACCTCGGCGTCCGGCTCGACCGCGAACGCTGCGCGCTCGACGGCGCGGACTTCGCGCTGGGCACCGGCGCCGTGCACTTGGAGGGCAGCTTGGTGCTCAACGACGAACCGGTGCGCTGCGTCGCGGACATCGACCTGGCCACACTGAGCGGGACCGGCCGGCTGCTGGCGACGACCGGCGCGGACGCGTGACCGACCACGCGCTGCTCGCGCGGCTGGAGGGGATCGGCGCCGGCTTCGCGCGCACTCCGGTGGCGCGGCTCTCGCACGAGCGGCTGCGGTTGTACGCGAAGCTCGAATTCCAGAACCCGACCGGCAGCGTGAAGGACCGCTCGGCGTACCTGATCCTGCGCCGCGCGGCCGAACGGGGCGAGCTGACGTCGGCCAGCGTCGTGGTGGAGTCCTCGTCCGGGAACTTCGCGATCTCGCTGGCGTCGTTCTGCCGAGCGGCCGGCCTGTCCTTCGTGCCGGTGATCGACCCGAACACCAACCAGTCCACCGAACGGTTCCTGCGCGCGGCGTGCGAGCGGGTGGAGAAGGTGACCGAACGGGATGAAAGCGGCGGATTCCTGCTCAGCCGGCTCGCCGCGGTGCGCCGGCTGAGGGCGGGCATGCCGGACGGGTACTGGCCCAACCAGTACGAGAACGCCGACGCCGCGGACGCGCACGAGCTGATGACCGGAGCCGAGCTGTGCGCGGCGCTGGAGCGGATCGACTACGTGTTCGTCGGGGTCGGCACCGGCGCGACGATCGCCGGCGTCGCCCGCTGCGTCAAACGACTGCGGTCGCGGGCGAAGGTGATCGCGGTGGACGCCGAGGGATCGGCGATCTTCGGCAGTCCGCCGCGCGCCCGGCACATCCCGGGGCTCGGCTCGGCGATCCGGCCGCCGATGGTGGACCGGGCCGAGATCGATGACGTGGTGCTCGTCCCGGAGACCGAAACCGTCGCCGCCTGCCACGCCCTGGTGCGCGAACACGGCATCTACGCCGGCGGGTCCACCGGCAGCGTCTACGCCGCGATCGAACGGTACTTCGCCGGGTATCGCGGTCCGGCCCCGGTGGTCGCCATGTTGTGCGCGGACCGGGGCACCGCGTACGCGGACACCGTCTACCGGCCTGGCTGGCTCGCCGAGCGCTTGCCCGAGCCGGTGCTGAGCATCTGAAAGGGATTCCCATGCCCGAGCTGGCGCCGCCCGAATTCGCCGTCATCACCGGAAGCGACGCGCGCGAGCACCTCGACGCCGCGCGCCCGGAGTGCGCCGACGTGGTCCGCCGTGCCTACCTCGTCCACGCCGCGGGGGACTCGTCGCTGCCGCACAGCAGTTTCCTGCGGTTCCCGGGGCGCGCGTCCGACCGGATCATCGCGCTGCCCGGATATCTCGGCGGGGAGTTCGACGTCGCGGGGATCAAGTGGATCGCCAGCGTCCCCGGCAACAAGAACCACGGCCTGCCGCGCGCGTCGGCGGTGCTGCTGCTCAACGACCCGGCGACCGGATTCGCCTACGCCTGCATGGAATCCTCGCTGATCTCGGCGACCCGCACGGCCGGATCGGCCGTGCTCGCGGCCGAGGCGCTGACCGGCGGGCGGACCGCCCGCCGGATCGGATTCGTCGGCACCGGCCTGATCGCCGACCACGTGCGCCGGTTCGTCGCCGATCTGTCCTGGGACGTCGGCGGCTACCGGTTGTTCGACACCGACCCGGCGGCCGCGCACCGGTTCGCGGAGCGGCTGCCCGGCTCCGACGTCGTCGTCGCGGACAAGGTGTCCGGAGCCTTCGAAGACTGCGATCTCGTGGTGCTCGCCACCGTCGCGGGCAGCCCGCACCTGCACGATCCGGACCTGCTCGCGCACCGGCCGACGGTGTTGCACCTGTCGTTGCGCGATCTGAGCGAAGACCTGGTGCTGGGCGTGCAGAATTTCACCGACGACATCGACCACGTGATGCGTGAGCGCACTTCGCTGCACCTGGCGCAGCAGCGGGTCGGGCACCGCGATTTCGTCGCAGGAACCCTCGCGGACGTGTTGAGCGGCACGGTCTCCCGCGATCCTGAGCGGGCGGCGGTGTTCTCGCCGTTCGGGCTGGGCGTGCTGGACCTCGCGGTCGGCTCCTGGCTCGCCGAGAGGGTGCGCGCGGCAGGCGCCGGGCAGTCCGTCGCGGACTTCAGCCCGGAGGCCGGCTGGTGACCGGCATCGATCCGGGCGTGGAGCAGGACGTCTTCGTCCTGCCCTCGTCTTACGCGCAGCAGCGGCTGTGGTTCCTCGACCAGCTCGAACCGGGCAGCCCCGCCTACACCGTCCCGATGGCCGTGCGGCTGGCCGGCGAGCTCGACGCCCCGGCACTGCGCCAAGCGCTGCGCACCGTGGCCGGCCGGCACGAAACGCTGCGGACGACGCTGGCCGACATCGACCAGTCCGGCGTGCCGAGCCAGCTCGTGGCCCCGGCCGCCGACGTCGCGCTGCCGGCGATCGACCTGTCCGGCCTGCCCGAGGCGGACCGCGCCGAGGTCGCGGCGCGGCTGGCCGCAGCGGAAGCCACCGCACCGTTCGACCTGGCGACCGGACCGCTGCTGCGGGTCC
The DNA here is from genome assembly GCF_004522315.1 of Amycolatopsis sp. CFH S0740. Lineage (NCBI taxonomy): Bacteria > Bacillati > Actinomycetota > Actinomycetes > Pseudonocardiales > Pseudonocardiaceae > Amycolatopsis > Amycolatopsis sp. CFH S0740. The sequence continues at coordinate 71,205 of NZ_SDLS01000007.1, read as the reverse complement.
GCCTGCTCCGTCTCGGCCGCGCCGACCACGTGCTGCTCACCACCATGCACCACGCCATCACCGACGGATGGTCGCTCGGAAACTTCGCCCGGGAGCTCGGCATCTGCTACCAGGCCGCCGTGGCGGGCAGCGAGCCGGAGCTGCCCGAGCTGCCCATCCAGTACGCGGATTACGCGGTGTGGCAACGGGAACAGCTCTCCGGCGCCGCGCTGGAACGCGAACTGGACTACTGGCGCGACCGGCTGTCCGGCGCTCCCGCGCTGCTCGACCTCCCGCTGGACCGCCCGCGCCCGCCGGTGCCCGCGTCGCGGTCCGCGCAGGTCGCCGTGCGCTGGCCGGCCGAGCTGCGCGACGGCCTCGCATCGCTCGGACACGAGCACGGGGCCACGCTGTTCATGGTGCTGCTGGCCGGTTTCAGCGCGGTGCTGGCCCGGCACACCGGTTCGCCGGACGTGGTCGTCGGCACCCCGGTCGCCGGTCGCGGCCGTCCGGAGCTCGACGGCATGATCGGCCTGCTGGTCAACACTCTGGCGCTGCGCACGGACGTCTCCGGCGACCCGGGTTTCGCCAGCCTGCTCGATCAGGTGCGGGAGAGCTGCCTCGACGCCTACAGCCACCAGGACCTGCCGTTCGAGCGACTGGTCGAAGCGTTGCGGCCGGAGCGGGACTCTCGGCACAACCCGGTGGTGCAGGTGCTTTTCGCGCTGCAGAACACTCCGGCGGCGGACCGGGACTGGCCCGGGCTGCGGTCGGTGCTGTTCCGGCGGGAGCACCGCGGAGGCACCTCGAAGTTCGACCTCAGCCTGTTCGTCACCGAGATCGGTGCGGACGGCCTCGACGTCGTGATCGAATACGACGGCACCTTGTTCGAGCACACGACGGTCGAACGCCTCACCGGACATCTCCGCACGCTGCTGGAGGCGGCCGTCGCGGATCCCGTCGCGCCGGTGAGCACGCTTCCGATGCTGAGCGCGGCCGAGTTGGACGAAGCGGCGCGGTTGGCCGACGGCGGCCCGGCGGGCAGCCGGACGCCCGTACCCGAGCGGTTCCGCGCCCAGGCGGCCCGCACTCCGGACGCGATCGCCGTGCGGTGCGGGGAAACCGCCGTGACCTACCGGGAATTGGACGAGCGCGCCAACCAGCTGGCCGGGCATTTGCGCGGCCTGGGCGTGCGAGCCGAAACCCCGGTGGCGGTCTGTCTCGACCGCACGCCGGAGCTGGTGATCGCGCTGCTGGCGGTGCTCAAAGCAGGCGGCGGCTACCTGCCGCTGGATCCGGCGTATCCGGCGGAGCGGCTGAACGCGATGCTCTCCGACAGCGGCGCCGAGATCGTCGTGACCCGTGATGCGCTGGCGGGTCGGTGGACCGGCAACGGAATGCGCACGGTCTCAGTCGACGGCGACGCGACGGCTATCGCGGCACAGCCGGCGGACCGTCCGGACGACGCGGTCTCGGGCGCGCAAACCGCGTACGTCCTCTATACGTCCGGATCGACCGGCAAGCCGAAGGGCGTGCAGATCAGCCATGCCAACGTAGCGGCGCTGGTGGACTGGGCGAGTTCCGCGTTCCCGCTCGACGGGTCGGACGGAATGCTAGCCGCCACGTCGGTGTGCTTCGACCTGTCGGTGTTCGAGATCTTCTTGCCGCTGACCCTCGGCGCGCGCGTCGTGCTCGTCGACAGTGCGCTGGCCATGCTGGACACGCCGCTGCCGGACGTCACGCTGGTGAACACCGTGCCGTCTGTGCTCGCGGAAGTGTTGCGGGACGGGGGACTGCCGCCCGGCGCGCGCACGGTCTGCCTTGCCGGAGAACCGCTGCCGGGGTCGCTCGTCGACGCCGCGCACCAGCAGGCGGCCGTCGCAGCGGTGCACAACCTCTACGGGCCCAGCGAGGCCACCACGTACTCGACCGCGGCGCTCGTGCCGGCCGATGCCGAACTGCCGCCGCCGGTCGGGACACCGATCGCCGGAACCCGCGCGTATGTGCTGGACCAGTGGTTGCGGCCGGTGCCGCGGGGCGTCGCCGGAGAGCTGTACCTCGGCGGTGCCGGGGTAGCCCGCGGCTACTTCCGCCGGCCCGGGCTGACCGCGGACCGGTTCGTGCCCGATCCCTTCTCCGCCGAGCCAGGGGATCGGCTGTACCGGACCGGCGATCTCGCCCGGTGGCGCGGCGACGGCGAGCTTTCCTTCCTCGGCCGGCGCGACCACCAGGTCAAGCTGCGCGGGTTTCGGATCGAGCCCGGCGAGGTCGAGGCGGTGCTGCGCGCCCATCCCGCGGTGGCCGAAGCTGCCGTGCTGGTCCGCGAGGACGCTCCCGGCGACCGCCGGCTGGTCGCGTATGCGGTGCCCGGCGGCCCGGTGGCCGAAACCGAGCTGCGGGCGCACTGCGCCGACCGGCTGCCCGCCTTCATGGTGCCTGCCGCGGTCCAGCTGCTCGACCGGTTTCCCTTGAACCCCAACGGGAAACTCGATCGCGGTGCCCTGCCGGCTCCGGCGGGGCGGGACGAAGCGGCAGCCGAAGCGCAGCCGCCCGCCGACGCCGTCGAGGCGGCGGTTGTCCGGGTGTGGGAGGACGTGCTCGGCGTCGCGCCGATCGGGGCGCAGGACAACTTCTTCGCGCTCGGCGGCCATTCGCTGCTCGCGACGCAGGTCGCGGCCCGGCTGCGCGCGGACTTCGCGGTGGACCTGCCGTTGCGTGCTCTGTTCGACGCGCCGACTCCTGCCCGTCTGGCGCGCGCTCTCGCAGCGGCCGAGCCCGCGGCGGGACACGTCGCCGCGGTCGCCGAACTCCGCGGCCAGATCGACGCGCTGTCGCTCGAGGAGATCCTCGCGCAGCTGGAAGACGGCGAGTAGCCGATGACCGACCAGCACGTTCCCGACGCCCGGGCCGCGGAGGCCAAGCAGCGGCTGCTGGCGCGGCTGCTGCGCGAGCGGGGCATCGCGCTGCCCGACCCGGACCGGATCGTCCCGGCCGGCCGCACCGACGATCTGCCGCTCTCGTTCGCGCAGCAGCGGATGTGGTTCCTGGACCAGGTCGAGCCCGGACAGTCCACTTACCACATCGCGATGAGCGCCCGGATCGACGGACCGCTGCGGGCCGGCTCGCTGCGAGCGGGCCTGGAGTCCGTCCTCGCCCGGCACGACGCCCTGCGGTCGGCGTTCCACAGCAGAGAAGGCCTGGTGCGCCAGTCGGTCCGGCCTGCCGTGCCGACACCGATGTCGGCGGTGGACCTCTCCGGGCTGCCTTCGGCGGAGGCCGAGCGGGTGCTGCCCGGCCTGGCTGCCCGGGCCGCGCAGGCGCCGTTCGACCTGACCCGTCCGCCGCTGCTGCGGCTGACCCTTTTCCGGGTCTCCGCCCGCGACCATGTGATGGTGCTGGCGACCCACCACATCGTCAGCGACGGCTGGTCCCTCGGCGTGCTGGTGCGCGAACTGGGCGAGGTGTACCTGGCGCGCGCCGAGGGCCGTCCGCCCGCGCTCGCGGCGCTGCCGGTGCAATACCAGGATTACGCGGCCTGGCAACGGGACCGGCTGGCAGGCGACTGGCTCGAAGGCGAGGTCGCCTGGTGGCGCGAAGAACTCGCCGGCGCGCCGGATCTCGCCGATCTGCCCGCGGACTTCCCGCGGCCCCCGGTGCAGAGCTTCCGCGGCGCGACGGTCGCGTTCACCTGGCCCGGCGAGCTGGTCGAGCGGCTGCACGAACTTGCCCGCAGCCAGGACGCGACGCTCTTCATGGTGCTGCTGGCCGGTTTCTCGGCGGCGCTGGCGCGCTACACGCGGCAAGACGACGTGGTGGTCGGCACCCCAGTGGCAGGCCGCACGCGGTCCGAGCTGGCCGGGTTGATCGGATTGTTCGTCAACACGCTCGCGTTGCGCACCCGGTGCGACGACTCCGCGGATTTCCGATCGCTGCTCGCGCGGGTGCGGCGCACCTGCCTCGACGCGTTTTCCCACCAGGACCTGCCTTTTGAACGCCTGGTCGAGGCGTTGCGTCCGGACCGTTCGCTCAGCTACAGCCCGCTGGTGCAGGTGTTCTTCGACGTGCAGAACACGCCCGGAGGAGAGGTCGAGTGGCCGGGGCTGCGGCTTCGTCCGTTCGCCGGCGGGGAGGCGTTGCTCGGCACCACCGCGAAATTCGACCTCAGCATGTCGTTGCGCGAGACGCCGGACGGCCTCGAAGGCACGCTGGAGTACAACACCGATCTGTTCGCCGCCGGCACCGTGCAGCGGATGGCCGAGCATTGCCGGAACTTGCTGTCCGAGGCAGCCGCCCGCCCCGCGGAGCCGATGCGGAGCCTGTCGATGCTGGCCCCGGGCGAGCGGACGCGCGCCCTCGCCGCGGCGCTTCCGGACCGGCCCGTCCAACCTGGACGGTCGCTGCACGAACTCGTCGAGCAGCACGCCGCACTTCGCCCGGACGCCGTCGCGGTGACCGGCGACGGCCGGACTCTGACCTACGCCGCGCTCAACGCCGCGGCGAACCGGCTGGCGCGTGCGTTGCGGGAGCGCGGGGCCAGGCCGGAAACCCGGGTCGGCGTGCTGCTGCGCCGGTCCCCGGACCTGATCGTCGCGGTGCTCGCCGTGCTCAAGGCCGGCGCCGCGTACGTCCCGGTGGATCCGGACCACCCGCGGGAACGGCAGGCGATGCTGCTCTCCGACGCGGGCGCGGACTTGCTGATCGCCGAGGAAGCGCTGAGTGACTTCCCGCTGGTCCGGCCGCGAGCGCCCGAGCACTCCGCCGGTAACCTGCCGGGCCGCGCGAAGCCGGGCAATCTTGCGTACGTGGTTTATACCTCCGGCTCGACCGGGCGCCCGAAGGGCGTGCAGGTGACCCATCGAAATCTCGCTTCCGCCATCGAGGCTTGGCACGCTGCCTATGACCTCGTCCCGGACGACCGTCACCTGCAAATGGCCAGCGCCGCCTTCGACGTCTTCACCGGCGATGTGGCCCGCGCGCTCGGCTCGGGTGCGACCCTCGTGCTCTGCCCGCGGGATCTGCTGCTGGAGCCGGCTTCGCTCGCCGAGTCGACGGACGCGCACGGCATCACCTGCGCGGAATTCGTCCCCGTCGTGCTCCGGCACGTCGCCGCCGCCCTGCGCGGCCGACGGCTCGGCGCCCTGCGGTTGCTGATCTCCGGCGCGGACGCGTGGCCTGCGCAGGAGTACGCGCGTGCGCGGGAGATCGTCGGACCGGGCGGCCGGGTGGTGAATTCCTACGGGGTCACCGAAGCGACCATCGACAACACCTGGTTCGAGTCGGACTCCGGGCCGGAAGGCGCGCTCACCCCGATCGGTGGTCCGCTCGGGCACAGCCGGACGCACGTGCTGGACCGCCACGGCAACCCGGTTCCGCTGGGCGTGCCGGGGGAACTGTTCCTCGGCGGCGACGCCGTGGCTCGCGGCTACCTCGGCCGGCCAGGCCTCACCGCCGCCCGGTTCGTCCCGGACCCGTTCGGCGAGCCCGGCGCCCGGTTCTACCGCACTGGCGATCTCGTGCGCCGGAACGCCCGCGGCGACCTCGAATTCCTCGGCCGGGCCGACCATCAGGTCAAGATCCGCGGGCACCGGGTCGAGCCCGGCGAGGTCGAGGCAGTGCTTGATGCCCACCCAGCGGTTGCCGGCTCCGTCGTCGTCGCGCGCGCCGAGTCAGGGCCCGACGCCCGGCTGGTCGGCTACGCCGTGGCCGCACCCGGTGCCGAACGCGCCGGTCTCGCGGAGACACTGAGGGCACACGCGGCGCAGGGCCTGCCGCCATATCTGGTGCCTTCGGCAATTGTGCTGCTGGACCGGATGCCGTTGAGTGCCAACGGAAAGGTGGATCGCCAGGCGTTGCCCGCGCCGCCCGCTCCCGAGCCCGTCCCGGTGCGCACCGCTCCGGCGACGCCTGCCGAGCAGGCGGTCGCGCAGGCGTGGGCCGAGGTGCTCGGCCTCGACGCGGTCGGCGCGGAGGACAACTTCTTCTCCCTCGGCGGCGACTCGATCGTGAGCCTGCAGGTGGTCGCCCGGATCCGCGCCGCGGGCTGGGCCGTGACACCGAAGCAGGTGTTCGAACATCAGACGGTGCGGGCGCTCGCCTCCGCCGCACGGGAGATCGCGGAGACCGATGTCCAGCAGGCAGAACAGGGTGTGGTGACCGGCCCGGTGCCGCTGACGCCGATCCAGCTAGCCATGCTGACCGAGCAGCGCCCGCCGGTGCCGGACCACTACAACCAGGCCGTTCTGCTGCGGGCGCGCCGCCCGGCGCCGCCGTCTGCTGTGGAAGCGGCGCTGCGCGAACTGCTGCGGCACCACGACGCCCTGCGGCTGCGCGTCGAGCGGGCCGGCTCGGGCTGGCGGCAGGAACAGGCCGGGCTCTCCGGGATCCCGGAGCGGATTCTGACTGTGGAGGACCTTCGCGCGGTTCCGGAATCCGACCGGCCTGCCCGGATCGCGGCATCGGCGGAACGCGCGCAAACCAGCCTCGACCTCGCGGCCGGCCGGCTGGTCGCCGCGGTCTATTTCGACCTCGGACCGGACGACTGCCGCCTGCTGGTGGTGGTGCACCACGTCGCGGTGGACGGTGTGTCCTGGCGCATCCTGCTCGAAGACCTCGAAGCGGTGATGGCGCGGGGTGCGTCCGCGCTGCCGCCGAAAACGACCTCGTTCCGCGAGTGGGCACACCACCTGCGCCGCCGCGCGCGGAGCTCGGAGATACGCGGGGAAGCGGACTACTGGGCCGGACTCGCCAGCACCGCGGCGATTCCGCTCGACCTGCCGTCCGCCGAACCGCCCACAGTGTCCACAGTGGACGTTGTGCGCACGAGGTTCGGCGCCGACGAGACGGCCGCCCTGCTGCGCGAAGTGCCGCAGGCATATCGGACCCGGGTCAATGACGTCCTGCTCGCCGCGCTGGGACAGGCGCTGGGCGAGTGGCTCGACTCGTCGCGGGTGCTCGTCGAGCTGGAAAGCCACGGCCGCGACGCCGCGCCCGACGACCTCGACCTGTCGCGCACGGTGGGCTGGTTCACCAGCTTCCATCCGGTGCTGCTCGAGCTGGGTTCGGACGACGATCCGGGCGCGCTCCTGAAGCGGGTCAAAGAAGCGCAGCGCGCGGTGCCGCGCGGCGGCATCGGCTACGGGCTGCTGCGCTACCTCGGCGGCACGCCGGAGCTCCGCGCCGCGCACCGCCCGCAGGTCGCGTTCAACTACCTGGGCCAGTTCGACAGCTCCTTCCAGCCCGGCTCATGGTGGGAGCCCGCGCCGGAACCGGCCGGGCGGATGCACGACCCGAACGAGCCGAGGGAGAACCTGCTCGACGTCACGGCCGCGGTCAGCGGCGGACAGCTCGAAGTCGCCTGGGGCTACAGCACCACCGTGCACCGCCCGGAAACGATCGAAGCGCTCGCCACCTCCTTCGCCGACCGCCTGCGCGCCCTCGTCGCACACTGCTGTGCGCCGGGGACCGGCGGCTGGACGCCGTCCGATTTCCCGCTGTCCGCCTTGGACCAGGAAGCACTCGACCGGGTGCTGGCCGGCATGGACGGCGTCGCGGACGTCTACCCGCTGACCCCGATGCAGGAAGGCATGGTCTTCCACAGCGAACAGGGCGGCGGGCTTTACGTCGAACAGTTCACCTGCCGCCTCGAAGGCCCGTTGGACCCGGCAGCGCTGCGCGCGGCGTGGGAAGCGGTCGTGCAGCGGCACCCGGTGCTGCGCACTTCCGTGCACTGGTCGGGTCTGCCCGCTCCGGTGCAAGTGGTGCACGACTCGGTCTGTCCGGAGTGGACGGAGCTGGACTGGCGCGACACGCTCTCCTCCGAGCACCAGCGCCGGCTCGACCAGTTCCTGGCGGACGACCGCGCACGCGGGTTCGCGCTGGACCGCCCGCCGTTGTTGCGCTTCGCGCTGATCCGTCTCGCAGCCGACGACCACCGGTTCGTCTTCAGCCATCATCACCTGTTGCTGGACGGCTGGTCCTTCCCGAGAGTCACCGGCGAGGCATTCCAGAGATACGAGGCCGCGGTCCGCGGCGTGCCGGCGGAACTCGCGCACGCGCGGCCGTTCCGCGATTATCTGAGCTGGCTCGGCGAGCAGGATCCGGCGCGAGCGGAGTCGTACTGGCGCGAGCTGATGTCCGGCTACCGGCCGCCGGTCGAGACCGGCCGCGAGAACGGCGGGGAACCGGGTTGCCAGGAAGCCGAGCTCCCGGCGAGTTCGACCAGCAAGCTCGCCGAACTCGCGAAGCGTTGCCACGTCACGCTCAACACCGTGGTGCAAGCGGCGTGGGCAGTGCTCACCGCGCTTCGGCTCGGCTCCGACGACGTGGTGTTCGGCATGACGGTCTCCGGGCGTCCGCCGGAATTGCCCGGCGCGGACGACATCGTGGGCCTGCTGATCAACACCGTGCCGGTCCGGGCGGTCCTCCGGACCGGGCAGCCGGTCGGCGAGTGGCTTTCCGACGTCCAGCGGCAGCTCACCGAATCGCGCCAGCACGAGCACACGCCACTGGCCCGCATCCACGCTCTCAGCGAGGCGCCGCGGGACCGTGCGTTGTTCGACAGTGCGGTCGTGTTCGAGAACTATCCCGCGTCTCGCACCGGCAGCGATGACGAGACCGGTCTGCGCGTCCGCGACGTGCGGACGGACGCGCAGACCAACTATCCGCTGACTCTCGCCGCAGCACCGGGCGAGGAACTGCGACTGCAGCTGTGGCACGAGCGAGGGCGCTTCGACGGCGACGCGGCACGAACGCTGCTGGACCGGCTTGTCCGGATTCTCGACGGGATGGCCGAGGCGCCCGATGCGCCGGTGGAGAACCTGATGGCGCTCCCGGCCGACCAGCGCCGGATCCTCCTGGAACAGTGGGGCCGGACGCCGGGCAGGCCGCCTGCCGGCCAGTGCGTGCACGAGCTGTTCGCCGGCCAAGCGGCCCGCACCCCGGACGCGCCCGCCCTGCGGCACCGGGGCGGAACGGTCACCTACCGGGAGCTGGACGAACGGGCGAACCGCCTGGCGCACTGCCTGCGGGCGGCCGGGGTCGGCCCCGAAGACCGGGTCGCCCTGCTCCAGCAACGCGGAGTGGAGCTGATCGTTTCGACGCTGGCGGTGCTCAAGGCCGGCGGCGCGTACGTTCCGCTGGACGCCCGCAGTCCCGACGACCGGCTGGCCGCGATGGTCCGCCGCTGTGCGGTGAAAGCCGTCCTCACCGACCGAGCCTCGGCGGCCCGGAACGTCGCCGGATCCGCCGCGGTGCGCGTGGTCGACACGGCAGCGGAGCGGACCGATTTCCCCGTGGCCGCACCGGATCTTCCGGTGCACCCGGCCGGCCTCGCCTATGTGATGCACACGTCCGGTTCCACGGGCGCGCCGAAGGGCGTCGCCGTCACGCACGCGGACGTCGTGGCTCTTGCCGCCGACTCGTCCTGGGCCGATGGCCATCGGCGGGTCCTTTTCCACTCGCCGCACGCATTCGACGCGGTCACCTACGAGGTCTGGGCGCCGCTGCTGTCCGGCGGCGAAGTAGTCGTCGCACCGGCCGGCGACCTCACCATCGACGACCTGGGCGAACTCGTCGCCGAGCACCAGGTGACCGCGGCTTTCCTGACCTCCGGGCTGTTCCGCGTGCTTGCCGACGCCGCACCGTCCGCGCTGGCCGGTCTTCGCGAACTGTGGACCGGCGGCGACGCGGTGCCCGCCGACGCCGTGCGCCGCGTGCTGGCCGCATGCCCCGGCCTCGCGGTGACGGACGTCTACGGGCCGACCGAAACCACGACCTTCGCCACTCGGTTCCGGATGACCGACAGCGAGACCGTGCCGTCGCCGGTCCCGATCGGCAGTCCGCTGGACGGCATGGCCGTGCGAGTTCTCGACGCGCGGCTGCGCCTGGCGCCGCCCGGCTCGGTCGGCGAATTGTTCGTCGCCGGCGCGGGGGTGGCCCGCGGCTACCTCGGCCAGTCCGGCATGACCGCCGACCGGTTCCTGCCGGACCCGTTCGGCGAACCGGGCTCTCGCATGTACCGGACCGGCGACCTGGTGCGTTGGACCGCAGGCGGCGTGCTGGACTTCGTCGGCCGGACGGACGACCAGGTCAAGATCCGCGGCTTCCGGGTCGAGGTCGGCGAAATCGAAGCGGTGCTGCGCGCGCACCCCTCGGTCCGGGAGGCGATCGTCGTCGCGCACCGGGACGAAGGGGCAGGCTGGCGCCTCGTCGCGTACGTCGTGGGCGACAGCGATGCGGGCGACTTGGGCGCGCACTGCCGCTCGGCGCTGCCGGACTACCTGGTCCCCTCGGCAGTGCTGACCCTGGGCGAACTTCCGTTGACTCGCAACGGAAAAATCGACCGGGACGCGCTGCCCGCGCCGGTCGGTCCGACGCTCGCGGCGGAGTACGTCCCGCCGCAAACCCCTGTGCAGGCAGTGATCGCCGCGGTCTGGCAGGACGTGCTGGGAGTCCCGCGCATCGGCGCGCACGACAACTTCTTCGACGCGGGCGGGCATTCCATGGTCGCGCTGCGGCTGGTGGGGGAGTTGCGCCGGATTCTCGGCCGCGCAGTGTCGCTGGCCGACCTGTACGGCAACCCGACGCCCGCGGAACTCGCCGAGGCACTGGAGCAGCCGCGCGAGGGCTGGCCGCGCTCGATTATCACGTTGCGCGCCGGAACCGCCGAGCCACCGCTGTTCTGCATGCACCCGAAGAACGGCACCGTCTTCTGCTTCACCTCGCTGGCCCGCGTACTGCCCGGGGAAGGCCCGGTCTACGGCGTGCAAGCGCACTCCCTCGAACTGGCGCGCGCACCGCACGAATCGATCGAGGAGATGGCTGCCGCGTATGTGGCGGACATCCGGAAGGTGCAGCCGGAGGGCGCGTATCACCTGTGCGGATACTCGCTCGGCGGCCTGATCGCGTACGAGATGGCCCGGCAATTGCGCGCGGCCGGGCACGAGGTGGCACGTCTGGTTCTGCTCGACAGCAGTCCCGACCTCGGGCCGGACTTCCCGTCGCTCGCCGAATTCGAGGCGATGGACGACGTGCGATTCCTCGCAAGCGAGTTCGCCGAACACCTGCCAGTGACCGAAGCGCGGTTGCGCGCGCTGCCCGAGGACGAACGGCTGCCGCACGTGGTCGCGCTGGCCGACGAAGCGGGTTTGCTGGCCGAGCACATGGACCTGCGCACGATGCGCCAGTACGTGGACATCGCCCGCGCGCACACGCGAGCTGCGCTGGCCTACCGTCCGCGACCCCACGCCGGAGCGGCGTTGCTGCTGCGCTGCGCCGACCCGGACGAACCGCCGGACAGCGATCCGGCGTGGGGCTGGGGCGAGCTGGCCCGCGGCGGCCTCGAGGTCCGGCTGGTGCCGGGCAGCCATCTGACCATGCTCGACCCGCCGCACGTCGCGGCACTGGCCGAGCACCTGCGCACTCCGCCGGCCGGCGGACGGCCCCCCAGCGAGAACGGACAGGCGATGCGGACATGACTTCCGAGAGCGGCAAGGCCGTCGAGGTGACCGGGCTGACCAAGGTCTACCGCGCCGGATCGGGAACGCGCCGGGTGGTCGACGGTCTGCACCTGGCCATCGAGCACGGCCAGGTGCTCGGCCTGCTCGGCGTGAACGGGGCGGGCAAGACGACCACCATCAAGATGATCTGCGGACTGGTCACCCCCACCTCGGGCGAATTGCGCGTCAACGGCTGCGACGTGCGCCGCTCGCGGCGGCGCGCGATGGCGCAGATCGGTGCGGTGCTGGAAGGCACCCGCAACATCTACTGGCAGCTCTCGGCATGGGAGAACCTTCGGTACTTCGCCCGGCTCAAGGGTTCCCGGGGCACCGCCTGGCGGGAGCGAGCCGAGCAGCTGCTGCGCAACCTGGAGCTGTGGGAGCGCAGGCACGAGCCGGTCACCCGGTTTTCCCGCGGCATGCAGCAAAAAGTGGCGATCGCCTGCGCGCTGATCGGCGACCCGCCGGTGATCCTGCTCGACGAGCCGACGCTCGGACTGGACGCGCAGGCCTCGCGCACCGTGCGGCTCTGGGTGGACCGGCTGGCCCGCGAGGAGGGCCGCACCGTGCTGCTCACCTCGCACCAGCTGGAGGTCGTCCAGGACCTGTGCGACCGGGTGGCGGTGATCCACCAGGGCCGGATGCTGATCGACAAGCCGGTGAAGGAACTGCTGGCGCTGTTCGGCAAGGACAGCTACGAAATCCGGCTGGGCGGGCATCTCGACGCCCGCGAACCGGCCTGGCGGGACCTGGAGGTCACCGCGCGGGACGGCGAGATCACCCTCTCCGGCGAGATCAACGACCAGGAGGAACTACACGAACTCCTGGCGCACGCGCGCAGCCGGTCGCTGACCGTGCTCGGGATCAATCGCCTCGAGCCGACACTGGAGGAAGTCTTCTTGCGAGTGGTCCAGGACGAGCAGGAGCTGCGACGATGAGCGCGGCGGTGCACGTGGTGCTGGCCGAGGCGCGCAAAGGCCTGCGCGTCAACTGGTACTACAAGTTCAACATGGTGATGCAACTCGTCACGCTCACTGCGATCTTCCTTTTCCTGGTGTTCTTCCTCGGCCACGGTTCGATGGACCCCGGGCAGCTCACCTCGGCACTGCTGGGCTACGTGGTGTGGTTCTACGCCGTCAACATGGTCAGCTGGGTGGGCATCGATCTGGTCAGCGAGGCGCAGACCGGCACGCTGGAACAGATGTGCATGTCGGTGAGCCAGCCGGAACTGCTGCTGGTCGGCAGGGCGGTCGCGGCGCTGGTCACCACCACCGGACTGGTCGCCGTGCTCGACCTGGTGCTGCTCGCGAGTTTCGGCGTGTCCGTCCCGGTGTCCGGCGGCGGCTTGCTGATGCTCGCCCTGACCTTGACCGGCCTGTTCGGCTTCGGCCTGATGATCGGCGGTGCGATGCTGGTCTTCAAGCACGTCGGGGCGCTCGCGAACCTGATGATCAACATGATCATCTTCACCAACGGCACGCTGCTGCCGGTGGACGAGTTCCCGCGCTGGCTCACCACGATCGCCAACAGCCTGCCCAGCACGCAAGGGGTCACCATGCTCCGCGAATCGGTGCTGCAGGGCCGGTCGCTGGCCGCGATGTGGTCCGACGGCGGACTGCCCGGGCTGCTCCTGAACACCGGGATCTACCTCGGGCTCGGCGTGCTGGTGTTCGAGGTGGGCATCCGCAGGGCACGGGTGCGCGGGTCGCTCGGCCAGTACTGAGCGGAGCTGCCGAACGGCGCCGCAGGGGCCGCAGCGGAACCGTTCGCCGCCCCGCCCTGCGCCGCTCCGCATCCCGTCTCGGTGCGCAGCGATCCGGCAAGGTCCCTTGCGGCAACACGGTTCCCGCGAGGGACCTTGCCGGTTTCCCAGTCCTGCCAGAGCATTTCGCGGATCTCATGCCGGAGCAGGAGCCGCGAAAAGTGCGCCGCACCCACCGGTGCGGCGCACGTGCGGTTTCGCCGGTTCAGCTCGCCAGCGCGGGCTGCTCCCGGACCGCCTCGATCACCTGGTTGCCGCGCCGGTAGCGGAACACGATCCGCGGCGCTGGGCCGGCCGGGTCCAGCACCATGCTCTGTTCGTGCGTCCAGCACAGCGGGCGGAACTCGCGGTCCCCGATGTGGGCGAGCGCGGTCTCGTGCTCGCCCAGCCGCAGGACGAGCCGGTCGTCCTGTACTCGCAGTTCTGCTTCGGCGTCCTCGCCGGAATCCCATTCTTCCGCGGTGGGCAGTTCCGGATGCGGTTTCAGGAAAGCGGCCGGCATCCGGATCGTTCCGTGCACGCTGCGCAGCTGACCCGGCAGCGCGCGTTCCTCCCGGAAGAACAGCACCTCGTCCTCGGCGATCTGCGCGCGTACGTCCGGCGGGAAGAGGTCGAAAAGCCCGGGCGCGACGTAACAGTCGATGATCAGGTGGACACGCGCCGCGGAACCGCGATTGTAGAGCGAATGCGGAAGCCCGAAATTCGCGTACCAGAATTCGCTCGGCTTCCACCGCTGGTCGGCGCCGTTGATGGTCAGCACCGCGTCGTCGCTGGTTTCCACCGGAATGTGCAGTCGCACCCATCCGACCGGCAGGCCGTACGGGCTGTCAGTGTGTTCTTGAACTTCCGCGCCTGCAGCCAGCGAACTGAACCGCACGCCGCGGATCGGCACGTCCATGCTGTCGAGGATTTCCCGCACGTACGGGGTCAGTTCCAGGTAGGAGGTGTCGGCGAAGTCCTCCAGTCCGCCCGCGTTGCGGCCGATTTTCTCCAGGTCGCCGCCAGGGCAGCGCAGCACCAGGACATCCCAGCCGGTCTGCTCGCCCTCCGCCGGCTCCGCGTCCGCGGCGGCCGGGTTGGCATGGATGAGGAAGTGCTTCTCCACCGCGGCCAAGTCCGCGCGCAGCCGCTCCGGCTCGATGACGGGCAGCAGCTTGACCGCATCCGGCGGGCCTGCTGGCCGGGTTGCCGTGGACGTTCCCATGTGCTCGCCTTTCACCGGTGCGCAGCCGGATATCGGGGATTCGGCGGAAGCGCGGCGGCGCGGGCATTCACGCCGTGCGCATTATGCCGGTCATCGTACTACGGAAAAATGGCGCGCGGGACAGTTTTCCGATTGCGGCGAATTACGATTATTGCGCTCGCCGGCCGCGCCGGAGACGAACTCGGCGTATGCTGGCGGGCGATGGCAAATCCCGAACCGCTCGGCGCGGGAAGCGTGATGTGGGACGTCGCGGGGGAGCTGCGCGCGTTCCTCGTCATTCCCTCCACTCTGCTGCTGCAGGTGATGCATCCGGTGGTCGGGGCGGCGGTGAGCGCGCATTCGGCGTTCCGCACCGACCAGTGGGGCCGGGCGAGCCGCACGTCGGATTCGATGCTGCGCTACATCTACGGCGGCGAGCTGGCCCTCGCCGAGGCGCGCCGGCTGCGCGAGCTGCACAAGCCCTTCCATGGCGTGGACGAGCACGGCCGCCGCTACCACGCGCTGAACGGCGCGGCCTACGCCTGGGTTAACGCGACGCTGGCAGAGCGGTACCTGACCTCGTGCGCGCTGTTCGGGCCGGAGCTGTCGGCGCGGCAACAAGAACGGCTGTACGCCGATGCCGTCCAATTAGGACATGTGCTGGGCGTTCCCGGCCGCGAGATGCCGCCCACGCTGAACGAGTTCCGCGAATACTTCGCGACCATGATCAGCGGGTGCCTCGAACGCTCGGCCGCGGCGCTGGCTGTGCTGTCGGACTTGCGCGATCCGCCGCCGCCACCGGCTGTGCCGCCCGCGCTGTGGCGGCGGCCTGGCCGGATTCTCGGCCGCGCCGCCGGTTTCGTCACCGCCGGCACGTTGCCACCCGAAGTGCGTGATGTGCTGAAGTTGCGCTGGACACCCGCGGACCAGCGCCGCTTCGAGCGGTTCGCGGCCGGTGTCCGCACCTGTGCGCCCTGGTTGCCGGAGAGGCTGCGTTACGTCCCGGCAGTACGGAAAATTCGGACGCGGGCGGCCCGGGCAGGGAAGCCCCGGACCGCCCGCGCGGCGGATGAATCAGGTGCGGAGTGAGGCGGCCCGTCGACGGCCTCCGCGGGGCATGCCGGCCGCCGCGGCGAACGCCAGCAGACCGATCAGCAGCGCAGTGATCAGCGTGATGCTCGCGTATGTTCCGACAGAATCGACTTCCGCTCGGTGGCCAAGTAACTGCCAGATCCGGTCGCGCAGCACCGCCGCGGCCGGAAGCGTCAGCGCGCCCGCGATCACCGCGACGCGGGCGGCCCGCCGGATGCGGCCGGGGCGGGCCGATTCCGCGCCCCGGGGCACCGCGATGTGCAAGACGGCGTTCGAAATCAGGCAGAACGCGAGGAATCCGCCGAACGCGACGAGCACGCTCATGCCGTACAGCAGTGGGGTTTCGCCGCCCTCGCCGAGCGCCTGCATTGAGGCGACCCCGATGCCGGCGAGTGCGCTGAGCAGCACCGCGGACGCGACGATGTGGTCGCGCACGAATCCGAGCGGCCGGTCGATACGCACGCGGGCGACGCGGTGGACCAGTTCGGCCAGGTCGTCGAGCCAGTCGCCGTCCGGACGGCCGGATTCGGTCTGCGGCAACTGCCGCAGCGCCGTCCGGTGCAGCGCGAACGACTCCGCGGCCAGCAGCGCCAGCGGGACCAGGCTCGCGATGAGCCCCGGCGTTTTCGCGTCCCACCGGTCGCGGTCGGCCGCCAGCACGGTCGCGACGACGTCGGTCAGGACGGTCAGCGCGACCAGTGCCGAGCTGACCAGGCAGCCGCGCGCGAGCTGGTTGATCCGGAACACCGGCTGCGGCTGCCCGCGCCGCCACAGCGAGGCTCGCACGACGAGCAGCGCGGTCATCGCGGGCACCAGGAACTCGGTGAACGAGATCATCCCGTGGTACGGGTCGTCCTGCCACGGCGTGCTGGCGCTGATGCTGGGGAACTGGGTGGTCGCGTACGCCCAAGCGGTGAACACGACCCCGGTGAGGACGCTGCACCACAGCGCCCACGCGGCGGGACGGCGGGCCGGGTGCCCGGCCGGGATTTCCAGTGCGTCTGTCGTCACGGCGAACACCTCGTCAGCTGTTGATGTCGCGTCGGGCGAACAGGACCAGCGCCACGACGTCCAGCAGGATGAACGGCACGGTCGCGTGCAGGACCGCGGCGGCCGGGCCGGTGTGGTAGCCGATCACGCCGAGAGTGAAGTCCTGCAGCAGGTTTCCCGGCAGCCACTGGTCCAGTGTCTCCGACCGGCCCTGAAGCACCTTCTCCGCGGGAAGCACCCAGGCGATGGTGATGGCCAGCGCCGCGGGCACCGACCGGGTCAGCACGCCGACGGCGTGCCCGAAAATGGTGAGCGCCACGCAGGCGAGCGCGAACTGCCCGGTCGCCACGGCCATGTCCCGCGCGGTCGCGGCTTCGCCGAAAAGCCCGCTGGCCGCGTACGAAACCAGGCCGATCAGCACCGCGGCGCCGAGTGCCACAGTCACCGAGGCGGCGAGCTTGCCGGCGAACACCGAGAGCCTGGACGGCCGCGAGATCAGCCACGGCCGGATCGTGCCGGTAGAGAAGTCGTTGGCGGCCACCACCGCGCCGCGGCCCATCAGCAGCGTCGCGGTCAGGATCGCCACCTCGCGGAAACCCCACAGCGGCGGATGGCCCTGCGGGCCTGCATTGCTCATCGAAAACAGCGTGAAAACGATGCACAGCAGCAAGAACACCAGGGTGGTGCGGCTGCGCGCGCGCAGGAGTTCGGCGCGGTAGGTGGTCATGAGCGGGCTCCGGCGATCGCGATGTGGAAGGCTTCTTCGAGGGTCGGTGCGAGGTGGGTCAGTTCGATCAGTTCGATGTCGGCTTTGACCGCGGTGCTGAAGATCTGCTGGGCGATGGAGTCGGCCGCGCCGTCGGCGACCGCCCGGATGCCGTCGTCGGTCTGCGCGGCGTCGATGTGTTTCTCCCGCAGCAGAGCGGTCAGCCGCGCGGTGTCCGCCCCGTCGGAGCCGGCGACCCGCACCCGCAGCGTCGGCGGGCCGACGAACGAATCGAACGGGCCGTCGTAGAGGATCCGCCCGCCGTGCAGCAGGGCCAGCGCATCCGCGGTGCCTTCGAGTTCGCGCAGCTGGTGGCTGGAAACCACCACCGCGGAGCCTTCGTCGGCGACCGTCCGGATCATCGCGCGCAGCTGCACGATGGCTTCCGGGTCGAGGGCGTTCGTCGGCTCGTCCAGCAGGAGCAGATCCGGCGATCCCAGCAGCGACTGCGCCATCGCGACCCGCTGCCGGTAACCCTGCGAGAGCGTGCCGGCGCGACGCTTGAGCACGTCGCCGATCTGCGCGAGCTCCACCGCGCGGGCCACCTGGGCAGCGTCCGCTCCGGTCAGTATCCGGTGCATCTCCAGGTTGCGCCGGACGGTCAGCCCGTTGAACAGCGCGGGGGCTTCGATCATCGCCGAGAGCGCGCGGCCGCCGTCGCGGGACGGCCGCACCGTCACGGTGCCCTCGGTCGGCCGGATGAGCCCGGTGACGATGCGCATGAGCGTGGACTTGCCGGCTCCGTTGAGCCCGACCAACGCGGTGACCTGGCCGCGCAGCGGCGCCCAGGACACCGATTGCACCGCGGCAGTGGATCCGAACCTCTTGGAGACGTTGTCCAGGACCACTGGTGTGTCGTTTTCCACCATGACCCGGATAGTACACGGCGCGTACGACGCGGCGCGTACTAGTATGCTGAGAGGCGAGCAAGGGAGAACGGATGCAAGCCAACGACGCGCAGACCCTGGTGCTGTGTGCACTGGCCGACGGCCAGTTGCACGGTTACGCCATCAACAGCGCGATCGAGCAGCTGACCGGCGAACGTCTCGGCGCGGGCAGCCTTTACGGCGCATTGGCCCGGCTGGAGGCGAAGGGGCTGGTCGAATCGCTGGAGGAGCAGGGAAGGCAACGCCCGGTGCAGCTGACCGACCGCGGGCGGGAGGTCCTCGAACGCGAACTGCGGGCGATGGCCCGGGTCGCCGACGCCGGCCTGCGGCGGCTGGGGGTGAACCCGGCATGAGCTGGGCGGCGCGGCTGGTCCGGCTTTATCCGGCGTCGCTGCGCAGCCGCTGGGGCGCGGGGCTGGAAGACGAGGCCCGCGCCGCCGGCTGGCGGCGGCTGCCGAACCTGGTCGTCGGCGCTCTGGACATGTGGGTGCATCCGGTGGTGTGGCCTGCCGATTCGGCCGCGCAGCGGCGCAGCCGGGCTTCCGCACTGGTTTTCGCGGCCGGGCTGAGCGGTTGGCTGCTCGGGCACATCGCCGTCGAAGACTCGCTGCTGCCGGAGAACGTGGTGCATTCGTGGGCGGCGAACGTCAGCGATGTGCTCGTGCTGGCGGGCCTGGTGCTGGTCGTCCCGTTGCCGCGGCTTTCCGTGCGGGCGATGCTCCGCCTGGTCGCGCAAGCCCTGCGCCGGCTCGCGGTGCCGGTCGTCATCGGCGGCGCGGTGTACGTCGCCGCGAACCTGTCCGCCTCGCTTTCGCCGGGCCTGCGCATCACGCTTCTGGTCGGGTGGTGGCTGGCGCTGGTGCTGGGCTCGGTGCAAGTGTGCACCGTCGTCGCGGGCCTCGACCCGGAG
Source organism: Amycolatopsis sp. CFH S0740 (assembly GCF_004522315.1). NCBI lineage: Bacteria > Bacillati > Actinomycetota > Actinomycetes > Pseudonocardiales > Pseudonocardiaceae > Amycolatopsis > Amycolatopsis sp. CFH S0740. Next base: position 52,141 of record NZ_SDLS01000007.1, on the reverse strand, counting down.
GACGTGGTGGCGCCCGAGCCAGGGCGGCTGTGGTGGGGGATCGGCATGGTGGCCGCGGCGCTGGCGGTCGGCGGCGGTGTGGTGCTGTGGTCCACTGTAGTGGACGGCGTGACCGGCCTGCTGCCCCTGGTTCTCGGAGGTGCGCTGCTCGTGCTGACCGCCCTGTGCGGCTGGACCCTGCGCGACCTCTACACCCTTGCCGCCGGCTGACGCCGTGCTCCGGGACTTCGCGAGGCAGGCCGTCGTACGCCCGTTCGCGCTCCTCCTGCGCAACCCGAGCGTTCTCGCCGTCGCGGTGGTTGTGCTGGCTTTTTCTTTGCTGGTCCCGGATCAAGGCATCGCCACCGACGTCTTCCGCCGCGGCTGGCTCTTCGACGACGCTCCCGCGGAAGCATGGTCCCTGATCCGGTCGCCCGCGTTCCTGGCGGTGGCCGCGGGCGGGTTTGCGGGCAAGATCTTGGTCAGCGCGGCCGCTTCGCAGCAGTTGATGCTGGTTTTCCGGGACCGGCGCACGACGTTGTTCGCCACGCTGCGGTCGATCCGCGTGGGCTCCGTCTGCTGGCTTTTCGGTGCGGAACTCGCGCTTTACGTCCTGTGCGCACTGGCCGGCTTGCTCGGGTACCTACCCGCCCTGCTGGTGTGGCGCACTGCCGGGGCGGACCTGACGATTCCGTTGCTGGCCGTCGCCGTGCTGGCCTTCCCGGCCGCCTATGCCGCGGTCTCGGCCGCGATCGTCGCCGCCCCGCTCCCGGTTTCCGTGCGGGAGCGGAGCTCGGTGGTCGCTTCGATGCGGGAACGCCGGATATTCCTGCCCCTCTACGGATTGTTCGCGGTCCGGGTGATTCTGGAAACGATGCTGCTGGGCGTGGCGCCGCTGGTGTTGCTCGATGTCGTCCACAACAAGCCGCTTGCGACGCTCGCGGTCGGTGCGGGTGTGCTGGTGCCGTCGTTGTTGCTGCGGGGGAGTTGCTACGCGTTGATGCTGTACGCCTTGCGCCCGGTTCCGGTGATAGAGCGGGTTTTCGGGCCTTACTTCGCCGATTCCGAGCCGGTCGGGGCGAGATAGCCGGGAGCGGAGAAGGCGGTGCGGACCGCGTCGAGCACCGCGTCGAAGGCCGCCGAGGTCGGGTCGATCAACTCGAAATGCCCGGTGCCCGGAAGGATCGTCAGCCGTGCGTCGCCGCCTTGGGCCAGTGCGGCGGCGTGGAACCGGACGCTCTGGCTCACCGGCACCCGGTCGTCCTGGTCGCCGTGGACCAGGACGCACCGCGCGGCCGACGGCACGAGCCGGATCGGATCGGCCAGGCGGTAGCGGGCGGAAAGACCGTCCGGCGGACCGCCGAGGAGGCGGTGCACCGCGCCGTCGTCGAGGTTGCGCCGGTGACCGTCGACCAGATCGCAGACGCCCGCCAGGGACACCACTCCGTTGACTTCCGTCCGGTTCCCCGGCGCGCCCGGCCCGCCGTCGGGCAACCGGTCCCGTAAAGCCGTCCAGAGCGCGAGATGCCCGCCCGCGGAATGCCCGACCAGCACCGTTGTCTCGCGTCGTGCCCCGACGAGCCGCGGAAGCGCATCGACCGCAGCCGCGACATCGGTGAACGTGCCCGGCCAGCCGCCCGCGTGCTGCCCGACGCGGTGGTATTCGACCGCGACCGTCGTGTAGCCCTGATCCGCGAGCGCCGCGCAGAACGGACGGATATGCGACCGGTCGTATTCCGCGGCCCAAAACCCTCCGTGCACCACTACGGCGATCTGTTCGCCGCCGTGCCACATTTCGAGCACGTGCTCGGATCCGGTGCCGTAATTCTCTATCCGGTCCGCCGGACGCGCACGCAGGGACAGTACATTGGCAAGGCTCATCGGACCGGTCTCCTTGTCCCCGCGTGAATCCGGTTGCGACCTTAGCAAGCACAGCGGAGCCGGACAACAGCTTCCGACGGCCGCGAGCGTAATAGGAGGAAATGTGGTTTATTGTTCCCCCAAATAGCGCGTCGAGCCCACGAAAAAGGCCGTTGGCCGGGTCATCCCTGGGGGGAAGAAGACCCGGCCAACGGCCGCGCGCCCGATATCAGTGAGAGTTCTTCAGGTGATCGATGATCTCCTGTGCGGTACCGCTCTCACCGAGCATCGGGAAGATCCGCTCGATGCTGTTCCGGTGCGTTTCGGCGTTCAGGTCGGTCATCGCGTCCACCGCGAGCGTGACGTGATAGCCGCGTTCGTGCGCCGCACGGGCGGTGGACTCGACGCCGATGCTGGTGGCGATGCCGGCCAGCACGACCTGGGTGACGCCGAGCCGGCGCAGCCGAAGGTCGAGCGACGTCCCGTAGAACGCGCCCCAGTTCGGCTTCGTCACGACATGATCGCCGGGCTGCCGGTCCAGTTCGGGCACGAACTCGGCGAAGTCGGCAGGCAACTCGCCGCCGCCGGCGGGAGCGTCGGTGCGGCCAGGAGCGCCGCCGTCGACGTTGACCAGCACCACCGGCAGGTCGTGCCGGTGGAAGGCGGCGAGCAGCTGGTTGCTGCGCTCGACGATGTCCGCGGCCGGGTGGACGGTGGGCAGTGCCACGATGCCTTTCTGGAGGTCGATCACGATCAGTGCGGTGGTGCGGTCCAGCGTGGTGATGGCCACGGGTTCTCTTCTCCTTGTTGTCGTACTGCTGAAAAGGTCAGGAAGTCTTGTCCGGCGCGGGTTTCCGCAGTTCCCGGTCGAACACCACGGTCAGGATGGTCGCCGCGGAGCCGAAGGTGAGGATCAACGCCAGTTCGTGCAGCCCGGCATCGGTGGCCTGTTCGCCGAAGGTCAGGCTGATCAGGCTGGCCGACGCGATCGCCCCGAGGTAGGAGAACGTGCGCAGCAGCCCGGCGGCCGAGCCGGTGTGCGAAGCCGGTGCCTGCCGGTACATCGCGGCCTGGTTGCTCACCGCGTTGAGCCCGTTCTGCAGCCCGAACACGAGGCTCGTCACGATCAGCAGCCACAGCGGCGAATCCGCGTGCAGCAGCAACAGGCACGCGCTGGCCGCGGTCAGCGCGATCGTGCCTGCCAGCAGCGGGCCCCACGCCCCGCACCGGGCGATCAGCGCCGAACCGGCGGCGGCCACGACGAAGCACGGCACCATCAGCAGACCGGTCGTGGAGCTCGAGAAGTGCGCGCTCTGCTCCAGCCACATCGTCCAGCCGTAGAGGAAGCAGTACGTCACCAGCATGGTGACCGCGTACCGCAGATAAGTCGTGGTCAACGCCCGGTTCGTGGCCAGCATCCGCACGTCGAGGAACGGCGTGGGATTCCGCAGTTCCCACCAGACCAGCACGCCAAGCAGCACCGCGGCGCCGCCGAGCAGCCACCAGCGAGGCGCGCTCAGGTCCATCAGGAATACCAGCAGGCCGATCAGCACGACCGCGAACAGCGCCATTCCGGCCGGGTCGAAACTGCGCAGCCGCGAAGTGCCGCGCTCGTTCGGTTCGTCGGCGGGCAGCCAGCGCAGAGCGCACAGCACGCTGATCGCCGCCAGGGGAAGGTTGACGACGAAGGTGGCCCGCCAGCCGCCGATCGCGATCAGCAGACCGCCCAGTGGCGGACCGACCGCCATGCTGGTCCAGCCAGCGATCGCCAGCGCGCTCAGCACGCCGCCCGGGGCCGGAGTGCGCAGCCGCTCGGATTGCCGCCGCACCATGGCCATCGCCGCCGGATACGCGGCTGAGGTGCCGATCCCGATGATCACCCGCGCAACCACCAGCAGGGACAGCGTCGGCGCGAGAAATCCGAGCAGTCCGCCGAGGCCGACCAGCGCCGAGCCGATCAGGTAGACCCGGCGCGGTCCGAACAGGTCGGCGAGCCGTCCCGCGGTCGGCTGGCCCACCGCGGTCGCCACGTACAGCGCGGAAACCAGCCACGTGGTGGCGTCGGCTCCGACCCCGAACGCCTGGCCGATGGACACCAGTGCGATCGCGATGATCGACGAGTTGACCGGGTTGAGCACGGAGCCGATCGAGGTCGCGGCAGTGAACCGGCCGCCGAACCCCGCCTGTTCCGGCGGCGGGCCCGCCCAGCGGCCGCGCGGCGGCGAAACCGTGCCCGGCATTCGTGTCACGGATCTCCCTTCGGGTCTGCCCGGGTTTCCGGGATGACTTCGACCCTGGCAGCAAGTACCGTCAGGAAGAAGACCGCAGTGTGCATGGCACCACCGTGCCTGCCAGTGAAAGGGACAGGCAGCGTCCGGCAACCACCACACCGGCGAGCCCTGGAAGAGGAGAATCCGTGCCCACGAGCACGCCCGCCCTGCTCGGCGAATTCCTGCTCGCCCGGCGCGCCCGGCTGCGCCCTGCCGACGTCGGGCTCCCCGAGGGCACCGGACTCCGCCGCACGCAGGGGTTGCGCCGGGAGGAACTCGCCACTCTCGCCGGGCTCAGCGTCCAGTACTACATCCGGCTGGAGCAAGGCCGCGAAACCAATCCGAGCGGCGTGGTCCTCGACGGGATCGCGAATGCGCTGCGGCTCAACCGGGAGGAGCACGCGCACCTCTACGCGCTTGCCAACCACACCGCGCAACGCGTGCTGTCACCGGGAAATCCGTCCGAACGCGAGGTGCGGCCGGGCATTCTCCGGCTCCTCGAGACGGTGCGCCCGTGGCCTGCGCATCTGCTGAGCCGAACCAGCGACATCCTCGCCGCGAATCCGGAAGCGCTCGCGCTGTTCCCGGGATTGACGGACTGGCCTGCCGAACGCCGCAATACGATCCGGTACCTGTTCCGGCATCCGGCCGCGCGGGAGCTTTACGTCGATTGGGAGGAAGCCGCGGTCAGCACCGCCGCGCAGCTGCGGTCGCTGCTCGCCGACGCGCCCGAGGCTCCGGACCTGGCCGCGCTGGTCGAGGAACTTTCCCGGGACAGCACGGAATTCTGCCGGCTGTGGCAGCGCTACGATGTCCGCAGCCGGCGCAGCGCCCAAGCCCGGCTGCGGCATCCGGACCTCGGCGAGGTCACGTTCGACTACGAGGTGCTGCGGCTGGGCCCGGGCGGCCAGCGGATGACGATCTACCAGGCCGAACCGGGCAGCGCGGACCACGAGGCGCTGCGGAGGCTCGCGGAGATGGCCTCCCGTGCGGGTGCCGGCGGCGGCTGAGACCGCCGGCACCCGCACGGGAGGCGCTACGGCTCTCGCGGAGATCGTCCGCTAGACCCCGGCGACCGCGGCGACGTCGAACGGGGTCACGGGCGTCGGGCTGCCGAACTGGCCGCGGGTCACGACCGTCTGCCCGCCGTAGCGGATCACCGAACTGGGAATCCGGAGGTCGTCGCTGGTGAACGAGACCTCCGGGGAGGCGACACCGGCGTCGCCGCTGAGTCCGGCCCGCACCACCGTGTTGCGGTAGTTCTGGGCGATCCACATCTTGTCGCCGGCGATGGTCAGGCCGTCGCCGTCGACAAACTTCGCGCTGCTCTGCACGACGCTGACCGAACGCGTCGCCAGGCAGATCCGGAACAATTGCCCGGTGGTGGAGTTGACTGTCACCAGATTTCCGCGGTACACGCCGATGCCGTTGAGGTTCAGCTGTTTCGCCGTGCCGTAGTCCGCGGGCGTGCCGCGCAGGGAGAGCCACTGCGGCAGGGTCGCGCCGTTCGCCGCGCCGGCGAGATCGGCCGGGGCGACCCGGTACACCACCGGCAGATACGAATCGGTGATGTACGCGCTGCCGTCCGGGCCGAAGGCGACATCGTTGAGCAGGCCGTCGGTGCTGCCGCTGGTGAATGCCGCGATCCGCGCTCCGGTTTTGACGTCGTAGACGTCGACGATGCCGGTGGGGCCGCCCAGCACCCACAGCCGGCCGGCGCTGTCGACTTTGACCCCGGTCGCGTTCGCCCTGCCGTCGGCGCCGCCGGGAATGAACACCTGCGCCTGCCCGGAACCGGCGGCGCGGCGGTCGACTTCGCCGTTGGTGTAGCTGGAAACGTAGATGTCGCCGGTGGCCGGGTCCGCGGTCAGCGACTCGGGAGCGACATTGCCTGCCGGAAGGGTGAACAGCGGCGTCACCGGACCGGCTGCGTCCGCCGTCCCCGCGGTCAGCGCCAACGCCGCGCAGGCGGCCAGCAACGCGATGCCGCGGCGGCCGGCCCTGCCCGGCGTCCGCGATTCGGAAAAGAACATGGTCGTCCATTCTTTCGTCCATCCGCGCGCGATTTTTCGCGCGCGGAACCCCAGTGCTGAGAAAAATGCTTCCCCAGGAAAAACAGCCGAAATCGGTTCCGTCGGTCAGACGACGGTCCAGCCGCCGTCGACGACGAAGCTCGTGCCGTAGACGAACCTGGCCTCGTCGCTGGCCAGGAACAGCACCGTGTCGGCGATCTCGTCCGGCTGGGCGTGCCTGCCGGCCGGCACGCTGCGGACGGTTTCCAGAATCGGCAGATCAGCCTGTGCCAGCAGCGGTTTGGTCATTTCGGTTTCGACCGCGCCGGGCAGCACCGCATTGGCCCGCACGCCGTGTTTGCCGTATTCGAGGGCCAGTTGCCGGGTGAATCCGATGACGCCGTGCTTCGACGCGGTGTAGGCGACCCCGCCGCCGCCGGCCACCAAGCCGGAGATCGAGGACGTGTTCACCACCGCCCCGCCGCCGTCGACGAGCGCGTCGAGCAGCGCCTGGGTGACGAGGAACATCCCCTTCAGGTTCACGTTCAGGACGCGGTCCCAGGCTTCCTCGGTCGTGTCGCGCAGGGTGGCGTAGTAATCGAAGATCCCCGCGTTGTTGACCAGGACGTCCACTGTGCCGAACTGCGCGGCGACCTCGCCGGCGGCCGTCCGCACCGACTCCGCCGAGGACACGTCGACCGCGAACGCGGCGGCCCGGAATCCACGGTCTGCCAACGTTTTCGCCGTCAGACCCGCGCCGTCGGCATTGACGTCCCATGCGGCGACGACGGCGCCTTCGGCGGCGAATCGTTCCGCGGTCGCCCGCCCGATTCCCGATCCCGCCCCGGTGATCACCGCGACCTTTCCGTCGAGGCGGCCTCCCATCGCCTTCTCCTTTCCCGCGCCGGCCGGCGGCGTCACTGGATGGTGAATCCGCCGTCGACCGGCATCGCGACGCCGGTGACGTAGGAGGCACGGTCGCTGCACAGCCACGCGACCACCTCGGCGGTTTCCTCCGGCTGCGCGGTCCGGGGCAGCGGGGTCAGCTGGTGCAGCGTCTCCTCCATGCCAGGGTTCTTCGTGAACCAGTCGGCCACCTGCTCGCTGTGCGTCGCGCCCGGTGCGATGGCGTTCACCCGGATCCGCTCGCGCCCGTACTCCGCGGCAGCCGCCCGGGTCAGGCCGACGACGGCGTGTTTCGCAGCGATGTACGGCGCGGACACGGGTGACGCGACGAGCCCGCCGACGCTGCTGGTGTTGACGATCGCACCGCCGTTCTCGTTCGTCAGCATCGTGGTGATCTCCGGACGGAGGCAGTTGAAGACACCGCGCAGGTTGGTGTCGACGAGGTAGTCGTAAACATCGTCGTCCATCAGGTGCAACGGGTCGCGCCCGATGCCGTGGCCCGCGTTGTTGAAGGCCACGTCGAGCCGGCCGAACCGCTCGACGGCAAGGTCCACCGCAGCCGCGCATTCTTCGGCGACGCGCACGTCCGCGACCGCGAACTCCGCTTCCGCGCCGCGGTCCCGCAGTTCCTCGGTCAACGCCTCCAACCGCTCCTTGCGCCGCGCCACCAGAACGACCTTGGCGCCCTCCCGCGCGAAAATCTTTGCCGCCGCGGCGCCGATCCCGCTGCTCGCGCCGGTGATCAGCGCGACCTTGCCTGCCAGCAGTCCCGGATGGTTCATGGTGTTTCCCTTTCGGTTGATTCTCCGCTTGCGCCGGGTCTCGCTTTCCACGAAATGACCCCGGCACCCCAGGTCAGGCCCGCACCGAAGGTGGCCAGGCCGAGGATTCCGCCCGCGGGCGCCAGCCGCTGCCCTGCGGCCTGCGCGAGCGCGAGCGGGATCGACGCGGACGACGTGTTCGCTACCCGGTCGACATTGAGAAAGACCTTGCGCTCGGGCACTTCCAGCCGCCGGGCAACCGCCTGCACGATTCGCGCGTTGGCCTGATGCGCGACGAAGAGCGCGAGGTCGCCTGCGTTCAGCCCGGAGGTTTTCAGCACCAGCCGGGTGTGCCCGGTCATCGCCTCGACGGCGTGTTCGTAAATGTCCCGGCCGCGCATCCGCAGCAGCCCGTCGTGCCGGCCGACGTACAGCAGGTCGATCTTCGTCCCGTCCGAGCCCAACGCGAAGACCGGCCGCATCGCGCCCGGTGCGCGCGACACCACCACCGCGCCCGCACCGTCGCCCAGCAGCACGGCCGTGCTCCGGTCGGAGAAATCGGTGATGCGCGAAAGCGCCTCGGCTCCGCACACCAGGACGTGCTCGGCGCGCCCGGACTCGATGAGCGCGATCCCTTGGTCCAGCGCGTAGAGAAAGCCAGAGCAGCCGGCGCTGACGTCGAACGCCGCCGGACAGTCGAGGCCGAGCCGGGTGGCCACCTCGACCGCGACACCCGGGCTGATCCGGTCCGCGGTGGACGTGGCCACGATGACGTGCCGGATCGCCTGCGGCGCGACCGCCGCGTCGGCGAGCGCGGCGCGGCAGGCCCGCTCCGCGAGGTCCGCGAGGGTTTCGTCCTCCTCCAGCCAGTACCGCTGCCGGATGCCGGTGCGCTGCACGATCCATTCGTCGGACGTGTCCAGGTGTGTGAAGTCGTCGTTGCCGACGACGCGGCGCGGCAGCGCCGATCCGGCCCCGGAGAGCGTGACCGTCATCCGAGCCCGGCCTTCCGGTAGATCACCGCGAGCGCCGCGCGGAGATTCTCGGCGTCTTCGAGGTCGCCGGGGTGCACGTCGATGCCGAACTCGTTCTTGACCGACAGGCCCATGTCGGTCACGTTCAGCGAATCCAGCCCCAGCTCGTCGAAGGACACATCCGGGCCGATCCGTTCCCGGGCCGCGCCCTGCTCCGCCAGCGCGTCGATCACGAAGGTCTCCAGCGCCTCGCGGGTCACCGCGGAACTGCTCACCACACCACTCTCCTTGGGTTAGTTTTTCCGTGCGGACAACTGATTCAGACCGTGAACACGACCTTGCCGAACACGTTCCCCTCCGCCATCGCCCGGAATCCGGCCGCCGCACGCGACAGCGGCAGCACCCGGTCGACCTCGGGCGCGAGCCGATGCTCCGCGCAGAACCGCAGGAGCCGCGCCAGGTGCTCGCGGGTGCCGAGCGTGCAGCCGGTGAGGGTGAGCTGCCGGTAGAACACGTGCGTCAGGTCGATGCGCGGAGTCGCCCCGGTGGTCGCACCGGAGACGACGATGTGGCCGCCGGACCGGACGCTCCGGAGCGAATGCGCCAGCGTCGCCTCGCCGACGGTCTCCATCACCGCGTCGACCCGGCGCGGCAGGCGGGTTCCGGGCGGGAAGGACGCGTCCGCGCCGAGCCGCTCGGCCCGCCGCCGCCGTTCTTCGGTACTGCCGGTCACCCAGACCCGGAACCCGCCGGCGGCGGCGAGCGCGACGAGCGCGGTCGACACCCCGCCGCCCGCGCCCTGCACCAGCACCGTGTCGCCGGGTTTCAGCGGTGCCTGTTCGAAAAGCATCCGATACGCCGTCAACCACGAACCCGGGAGGCACGCGGCCTCCTCGAACGAAAGCCACGATGGTTTGGGCAGCAGGTTCCGGACCGGGACGGCGACTCGTTCGGCGAACGTGCCGTCGTATTTCTCGCTCAGCACGGTGCGGTCCGGATCCAGCGTCTCGTCGCCCCGGTACTCCGGGTTCCCGATCACCGAATGCACGAGGACCGGTTCGCCGTTCTCGTCGACGCCGGCGGCGTCCGAACCGAGTACCACCGGCAGCCGCTGGTGCGGCGGCACCACGCCGCGCAACGTCCACAGGTCGTGGCGGTTCAGCGAAGCCGCGCGAACGGTCACCGTCGTCCAGCCTTCGCCAGGGGAGGGGTCCGGCCACTCTCCGGCGCGCAGCTGGCCGAGCGGGTCGGCGGCGTCGGTGCCCGCCGCTGAGATCGCGAACACAGCTAGCCCCGGGCCGCGCAGTGGCGCAGGCACATCGAACCCCACAGGAACCCGGCGCCGATGCCCGCCATGATCAGCACGTCGCCGTGTTCCGCGGGGCCGTTCAGCGTCTCGTGCAGAACGGTGAACATGCTGGCCGCGGCGGTGTTCCCGAAGCGCCGGACGGTGGTGGGAGCTCGCTCGGCAGGCACGCCGAGGCTCGCCATCGCCTCGGTGATGATGTTGAGATTGGCCTGGTGCAGCAGGTAATAGCCGACCTCGTCGAGACCGATCCCGGCTCGTGCCGCGGTTTCGCGGATGCTGCGCGGCAGCCGGTCGGTCGCCATGGTCCAGACTGCCTTGCCGTTCATCTTCAGGTACTGGTCGCGCCGCTGCAGGGTTTCCGGGCTGGTCGGCGTCCGCGAGCCGCCTGCCGGGATCTCGACCTCGTAGGACAGTTCGGAATCGGTGTGCCAGGACAGGATTCCGAAGCCGTCCGCGGTCGGCGAAAGCAGCGCGGCGCCCGCGGCGTCCCCGAGGAACACCCGGGTGCCGCGGTCCTGCGGATCGGTCGCCCGCGAACCCGCGTCGGCCCCGATCACCAGCACGTGCCGGTACGAGGTGTTCTGCAGCAAGTGCGCCGCCACCACCAGGGCGTAGATCCCGCCGGCACACGCCGCCTGGGTGAGGTCGAGCGGGACGGCGCGGTGCGCGCCCAGCCGTTCCTTGACCATCAACGCGGTGGAGGGCAGCGGCTGGTCCGGAGTGAACGTGGTGACGATGATCGCGTCCAGCTCGGCCGCGGCGACACCGCCCCGGCGCAGCGCCTCGCGCGCCGCTGCGATACTCATGTCCGATGTGGACAGTCCAGTCGCGAGGTACCGCCGTTCTTCGATCCCGGTGCGGGACCGGATCCACGCGTCGGAGGTGTCGAGCGTGCGGGTGAGTTCGGTGTTGGTCACCACCCGCGGCGGCACGCACAGCCCGGTCGACACGACGCCGACCGGCCGGCGCAAGCCCGCCGCCGCGTTGCGCCCGCGGGCGGCCTCGTCGGCCGGATCGCTGACCGGGGACACGATTCCTGACGTCATTTGCCATCTCCGTTGCGGGGCCGGGTGGTGAATTCGGCGAAGCCGGGCGCGTCGAGGCGCAGCTGCGCGTGGATGTCGGCGCCGAGACCGTGGTGCCCCACCGCGCCGCCGTAGTTCTGCTGGTAGCTCATCCACAGCACGACGAAATTGACCAGCCGGTCCGCGCTGTTCGGCGCGTCCGCGGCCGGGAACGGGTCGGGCAGCACGGCGCGGTAGCGCCCGTTGCCCTCCTCGTCGGCGACGAACACATTCGGCACTCCCAGCGGGCTGGGGTGGGCCGGGCCGTCCGGGTCCATGTCCCGGCGGCGGATCGCCATCACGGTGTACAGGCTTTCCGGGATCAGCCCGGAGAACTCGCCGCGGAACTCCGCCGCCGTGCTGTCCTCCGCCAGCGTGACGGTCAGCGAGCCGCGGGCCTTGACCCACTGCCCGAGCGTGACCGGCGCGGTCACCTTCGGGCCGTCTTCCGGCTGCAGATCCGGAATCGGGGCCTGGTGGAACGGATAGCTCGGGCGCGTCACCGAGAACGGCTCCGGCTGCTGTTGCGGCGCCATCACCGCGGTGTAGTTGGAGCAGGGCAGCGGCAGCGGCAGCGTGGCGAGCACCATCGCCTCGTCCTCGGCGGAAAGCTCCTCGGGCAGTTCGCGGACGATCCGGTAGGGGAGGGTGCTCCCGAACTCCGGGAGCGGGCTGTCCGCCGAGACGATCGCGCGTCCGGGCGCCGCCGCGACGCTGCCGTCCGGCTGCGCGCGGGTGATCGTGCCGATGACGACGAAGTCCCCGTCGGTGTTCATCACCTCGCTCGGCGGGTACAGCGGGCCCTGGGTGGTCATGCTCAGCCGGTAGACCGCGGACCGGCACGGCTCGGTCATCGGGACTGCTCGCCTTCAGCGGGAACCCGCCGGTAGATCCGGGTGTAGAGGCCTTCGTCGGTGACGAAACGGGGATGCGCCTGCCGGGCGATCTCGGCGTACCGCGCCGAGGCGAACGTCGGCAGGTACTCCTCCGGCGGGCAGGAGAACCCCGCGACGAACAGCACGCCCGGCTCGGTGCTCACCAGCGAGTGATAAGCCAGGAAGGCTTCGATCTTGGCCGACTCGCGGACCTCGGCGAAGATCGTCCCCTCGCGCCAGGCCAGGTATTCCTCGTGCACCGGCGGTTTCACCTCGACGTGCCGCAGTTGCACGTACGGGGTGTCCGGGAGGTCTCTGTCGACCGGCTTCGGCGCGGCGACGAATTCCAGCACCTGGGTGCGGAAGTCGCCGGTCTGCAGCGGCGCGAGCGGTTTGCGCAGTTCGCGCAGCCGGGCCAGCGGCGCGGCGAGCGCGGCCGCGTCGGCGACCGGCGTCAGCTCGAGGATCGCCGGGTGTTCGAGGCCCTCGTAGAGCGTGCCGGAACCGTTGTCCCGCAGCGCTTTGACCGCGTCGGCCGCCGACTGCCCGGCCACCGGGATCTCGGTGGCCAGGAGCAACGATGAAGTCATGAAGATTCCCTTTCCGGGTATCGGGGTTCGCGCCGCGGTCACCAGGCGACCGGCAGCTCGTGCACGCCGTAGATGAGCATTTCGTGCTGGTAGCGGACTTCTTCCGGAGCGACGGCGAGCCGCAGGGCGGGGATCCGCCGGTAGAGCGTGCCGTAGACGACCTGCAACTCGACCCGGGCCAGCGACTGGCCGAGGCATTGGTGCGGCCCGTAGCCGAACGCGAGGTGGTGGCGCGCCTTCTGGTGCGGGTCGAGGTCGTCCGGGGCCGCGAAGTGCCGGGGATCTCGGTTGGCGGCGGCGTTCGCGACGATCACGCCTTCGCCGGCGCGGATCAGCTGCCCGCCCACCTCGATGTCGGCGACCGCCACCCGCCGCCTGCCGGACTGGGTGATGGTGAGATACCGCAGCATTTCCTCGGCCGCGTTGGCGAGAAACGCCGGGTCGTCGCTGTCGCGGATCTCGGCCAGCCGGTCCGGATGGGCCAGCAGCGCCGCGGTGCCGAGACCGATCATGTCCGCGGTGGTCTCGTGGCCGGCGATGAGCAACAGCATGCTGGTGTCCACGACCTGCACCGAAGTCATCCGCCCGGCCCGGACCTGGTCGTGCACGAGCCGGCTGATCAGGTCGTCGCCCGGCGTCGCCTCCTTGGCGGCCACCAGGTCGCGCAGGAAACCGCGCAGCTCCTCCCTGGCGTTGTTGATGCCTTCCCGGCTCAGCGTCTTGTCCAGCATGGCGGCCGAGCGGTCCTGGAAGAACGCGGAGTCTTCGAACGGCACGCCGAGCAGTTCGCAGATCACCAGCGAGGAGACCGGCAGCGCGAAACGGCTCACCAGGTCGGCAGGCGGGCCTTGAGCGAGCAGAGCGTCGATGGCGTCGTCCACGATCTGCTGCACGTGCGGCCGCAGCTGCTCCGCCCGGCGCCGGGTGAACTCGCGCATGAGCACCCTGCGCTGGTCCAGATGCTCGGGGCCGTCCATGTTGATGAAGCTGCGCCAGGTCGAGGCGAGCTGCGCCGGCCCGGTGGTCGGGTAGCCGGGCAGCCGGAAGTTCGAGCTGAACCGCGCGTCGCCGAGCACCGTGCGGCAGTCCGAGTACCGGGTGATCAGCCAGTGCCGGGAGCCGTCCCAGTTGCGCACCTGCTGGACGGGCCGGGTCTCGCGGATCTCGGCGAGTTCCTCCGGCGGGTCGAACGGGCAGCCGGGGCGGCGGGGCATCGGGAATTTCGGCGGTCCCGCGCCTTCCGTCGTCGTCATGGTTCTCCTCTTCGCAGCGGGGTCAGCGGGCCGGATCGGGCGCCGGGGCGTTCTTGAGGGCGTGCCGCAGGGCGCGTTCGGCCCCGCGGTGCTCCTTGCGCTCCAGCGACTGCGCGGACAAGGCGGTGCCGACCGTCCGCACCTCCGCGATGTGCAGCCCGGCCTGCCGGAACTCGGTCCGCACGTCGAAGACCGGCCGGCCGAGGTCGCTGGTCCCGGCGGTCACCGCGGAGCGCAGCCGGGTTTCCAGGGGATAAAGGAAGTTGCGGAAAGTTGTCTCCATCTTGTCGAACAGATGAATTTCGCCTTCGCCCGGGTAATAGCGCTCGCACACCGCGAGATACATCTGCCGCGCGGCCTCCAGCACGATCATTCCCTGGACGTGCACGCCCATGTGGTCGAGTTGGAACTCCTGGTCGTTGTGCAACCGCAGCGCTGCCTCGAACTCGTGGTCGCCCACCGGTTCCAGTCCGGCGACCAGAACGTTGTGCGGATTGTGCTTGTGGGTTTCCGAACGGTCGCTGAGCGGGCCGTGCGTCAGCGGGTGGATCTCGACTTCGCCGGACGTTCCCCGGTGCGCGATTTCGTCTCGGATCCGGTCCCAGTCGCATTCTGCCACGCCTTGCCCGCCGACCAGCTTCGTCGCACCTGGCATGCCGTCGCCCCGCATCTTTTGGATCACTTGTGAAACGGTCAGAGCTCCGGTACGCGCGGCGAATTTCGAAAATCGATCGCCGACCACGACGAACGCAGTCATCCCCACCTCCACGGGGCTGGTGTCCTTGCTGAGTAATGTGCCGCGGGAGTCAGTGCGCGGCGTTTTCCCGCGCGCCGGAATACCGCGGCGCGGGGTCCGCGGGCAGGGCGGGCCAGCCGCGGGCGGTCAGCACCGGATCGTTCCCGACCACGACCGGATTGCCCACCGCGGCCAGCATGTCGAGGTCGCTGGCGTGGTCGCCGTACGCGAAGCAATCACGCGGATCCAGATTCGCCGCGGCGATCTCCGCCGTCACCGCGTCCCGCTTGGCCTCGCCGATCATCGAACGGCGGACTTCGCCGGTATACCGCCCGTCTTCCGAGGTCAACGGCTCAGAGCAGAGTACGAGGTCAGCCCCGAGGTCCTCCGCGAGCGGCGTCAGGCAGGCCGTGAAGGAGCCGGACACCAGCACGATCCGGTGCCCGGCGCGGCGATGTCTCTCCAGTGCCGCCAGGGCGGCCCCGACGAACGCTTCGGGACCCGCCCGGTACGTCGCGTACCAGGCCCGGCCCGCGGCCTGCACCTCGGCCGCAACGGCCCCGGCGAAATACCGGTAGTAAAGTCGATTCCCTTCCTCCCGCGGCCTGCCGGAGGCAGCGATCTGCCGCAATTCGCCGGCGCGGCGGGCATACCCGCTCCCGTCGTCGCCATGGCGTTCCATCCAGTAGCGCAGGAAGGCGAACATGCTTTTTGCGGTGATGACTGTTTCGTCGACATCGAAAAAAGCCGCACGCCGGACCGCGGCCCGGCTTTTCAATTCTTCCACCGTACCCCCAGTGCGGTACTGGCGCAGTTGCCGGATGCGCCCGTACCGCGTCGTCATGATGCCGCTGATGCACAGCTGTTTCCGATAAATGCGTCGCCCGCGCGGTTCCCGCGACGCCCGGGAACGATCCGCTGTCGCGCGCAAACCCTCGCCCGGAGATCGGATCCGACACTGAAGCTCTGTTCCCCAGATGGCGCGAGAATGCCCACCCGGTCTCCTTCTCACATGCTACAGGCGCAGCCGGTGAATTCGCTGCGCCATTTCGGTGATCCGAATCACGAGCCCGGCAGAACCTGAGGAAAATCTCGAAACGGACAAAATGACGACCGCAATGATCGCAATTCCATGAGAATTGTTCTTCTCGAATTGAGCGGACGGAAAGCCCCGGCGAGTGCGATAGCCGCACTGGGCGCGCGGTCCGGCTCCGAGATCCGCAAACAGGGAGCGGGGCAACCGCGGCAAAGGTGGGGGACAGTTGCGTTCCCGGTCGCCGTGAGCACGCAGCGGGCGCCTGCGGCCAAGTCCACGGCGGGCCGCAAGACGACGGGACGCGGGCGCGTGTGCTCCTGGCGATCCGATGCTGGCCGCGGTGACCGTGGCAGCCTCGGCGAGGAGCTTTCCCGCACCGGGAAACCCGTGCGGATCTTATCGGCGAGAGGTCGGTGCCCTGCGCGGGTCGCGATGCGGCAACAGGTTCGGGGAATGAACAGGAACAACCGCGAGTACCGGCCGGGTTTCACGCCGTGCTGGGTCCCGCGAGAGGTGGGTCCGGGTGGCCCATCGCGAGCCGCCGGTTCTCCGGCACGAAGACTCCGACCTGACGGTCGATGAACCAGGTCTCTCGGACGCCGGCGACAAGTATCTTGACCGGGCGGCTGTCGCCCGCCCGCACGCCGCGGCCGTCGAGGTTTTCCGAAATTGCCCGGCGGGCCGCCATCCGGCCGGTCGGCGACGTCGAAGGGAAACCGATCCGGGCGGAGTCCTGCATCGCAGTGACCAGACTGTCGGGGCTGGTCACCGTCCGGGCCGAAGGGTAGAACCGGTGCTGCGGCACGTCAGTGGCAGAAGCTCTCCACCTCCGACCCTGCCCGCAAAATCTGCACCGACTGCCCGCGGCGGTCGGGCGTCCGGCGAGAATTTCCGGTTTCGCAACCGCCCATGACTCCATTGCTCAACGGCCTAGGCACTGGCGTTGTACTGCGCGGTTCGGCGGCGAGCACGTCGAAACCTCGGCCGGGGACGCGCCGTGGGACAAATGTCAGACTCGCGATGACCGCCGACGGAGCATTGATCCATCCGAAAGGCTCATCCGCGGTTCCGGCGGCGCGGAGGCCCCTTGGCCGTCCGCTGCCGCGGGCGGATCGCGCCGCCTTGGGGTGAGCTGATCTTCTTCTGGCCAGGGCTGCGGCTAACCTGGTCGGGCGGCGGGGGCGCGAGGGTTGCACTGCTTGTCCTCGCGTGCGTGGCGAGCGCGGGTTTTCGTCGGTGACTCGCATCGTTCCGTTCGATTCGTTCCGTACCCCGGAAAACGAGCGCTTAGTTACGATCAATTTCGTTCAGGGGCACAGTTCCTGGTGCGGCGGTCCGGCCCGGGATGCGGCCTCGCGGACGTCGTGCTGATAGGCCGAAACTTCGGCGGAACGGTGATGGCACGGCCTGCCAAGGACAGCCGGGAGCGGCTGCGTCGTCGAGTCTTGTGGAACACAGTGGTGCCGCGGCCGGGCAACCGGGTCGAGGACGATCTCCCGCCGCGTCAACGCGAGTAGTCCGCCCCGGCCACCTCGAGCAAGCGAATCGCTCCGCCCATGCTGTTGCCGGGCCCGGTCGACCCGCCGTTGCGCGGGCAGCAAGGCCCGAGAACGCAGCGGATTACTTGACCTATTAGCCGGTTCTGCGCTGTTTGCGCTCTTTGGTCACGATCATTTTCCTGAATAGTGTGCAAGTGGAACACCAACTGGTCGGCCGGCCGATCGGCAACTCCGGGGCGGGGCGCGGCCGTGCAGCGATGTTGTTTGCCGCTGCTTAGCTTTTGCGGAATCTGAAGTTCGATGCGCTCAATGCTGGGAAAATCGCACTGCCGTCCGCGGTGTTACGCCCGGAATGTCAGCCTGTGACCATTGGTGCCGCTGATCTTTCCCGTATCGAGCGGTGCGTCTGCCCGGCAGTCTGTTCGTTAATGATGTTCCGTCCTTTGGGGCAGCGATCGCATCCGCTTGCTGTACGCACCGCGCGCGGAAAAGCGAAACGGGCGCAAAAATTGTCAAAAAACGCAGGAGCCGGTGGCCCGAAAGGAGCAGTACGGTACCCGGCGGACGCGGATGCTGCCTTGACACTCGGACAAGATGACACCTAGACTACATTTTCGTTAATTGCGCACTACTGGGGCAATAAGATCTGGGGAGCACCTTGCCGTGATTCGGCGTTCTGCCGGAGCTTGGCAGTTTTCTGACGGCAGGTGCACAAAACGGACAGAGGGGGATCCGTTGGTCGAGTTTTTGGCAACGCCTCGCGATGCCGCGGGTGCCAGAGCGGAGGTCGACAGCGTCGACAGCTTCGGCGCCTCGCGCGTCCCGCTCGCCGGAGGGCTTCGCGCATTCCTCGTCGCCGACGACGAGGACCCGGCCCCGCACGAGGCGCGCGACGAACTCGCCGCCTTGGTCAGGGAGCACGTCGAGCTTGGCCAGGGAGTGCTGGTCCTGACCGGTTTCCCGCTCGACGACGAGAGGAACAAGGAGGCGCTGGTCCGGTTCACGAGCCTGCTCGGCGAACCGCTCCCGCAGGACGGGGAGGGCAACCTGGTTCGCGAGGTCCGGGACCGCGGAACGGCGATCGGCGAAGGCGCGCGGGCGCGGTATTCGGACTCCCGCTTCGGCGGCAGCCTGCACACGGACGGCGCGGAGGCTCCGCTTCCGGCGCCCGAGTTCTTCACGCTCCTGTGCGTCCGGCAATCCGCGCGGGGCGGAGCACTGGAGTTCGTGCACATTCGCGACCTGGAAGCCGCTCTCGCCTCCCGCGCAGGGGTGACCGCGGCGCTGCGCGAGCCTTTCCATTTCGATCGCAGAGGCGACCAGGCTCCGGGCGAACCGCCGACCACGCGGAAGCCGGTGTTGTTCACTCAGAACGGAAAGTCCGCGATCAGCTATCTTCGCGGTTACATCGAGCGAGGGCACGAGCACCCCGGAATCCCGCCGTTGACCGATCGGCAGCGCGCCGCGCTGGACGAGCTGGACCGGATTGTCGCCTCCGGCGGCCTCGCGAAGACAGGCAAGCTGCGCGAAGGCGAACTCGCCCTGTTCGACAATCTCTCCCTGTTGCACGGGCGCACCGAATTCCAGGACGAACCCGATCACACGCGGCTGCTGCTACGCACGTGGGTCCGCGGGCGCTCCGCCGTGCGCAGATGAGTCCCGATATCCGGGCGGCCGCGCGACGCATCGGCAGCGTGGTCGTCGCTCCGAACTGCCTGCGTGGCTACGCCACGTCCGTCGAGGTCGCCGACGCGCTCGCGGTCGGCGTCCGGCGCGCGCTTCCGCACGCCTCCGTCACCGTGCTGCCGCTCGCCGACGGAGGCGACGGCACGCTGTCCGTGCTGCACGAGGTCCTCGGGGGTCGGTTGATGCCCGTCACCGCCCAGGACGCCTCAGGTCGCGCGCAACGGATTTCCTGGCTGGCACTGGACTCCCGCACCGCTGTGGTGGAGACCGCGTCGATCTGCGGGCTCGGCGGAACGAGCCCGCGGAATCTCCGCCCGCTCGCGGCGAGTTCGGCGGGGGTCGGCACGGTGATCGCACACGCGATCGCCAACGGAGCGAAGACTGTTTTGCTCGCCCTTGGCGGCACGGCCGTCGTCGACGGCGGAGCGGGCGCGCTGCACGCGCTCGGTGCACGGTTTCTCGACTCGGCGGGCAAGCGCGTCGTTCCCGTTCCCTCGACGCTGCGCGAGGCAGCGTTGATCGATCTGGCCCCAGCCCGGCGTCTTCTCGACGGAGTGAGTCTGCGCCTGCTGCCGGACGTCCGCCCGTCGCTGGCGGAGAACCTTGCTTTTTTCGGTGCGCAGAAAGGCATGACCGAGCAGGACCGGCCGATCGCGGCGGGCGCATTGAGCCAGCTCGTCGGCCTGCTCGCGGCAGCAGGCGACGAAGCCGCCCCGGCCCGGTTCCGCAGCGGCTGGTTCGGGGCGGGCGGCGGGATCGGATTCGGACTGGCCGCGGCGGCGACAGCGGAGGCGAAACCCGGGGCGGAGGCACTTCTCGACATGGTGGACAGAACAGGCGCGGTGCGGTCGGCGGATCTCGCCGTCACCGCGGAAGGAAAAGTGGACGAGAGCACCTGGAGGGGCAAACTCCCGGGCACCATAGCCTCCCGGCGCGCCGCGGACGGGCTCCGCACGGGCGTAGTGGCGATCCGGTTCGCCGGCCGCTCTCCGGATCCGCTCATCGCCCACCACCAGGTCGCCGATCCGCCGCCCGCGTCGCCGTTGACCGGCGCCGCGCTGTGGAGCGGGCTGGCCGACGCGGCGGCACGCTCGTGCACGCCGTTCGCGGCGGTGATGCCGTCGTGATCGTGGGAGCCGCCGAACTGCGCGCGTTCGCCGCGACCGCGCTGCGAGCGACGGGAGCGTCCGGTCACGATGCCGACCTGACCGCGGAGGTGCTGGTCGCCGCCGATCTGTCCGGTGTGGACAGTCACGGTGTCGCTCGGCTGCGCCGCTACGTCGAGGGATTGCGGGAAGGCACGATCGACGGACTCGCCTCGCCGGAGGTCGTGCGTGACCACGGCGCGGTCGCCGTGGTCGACGCGCACAACGGGCTCGGACAGCCTGCGTTGTGCTTCGCGATGGACCTGGCCGTCGAACGTGCGAGGGCGCAGGGAGTCGCGGCGGTGGCGGTGCGCCGCTCGAACCACATCGGCATCGCGGGCTGGTACACCGAACGCGCCGCGCGCGCGGGCATGTTCGCGATCGCCACCACCAACGCCACGCCGCAGGTCGCGCCGTCGGGAGCGGGCGAGCCGATGTTCGGCACCGACCCGATCAGCTACGCCGTGCCCAGTACGGACGGCCCGCTGTGTTTCGACGCGGCGACGAGCATCGTGCCGCGCGGCAAGCTCGAACGTCTTCGCCGCGAAGGCAGGCCGATGCGTCCCGGTTGGGCGGTCGGCCCGGACGGCGAATCAGCGACGGACATCCCCGCGGTCGTCGCCGGGCTGAAGGCACGGGCGGGATTCGCGCTCCTCCCGCTCGGCGGCCTCGGCGAGGAATACGGCGGGCACAAAGGATCCGGGCTCGGGTTGCTCGCCGAACTGCTGTGCGGCCCGTTGGCGGGCGCGCGGTGGAGCAAACACACCTACGACGAGAGCGGGGCCGGTCTCGGGCAGTTCGTGCTGTGCCTGGATCTCGGCGCCCTCGGCGAACCGGACGTCGTCGCCGGCGAGGTGCACCGCCTGGCCGCCGAGGTGCGCTCGGCCAGGCCTGCGAATCCGGAAGTCCCGGTGCGCATGCCGGGCGACCGGCGCCGCAGATCGGCGCGACAGCGCGCCGCCGACGGCATCCCGCTGTTGCCGGCGGTGGTAACCGACCTGGCGAAGATCGCGGCCCTCAACGGCATCCGCCCGCTCCAGGCCAAGGACGGCGACGGATGAGCGGGGTGATCGACCTGTCCTCGGGCCAGGTGATCGAGCCGCTGGCCGAACCGGCGTTGAAGGCGCTCGCCGAGACCGTGTCCGCCCGCGAGGTCACCGCTTATGCGGCATCCGGCGGAGAATCGGGTCTGCGCTCCGCCGTCGCCGCGCACTACGCCCGCCGGGTCGGATCCGACGTCGACCCCGAGCAGATCACCGTCACCGCGGGAGCGCGGCACGGGCTCTTCAGCGTCGCCGCGGCTTCGGCGGCCGACGGCGAGATCCTCGTCCCGGAACCCCGGTGGAGCCACTATCCCGAGATGCTGCGGATCGCAGGCGCCCGGCCGGTGCCCGTGCCGGGCGATCCGGCCAACGGCTGGCTGCCGGATCCCGATCGGCTCGAAGCCGCGCGGACCGGGCGGACCAAAGCGGTCGTGGTCAACAGCCCGGTCAACCCGACGGGAGCCGTCTACGACACGGAAACCCTGGCTGCGATCCGCGCGTGGTGCGCACAGCACGGGCTGCTTCTGGTCGTCGACGACATCTACTGGGCCTACGGCGGCGAAGACGCCGGCGGGGTACGGGCCGGTGCGTGCGAGGTCGTGGTCGGCGGAGCTTCGAAGGTGCATGCGCTGGCCGGTCTCCGGGTCGGCTGGGTGTGGGCGGACGCGGCGCTGACGGCGGCGGTGCGGACCATCGTGGAGCACACCACCGGGCCGGTCAGCACCCTGGCGCAGCCCGCGGTCGCCGCGGTTCTCGACCGGCAGCAGGACGCCGTGCCGGATCGGGTGCGCCGGCTGGACGCGTTGCGGGAGCACGCCGTACGGACGATGTCGGCCGTTCCGGCGGTGCGCGTGATCGTCCCGCGCGGCGGTATTTATCTGTGCCTCGACACTTCGGGGCTCGCGAAGGCGCGGCCCGAGTGGCGTGACGACCGGGTGCTGTGCGCGGCGTTGGCCGAGCACGCCGGAGTCCGCCTGCGGCCCGGGTCCACCTTCGGGCTGCCGGGCCATGTCCGGCTCTGTGTCGCGGCGGTGCCTGGCCTCCTGTCGGAGGCCGCTGGCCGCCTGTCGGAATTCCTGGGGACGGCTGCAATCGGAGCAGCCGGAAAGAGCGAAGGACTGCGATGACAACAGAAACTGCGAACCTGATCGAGGCGCCCGGTGCGCGGGCGGCCATGCTGCGGCGCGCGTTCGCCGAGAAAAAGCTTCTCCGGGTGGCAGGCGCGCACGACGGCCTCAGCGCCCGGTTGGCCGCCGAAGCCGGGTTCGACGCCATCTGGGCGTCCGGGCTGGAGATCTCGGCGGCGCACGGGCTTCCGGACGTCAGCCTTCTCGGCATGGCCGAATTCCTCGCCGGCGCGGCCACGATGCAACGGTCGGTGGCCGTCCCGGTGGTGGCGGACTGCGACACCGGATTCGGCGGAAACCTCAACGCCGCGTACACAATGATGTGCTACGAGGACACCGGGGTCGCCGCGGTCTGCATAGAGGACAAGGTGTTCCCGAAGCGAAACAGCTTCGTCGACGCCGGACAGCAGCTTCTCGAGGCCGAAGAGTTCGGGCAGAAGCTGACGACCGCGAAGCAGGCCCAGCGACACCCGGACACGGTCCTCATCGCCAGGACAGAGGCGTTCATCTGCGGCCTCGGGGTCGATGAGGCGCTCCGCCGCTGCCATCACTACGTCGACGTCGGCGCCGACGCGGTGCTGGTGCACTCGAAGGCCGTCGATTCGGCGGAAGTCATCGCCTTCATGGACCGGTGGCGGCATCGGGCGCCGGTGGTGGTCGTGCCCACCACCTACGCGCGGTTCTCGGTCCAAGAGGCGAACGACGCCGGCATCGCCATGGTGATCTACGCGAACCAGGGAATGCGGGCGACAGTACGGGCGGTACGCGACGCTTGGGCGACCGTGCTCGCCGAGGGGTCCACCACCGGCATCGAACCGCATATCGCTTCGGTGAAAGAGATCTTCGACCTGTCCGGCATGAACCAGTGGCTGGGCAGGGACCGTTGAGCGGGGTACTGGCGGCCGAGGCGTTCGTCCGCGAACTGCGCGCCTACGGCACCCGCCGGGTGACGGGCGTCCCGTGCGGTCATCTCGCCGGGCCCTGGACGCTCTTCGACCGTGCGGGCGAACTGACCCCGGCCGCGTCCGAGGGCGCCGCGCTGGCGCTGGCCGCGGGCTGGGAACTCGCCGGGGAGCAGGCCGCGGTGCTGTGCCAGAACTCGGGATTCGGCAACCTGGTCAACCCGTTGACCTCGCTCGTGCTGCCCTACCGCGTCCCGGTGCTGGTGGTGATGACGCTGCGCGGCTGGCCGGACCCCGGCGAGGACGAGGCCCAGCACGCGGTGATGGGCTCGGCCACCCTTCCGATGCTCGCCGGCTTCGGCATTCCGCACGCGGTGCTCCGGCCGGACGGACTCGGCGAAGCGCTCGACGACGCGGCTCGAGCGCGTGCCAAGAACGACCCGTTCTTCCTTTTGGTGCCGAGGAAATCGATCGGGAAGGCGGCGGAGAAGGAACCGGTGCGGGGGTCCGGGCTGACCCGGGCGGCCGCGGTCGCCGCCTTGTTCGACCAGTTGACCGACGAACTGCTGGTCACCACGACCGGCTATCTGTCGCGGCAGGCTCATCACGAGCGGGACCGGCCGGAGACGTTCTACATGCAGGGTTCGATGGGGCACGCCGCGGCCATCGGGCTGGGCCTGGCGACCGCGCGCCCAGGACGCCGCGTGGTGGTGCTCGACGGCGACGGCGCTTTCCTCATGCATCTCGGCACCGGAAGCACCGTCGCCGCTTCCGGTGCCGCGCAACTGGTGCATGTGGTGGTGGACAACGGATGTTACGAATCCACCGGCTGCCAGCGCAGTACCTCGGCGGGGCTCGATTGGGACTCCCTTGGCCGGGGGCTCGGGTACCGCACGGTCCTGACGTGCGACGACGAAAGGACGCTCACCCCCAAGGTGCGCGCCGCCCTGTCCGCGCCGGGTCCGGTGCTGTGCGTCCTCAAGGCCATGCCGACGCCGGACGAGGTGCACCCGAGGGCGTCCGCGGCCATGAGCCTCGACGCGGTCGCAGAACGGTTCCGCGGCGCGGCTGCTGGGCAGGCGTCGTGACAGCGGCTGCCGAGCCGAGCGTCCCGGTGATCGCCGGGAGGGGTGTGTCCGGCAGGCTCGCCGAGCTCGCGGGGCTTGGCTGGGCAGGCACGCTCGTGGTCGCCAGCAGGGGCACCGTGCGACGGCTCGGGCTGGCGCGCCGGCTGCCGCCCGGCACCCGCGTCTTCTCCGGATTCCGGCCGAATCCGACGTTCGACGAGGCGGTGGCTGCGGCCGGGGCGAGGGCGGACTGCGGCGCCACCTTGGTGGTCGGCGTGGGCGGCGGCTCTTCGCTCGACATCGCCAAGGCGGCCCGGGCGTTGCCTCCCGAACCCTCGGCGGCCGCGGAGGTGCTCGAGGGACGCCGCGCTCCGCTCGACGGAGCCAGGCTGGTGCTGGTCCCGACGACCGCGGGCTCGGGCAGCGAGGTCACCCGGTTCGCGACTCTGTACCGGGGGAACCGCAAGGTTTCGCTCGACGACGCGGCGGTACGGGCCGACGTCGCGCTGGTCGATCCCGCGCTGACCGACAGTTGTGCGCCCGCGCTCACCTGGAGCTGTGCTTTCGACACGCTCGCGCACGCCGTCGAATCGCTGTGGTCGATCCGCGCGACAGAGCAATCCCGGGACCATGCCGAGGCCGCGCTCGGCAAGGTCATCCCGATCCTGCGCGAGGCGGGCGAGGTTCCCACGGCGGCGGAGCGGGATCTGCTCTGCGAGGCCGCCACCCTGGCTGGACGGGCCATCGACATCACCCGCACCACCGCGGCGCACGCCCTGGCCTATCCGCTCACCGTCCATCTCGGCGTGCCGCACGGCCTCGCTTGTGCGATGCACCTGACCTGGCTGGCCCCGATGGTCGAGCGGGCGGGGCCGGCCGAGATTCCGGACCACCACGATCCGGCGGCGGTCGCCGCAGCGACCGCGAAGCTGCGGCGGCTGCTTCGAGCCGGCGAGCGCGACCTCGGCGCGACGATCCGGTCGCTCATCACCGCCCGCGGCCTGCCGGCGGAGTGCCGCGCCGAAGGCGAACCCGGACTCGCCGGAGTCGTGGTGGAAGAGGGATTGGCTTCGAACCGGGTCAGCGGTACCCCGGTGGTGCTCGACCGGGCGCGCGTCCGTGCCGCGGTCGAGGGCTTGTTGCCTGCCGGATCGAGCGCCGCGGACCGGCGAAGGAAGGGCGATGTCCCATGCGCAACTACCGAATGACCGGCCCCGCGGAAGTGAGCGGGGCGACGCTGGAGGCGATGGCCGCCGAACGGATGATCAGCCATCGCTCGCGGGAGTTTCGCGACCGGCTGGCAGACCTGACGCCGCGGCTGGCGAGGGTGTTCGGCACGACCGCGCCGGTGCTGGTGCTGACCTGCTCCGGCACAGGCGGGCTTGAGGCGGCGGCCGCGTCGGTGCTGCGGCGGGGCGATCGCGTGCTGTCGGTGCGGCAGGGCTACTTCGGCGCGCGTTTCGGCGAGATCGCCGCGTTCCACGGCGCCGAGGTCGACGTCCTGGAATCCGCGTGGGGCGACGTGCCCTCGACCGAGGAGATCCGCGCGAAGGCCGCCGAGGGCTACCAGGCTGTCCTGCTGACGCACAACGAAACCTCGACCGGGGTACTGGCCCCGCTGGAGGAGTGGGCCGCGGCGATCCGTTCGGTCAGCGACTGCCTGATCCTGGTCGACGTCGTGAGCAGTCTGGGCGCTGCCGAGATCGCGTTCGACCGGCTGGGCCTGGACGTCGCCGTCGGGGTGCCCCAGAAGGCACTCGCCTGTCCGCCCGGCCTCGCGCTGGTGGCCGCGTCGGAGCGGGCGCTCGCCCGGGCCGCCGCTCCCGGAGCGGGCAGCTACTACCTCGACCTCGCTCGCGCCGCCGCGCACGCCCGCGAGTCCACCACCACGTACACCCCCAACCTGTCCGTGCTCTTCGCGCTGGAAGCGGCGGTCGGCGAGATCGAGAAAGAGGGCCTGGAAAACGTCTGGTCGCGGCACGCCGAGACGGCGCGCCTCTGCCGGGAGACCTTGCGTGCGCGAGGACTCCTCGTAGTGCCTCCGGAGCCGCTGTGCTCGCCGACGGTCACTGCGGTCCGCCTGCCGGCGCCCACCGCCGAACGGGTTCGCGACACCCTCGCCGCCCGGCACGACGTGTGGGTGTCCTCGGGACGCGGCGCGTGGAAACGCGATGTCCTCCGGATCGGTCACATGGGCCCGGTCGCGCCCGCCGACGTGGCGGCCTGCGCCGAGGCGATCGCCGCCGTCACCACGCCCCGTCGGAGCGCGCCGGGCGGCGGGCGGCGGGAGGTCAGGGTGCTCCGCACCGCCGACGAGCTCGGCCCGGAGTGGGACGAGCTGGCGAAGGATCTCGCCGCGCCGGTGTTCCACACCAGGGCGTTCCTGCGTGCCTACGAACACCATCCGGTGCAGAAGATCGCCCTCCCGCGCTATCTGGAAGTGCGCGACGCCAGCGGCGCGTTGCTGGCCGCCGCCCCCGCCTACCTCCAGGGCGACCCGCTCGGACTGCTCGGCCTGCGCGAAAACGAGCAGGCGTTTCTCTCCCCGATGTGGCACTGCCCCGGTGCGAGAGTGCTCGCGCGCGACGACGAATCCCTGCGGGCGCTGGGCGAAGCGTTCGGCGCGCAGGCAGCGGAGACCGGATGCGCACGATGGGGCTTCATCAATCTCGAGGACGGCACTGACACCGTCCGCGCGCTTGGCGAGCACGGGTTCCAGCGCGAGGAACTCGTGCCGCGGTGGGTGCTGCCGCGCACGCTCGCGCCCGACGGCCCCTCCTACCTGGCCTCGCTCCGTGGCTCGGCCCGGCGCGAACTCGGCAGGCAGCTGCGCCGGGCCGAAGACCAGGGCGCCCGGTGCGAGATCCGTCGAGCCGACCACCCGGACCTTCCCCGATTGATGGAGTTCGTGGCCGCCACCGCCACCCGGGCCGGGTCGCCGCGGTACTACGACCCGGTCAAGCTCGCGGCGTTCCTGCGCGAACTGGGGGAGCCCGTGCGGGTGCTGGAGGTCTGCGACGCCGCCGGCGCGACGCTGGCCGTCGGAGTGAGCTTTCTCGAAGCGGCCCGGCTGCAGTACTGGGCCGCCGGGTACCTGCGCGACCGGCCGGACGTCGCGTTCAGCCCCTATTACCGGATGTGGTGGCAGATGCTGGAACTGATGTGGTCGTCCGGGGTCGAGATCGCGGAATGCGGACGCCTCAACGAACCGTTCAAACGCAAGATGGGCCTGACCCCCCGTCCTCTGGTGGCGCTGACGGGGCCCACGGCATGACCGCGCGCACGCGGGCAACCGGCCGCAGCGCTTTCGAGATCGAGGAGTGCCCGCTTCCCGCCGCGCCGGCGGAATGGGACGATCTGGCGGCCCCGACCGGGATCGGGTTCTACTCGGCCAGGACCTGGAACCTCGCCATGCTCGGGCAGAACGGCGCGGAGGAGCGGGTACTAGTCGTACGGGACGCCGGCGGCGCCCTGCGCGCGATCGTCCCGCTGTTCCGGTACCGCGACGGTCCCGCCAACTCCCACCTCCATCCCGGCACGCTCTTCGGCGGCGCGGACCGGGTGACCGACGAGGCCGCCCGCCGCTGGGAACCGGTGACCGTGGTGGGGAACGCCTCGGGCTACGGAACCGCACCCGTGGTGAACGGCGGGCTGGAGGCATGGGCCGCGGCGGCGGAGTGCGAGGCGGCTGCCGGGGCTGGGACCGCGTTCGCCGCGCACCTGACCGGACCGGACATGACTCGGCTGCGGGAACTGCTGCCCGGCCGGCCGGTATTGCTGACAGCGATGCGGATCTCGGTGCCGGTGCACGCCGATTCGGAGCGGGAGTACGAAGCGGGCCTGCGCAAACGGGACCGCGACCGGGTGCGCTGGGAGCGACGGCTGCTGGCGAGAGGCGGTCGGTCGGTGACCGTCGAGGACATCACCGACGACAACCTCCGCGAGATCGGCGAGCTGCAGGAAAGCACCCAGCGCCGGCACGGCAGCTACGGCGACGCCGACTATTTCGTCGGGCGCTACCGAAAGCTGAAATCGGTCCTCGGCGACGCGCTGTTCGCCTTCGTCTGCCGCCACGAAGGCCGCGCCCTCGGCTACTTCTCCTGCATCCGGCACGGTCGTACGCTGGTCGGCCGCTCCGCGGGGCTCGACTACGACCGGATCGGCGACCACGCCGAGTACTTCAACCTGATGATCCACGAACCGGTCCGGTACTGCCTGCGGAACGGACTGCGCGAACTCGACCTCGGCGTGGCGGGGTACCGGCAGAAACTGCTGCGGGGCGGCGAGCCCGTGCCCGTGTGGTCGATGCTGCTGCGCCCTCCGTCCGGCTGGTCGGACGAGGACGCCGCCCGGCACAACCGGGCCAAGGCGCGGGAACTGCGGGATGAGCTCGGTCCGATGTGCCCTGAGGGGCTGCGGGAACGGCTCGACCGGATCGCCGACGCCGGAAGGGCCGAGCTCTGATGCTGGGCACCCCCGCTTTCCGGTTGCTGCTGGGCGCGCGTGCACTCTCCACCCTGTGCACCGGCTTGGACGTCGTCGTGCTGGCTTGGCTCGTCCTCGCCCTCGGAGGCACCCCGCTGCACCTCGCGGTCATGGCCGCGCTCAACGCGGGCGCGGGAGTGCCCGCCGCGTTCTTCGGGGGACCGCTGATCGACCGATTCTCCCGGCGCGCGGTCACCGTGGCCACCGAACTCGGGCGTGTCCTGCCGCTCGGCGCGATCCCGCTCCTCGCCGGCCTGGGGGAGTTGCGGCCCTGGCACGTGCTGGTAGCGGGCGCGGTGGTCAGCGGCCTGTATTCGCTGTCGTCGGCCAGCTACAGCGCCCTGCTGCCGGAACTGTTCGACCGGACGGGACTCCTGCGGGCGAATGGGGTCTGGCAGGCCGTGTCGCAGGTCGGGGTGTTCATCGGGGCGGGGTTGGGCGGGGCCGCCATTCCGGCTCTCGGCGACACCGCTCCGCTGCTCGTCGGCCTGGCCGGGCGCATACTCACCAGCGGCATGCTCCTGGCGATGCCGTCGCGGCGCACCACCAAACCCGCGACGAAGCGCACGAGCGGGCTGCTGTTCCGCGACATGACCGACGCCTGGCGCGTGCTGGCGTCGCACCGGAGACTGCTGTTGGCGGCCCTCTTCGCCGCGATACCAGGCAGTCTGATCTCCGGCATCAACGCGGTGCTGCCCGCTTTCGTCAAGAACGACAACGGGATGGGCGCCGCCGAGTACGGGCTGATCGACGCGGCTTGGGGCGTCGGCGCGTTCCTCGCGGGGCTGGTGTGCGTGAAGCTTTCCCACGCGCACGACGACCCGCGCTACCACACCGGTTCGCTGCTGCTCACCGGCTGCGCGATGACGCTGCTGGCCACGGCGACGAACCTGCCGTGGTCGATCGCGCTGGCCGCCTTCGTGGGCGGGGCGGCGCTCGGCTCGCTCGTGCTGTTCCGCGCTTATGTCCAGGCCGAAGCACCGCCGGACTACACCGGCCGGATCCTCGCGGTGTCGCAGCTGGTGTTGTCGGCGTTGTGGCTTGCCGTCGCGCTGGGTCTGGGCACGCTGACCCTCGTCCTGTCGGTGCGCATGGTGATCGTCTGCTGGGGCGCCGCGATCATCTGCGGCGGGCTGACGATCCATCTGCTCCTCCGCCGTCACGGCACCAAGGAGGTTTCGCACGCCGAAGGCTCCGACTGAACCGAAAACCACCCTCTTCCGCACAAGGAGCATCACATGAAAGGCTCGCTCAGCGTCGACCAGCCGGGCGTCCGGAACGCGATCAACAGCTACTTCCTGCGCACCAGCGGTGGCGAGAAACGTTTCCGGATCATGTCCCCGTACAAGCTCTTTCCTGAGGCACGACAGCTCGAAGCGCAGTTCGACCAGGTCAGAAGCGAAGTGCTGGCCCTGGTCGGCAGGCGCGACCTGCCCCAGTACCGAGACATCGACCCCGTCCGCGCGGCGGAGGTGTCCGACAACTGGCGGCTCTACTACGCCTACATGCTCGGCGTCGCGAACCCCAAAGCACGGGAAGACTGCCCGACCATCCTGTCTTTCGCCGAGCGGACGCCCACGGTGGTGAACGCGATGATCTCGGTCCTCGAACCCGGGGTGAAGCTCAACGCGCACAACGGTCCCTACGCGGGAATTCTCCGGTATCACCTCGGGATCAAAGTGCCGCGGGAGAATCCGCCGCGGCTGCGGGTCGACACCGAGCACTACACCTGGCGGGAGGGCGAAAGCGTGCTCATCGACGACACCTTCGAGCACGAGGTCAGCAACGAGAGCGAAGAGGACCGGATCGTGGTGATCATCGACATCCGCCGCCCGATGGGAATTCTCCGGGACCGGGTGAACCTGGCGAGCCTCCGGCTCAAACGCAAGTGGTCGGGTCAATTCATCAACGGCACCAACGGAGACATCTAGTCCGCGGTCGGTCGCAAGCCACGCCTGGAGCAGCTTCGACGACCTGCTTCGTGTCGGGCACTGCGGAATGCACCGGGTATCCGCGCAGCGGCGGCCCGGGAACCGGACAAGGCCGGGAAATCGTCGTGGTCGAAGGTTCCCGCTTGGCCGACGTCGAAGGCCAGTGAGCGATCGTAGGCGAACTCGCAAGGCATGTCGCTGATCAGAACCGCGGCGACCAGCCACGGCTGGCCCCGGGCGGTCCGCAGCGCCTGCGATCAGTTCCCGTCCCCTGCGGTGAGAGGCAAAGACCAAAGCTGTACAACTCCGTCGGAGCCAAGCGAAAACCGCGCTCTCGACAGCAAGATTCGGTGCAGCAACCCGCGATCGCACTCCGGTCACGCTGCCCGCGCCCAAACCTGCGACACGATCGACCGGATGCCCCCGCGCAGCACGGACCTGTTCGCCGCCAGGCGTTGTCGAGCAGGCGCGAAACAGCTTGACATGTCTCAAGTCCGAGCTACTGTGACGATGAAGGCACGCAATGTTGCGATGTCTTCCGTCGGGGGATTCAGCCATCGGATGTTCAGTTCGCCGCAGCCGCCTTGCATTGGCGCGGGCCGCGAAGGCGGGACGTCTACGGTCAGGGGGAGGACTCTTGGATGGTTGCACGAAAAGATCGCCAGACAGCAACGAATACTCGTCTTCTGAAATCAATCCGGTGCTGAGCGGCGTCGGGTCGACCGGCGCCCGGTCGGCGGGGCGGGGCTCCGAACCGGCGGACAGAACGGTACTTGGCGAAGACACCGCGGAGGACGTGGCACAGCCGGTGCGAATCGACTTGCTGGCAGTCGACGACTCCCCGCGGCTCGAAGGCGTCGACATGGACCACGTCCACGCTCTTGCCGAGGCACAAGGGCAGCTCCCGCCGATCCTTGTTCATCGCGGCACGATGAAGGTCATCGATGGCAGGCACCGGTTGATGGCGGCCGAATTGCAGGGCTGTTCGACCGTCGAGGTCTGCTTCTTCGACGGCTCCGAGGACGAAGCGTTCGTCAAGTCAGTGCAGGCGAACGTGGCGCACGGGCTGCCGTTGACCTTGGCTGATCGCACGGCCGCCGCCGCCCGCATTGTCAAGGCGCACGCCGAGTGGTCGGACCGCAGGATCGCCGTCTTGGTCGGACTCTCGCCCAAGACGGTCGGCGCTGTGCGGATGCGTTCGACTGAGGAAATTCCTCAGTCGCAGGTACGCGTCGGCCGAGACGGCCGGGTTCGCCGACTTCCCGCGCGGAAACCGGGGAACAAGCGTCCGGCCGCGCCGGAGGGAGAGTCGAAAGCGGACACTGGCACCGGAAAGGCAGGCGAGCGAGGTGACGGGCGGGAGCGCCGATCACGCGCCCCGGCTGGTCGCAGCGCCGCAACCAGCATGGAAACGCTTCAGGCGCTGCGGCAGGATCCTGCCTTCCGGCTGACTGACACCGGCCGCTTTCTGCTCCGGCTGCTGGACTTGCATCTCAACCAGGTGCGCGAGTGGAATCGTCTCATCGCGCATGTGCCGCCGCACCGGGCGAACTCCGTGGCAAATCTTGCCAGGGAATGCTCCCAGACGTGGCGCGAGTTCGCAGAGCAGGTTTCGGCTCAGTCATCAGCGCTTGACATGCGGGAACCTGCCACCACCTGACGTTTCATGCCCAGTCCGCGGTCTTGCCCGCGCGGGACGGCCGGCGCAGGCGTGAAAGCCGGAAAATCATCGGTGTATTTCACCGGCATTTGGATGCTGGAGTTTGTTGATCTGCTTCCATAGTGGTCATTCGCGGTCGGCAACAGCGAGAGATGCTCTCTTGAGTTGCCCGGAATCTGACGCTGGGATAACGTAATCAGTGGGCCAGTTCGCACATTCGGCCCATATTTCCGGGAAATTTCCGAAAACGAGGAGAAGATTCATGGACCAGCGTATTCAGAGTGAAGCCGAGAATTTGCCGATCGACTACGAGCGACCGGCGATGACGCCCGTTGGCGAGTTCGGCGAACTCACCAACGGAATCGGCAGCAACACGTGGGACGTCGCCTGGCTCTGGGACTGAGAGCGGCTGATGCGTGACCGCCACACAGTCGGCGGAGGCGAGAGCGTGTTCGTGGTCTTGCCCGACCACGACGGCGCTCTCGCCGTTCGTCGTCCCGCTCCGGATTCCCGAACGCTCGCGACGCACGAATCGGGTCGGCCTCTGATCGTGGGAGTGCTCGGCGCGGACGCGCTTTTCGTGCACCGGAGTCGTGCCGGCCTCGTGGCCCTGCTCGGCTTCTGCCCGGTTTCCGACGAGGATCTCCGCTCCAAGCTCGACCAGGTCAGCAGCTACGCTGATCTCGACCGCGTGACCAAGCGGCTGCCGGGGAGCCATTACGTGATCGCTGCGCTCGGCGATCGCATTCGCGTCCGGGGGACCCTGTCGAACACGCGGCGTGTGTTCTACCCGCGGGGCACGAGCGACTGCGTGCTCTCCAATCGTGCGGATGTCGTCGCAGGCATGCAGACGGCGGCGCTGGACGAGACATCGATCGCGCTGCGGCTGATGTTTCCGGCGGTGCCGCACCCGCTCTCGAACCGGACTCTCTGGCGTGGCGTCGAGGCAGTTCCGCCTGGGCATGACGCCGAATTTCGTGCGACCGGCGGCGCCGTCCGGACGTCTCAGTGGTGGCAGCCGCCCGAGTCTGAACTCGGCAGGGCCGAAGCGAGTTCTCTGTTCCGAGAGGCCCTGTGCGCTGCTGTCGACAACCGGGCGTCCGCGCACGTGACGATGAGCTGCGACCTTTCCGGCGGCATGGACTCGACGCCGGTCGCCTACCTGGCCTGGCTCAAGAATCCGCGCCTCACCGCAGTGACCTTGTGCGGCCTGACCACTGCGGACGACGACACCGCGAGCGCGTTGCGAGCCGCGGAAAGAATGCCAGGCGTCGATCACGTCCTGCTCGAGGACGCGAATATGCCTGGCGCGCTTGACGGCATGTTCGATGCACCGGAATGTCACGACGAGCCGTTCGTCGGCGTCCAGAGCGCTAAGTTCCTGGCGATCGCTCGACTCGTGGCGGCCCGTGGATCGACCCTCCATCTCTCCGGGCACGGCGGTGACGAAGTGCTCACCGCGCCGACGTCCTATCTTCACACGTTGGCCAGGCGCAACCCCAGGGTCGCCTTGAATCATCTGTACGGCCAACGTGCGCTTCGGCGCTGGTCGCTGCGTGACCTGTGGGGAGTCGTCGGCGATCGCGGCTCCTACGGCGACTGGCTGTCGGGATGCGCCCGTGATCTGGCCTTCCCGCTGTCCGGACCGCATCCGCCACCGCCGACCTGGAACCAGCGGCTGCGCCTGCCCGGCTGGGTCACCGAAGAGGGCAGACGCGTCGTGGCCGACGCCTTGTCCGCCGCGGCCG
The DNA here is from genome assembly GCF_004522315.1 of Amycolatopsis sp. CFH S0740. NCBI lineage: Bacteria > Bacillati > Actinomycetota > Actinomycetes > Pseudonocardiales > Pseudonocardiaceae > Amycolatopsis > Amycolatopsis sp. CFH S0740. The sequence goes on along the minus strand of NZ_SDLS01000007.1, from coordinate 18,223 downwards.
ACGCCGAACCGCTGGCCCGGACGCGGTCTCAGCACCAGTCTCTGGAGAACATCGGCCTGTCCGGACGTGTTGCCCGGCTGATCGGACAGGCCGCCGGACGAGGAGGTGTCGCGGTCGCTTCTCCGTTCCTCGACGACCGGGTGATCGAGTGCTGCCTTGCCGTGCGGCCCTACGAACGGTCGAGCCCGTGGGACTTCAAGCCATTGCTGACGGAGAGCCTGCGCGGCATTGTGCCCGCGGAGCTGATGCAGCGATCGACAAAGAACGACATGTCCGAAAACGTGCATGCGGGCTTTCGGAAGCGGCGTCGGCAGATCGCCGAGCTGTGCCAGGATTCAGTCCTGGCACAGCTCGGACTAGTCGACGCGAACGCCCTGCGCCTGGCGTGCACGTCGCCCCAGCCTCCCGGAGCGGCGTTGCCGGCGATGATCACGACTCTCAACTGCGAAACATGGCTACGTGGTGTCACGTCCTCCTCGCCGTCGCCTGGTGCCGAGCCGACCAAAGCGACCGCGGAAAGCAAAGGTGTGCGATGAAAGCCGCAGCTACCGCCCTGGCCAGGCTTGACGGGTCCGGATTTGTCCGCCGGATACCGGTGGCGACGGTCGTCTACGCGGCCCGAATCCTGGCCGCCTGCCCGCCTTTCCGAATTCGTCGCATACTGGAAGCGCTCAGTCGCGGAGCTCGCCCCTCCCGGAGGGAAGAGGCGGAAATCGCGCACCGCGCAGTGTTGCGGGCGAGCCTCATGTGCGCCGGCGACGGCTGCCTGCCCCGGTCGATCGCAGTTGCTCTGTGGTGCCGCCTGCATGGTCACTGGCCGACCTGGCACACCGGGGTCCAGGTCCACCCGTTCCGCGCGCATGCGTGGGTCGAGGCCGACGGAGTGGCCATAGGCGAGTCGGGCGACATGTCCCGATGGCAACGGCAAATGACCGTGTCCGTACGGAAAGGGGGAGCCGACGTTGGCGCTGCGGTTGAGTGACCACGTGAGCATGACACCGGTCGACGACAGCGTCGTCCTGCTCGACGAGCGCAAGGGGCGGTACTGGCAGCTCAACTCCACGGCTGCCCGGATCTTGCGCGAACTCATCGCCGGCGGCAGGCCGGAGGATCTCAGAGACCGTCTTGCCGCCTCCGCGGGAGCCGACCGCGAAATGGTCGAGCAGGATGTGAGGGATTTCGTCCAGCAGCTGCTGTCCGCCGGACTGGTTACCGGCGGACAGAGGTCTACTCGTTAGCTTCGCGGCGGATCTGCCCGTGCCATGCGGCGGGAGCCGCCACGAGCAACCACCGGAGCCGAGGACAGCCGGGACTGGATCTTCGCAGATCCAGTCCCGGCTGGTGCGCTGCCGGAGAGTATCTCGTTGCGATGGCGCCTGCCGGTGCGGCGCGAACTGGATCGGAATCGGTGCAGCTGCTACCGTTTGCAGGGCACCGGAAAACAATTTCGAGGTTGATTTGTTTTCCTGTTCGTGAAGGTCAAACTCCTATTTTCTCGCGTCGACCCGCGTGCCCGGGTTGATGCATTCTGTCATTCACGGAAAGGACCTCATGATGGAAGCCGACACGACCAGCGAATCGATCGAGTCCAAGGAGCCGTACGAGATCCCGGAGTTTCGCCCGGTCGGCTCGTTTCGGGAAAAGACGGACGGGCTGAACAATTTCGGATTCGACGGGATTGTGCTCAGCCGCGACTGGTGATTCCCGTAACCAGGTAAGGAGTGCATGATGCAGGGCTTCGGTGTTCCGTTCTTTGTCGTGCTGCCGGACAACACGTTCACGGACGCCGTGGCCTTGCATCCTCGCCTGTCCGGAGCGGGCGTCGACACCAGCCCGCACCCTTCCGGCAGGCCGTGGCTGGTCGGTCGATGGGATGAGCGAGAGTTGCTCACCGTCACCGTGGGCACGACGAGGGTCGCGTTGATCGGCTGCTTCGCCGCGAAGGCTGACGAACTCCGAGGCGACGTCGGCAGAATCAGGCAGCTATCCGACACGGAGCTGATTACGCGGAAGTATCCCGGCAGCTACCACGTCGCGATCGCGATCGGCGACCGCATGAGGATTCAGGGCACGGCGTCCGGTCTCCGCCGCGTCTACCACGCCGAGTTCGACGGCATCCCGGTCGTCGCCGACCAGGCAGACGTGCTCGCGGACCTGACACGGGCGGAGTTGCGGGTGCCGACGCTCGCAGTTCGCCTGCTGCAGCCGTCGTTTCCGCTGAGCGAGCGCCCGCTGTGGTCCGGCGTGACACCGGTCGAGCCGGGCGATTGCGTCGAGGTCGCGGGTAATGGCCGGACCGTGCGGGTTCGGCGCTGGTGGACCCCGCCGCCGGCGAGTCGCGGCATGGCGGAGAGCGCCGCCGCGGTCCGGGCCGCGCTTGCTTCGGCGGTGTCGGTGAGAACCAAGCTCAACGGGCACGTCAGCACCGAGCTCTCGGGAGGGTTCGACTCCACCTCGGTGACCTTTCTCGCGGCGCGGAACGATGTGCCCCTCACCGCGTGCACTGCGCTCGTGTCCGATTCCACCGTCGACGACAACGTGTGGGCGAGCCGCGCCGTCGCTCACCTGCCATGCGTCCGGCACGAGGTAATTCCCGCGAACGAGATCCCCTTGTGCTACGCCGGGATGAACGCGGCCGGAGACCTGCTCGACGAGCCGTCGGCCATGGTGGTTTTCCGCGAGCGCGCGCTGGGAATTGTCGCGCGGATGGCAGAGCGCGGAGCCCGGCATCACCTCACCGGCCACGGCGGGGACCACCTCTTCACCGGATCGCCGGCGCACTGGCATACCCTCGCGCGCACGAAGCCGCTGAGGGCGTTCCGGGAACTCAGGGCGTTCCGGATCTCCCGCTCGTGGCCGTTGTCCCGCACGGTGCGCGCGGTTCTCCGGAATCAGACGTTTCCCGAAGCCTTCGCCGCGGTCGACCTCACGCGGGGCAGGCCCCTCGACATGTTCGAACCGAGGCTCGGCTGGAACACTGATCTCCACCTGCCCGGCTGGCTGACCGCGGACGCCGAGGAGATGATCGCCGGGGAGATCGGCGAACTGGCCGCGCGAGTCGCGCCGTTGGCGTCCTCGCGGGGGACCCATGCCGAACTCAGCGCGATCCGGTCGGGCACCCGCGATATTCGAGCCCTGGCCCGGATGTCGCGCGGCTTGGGCGTCGAGACCCACGCACCGTTTTTCGACGACCAGGTGATCGATGCGGCGCTCGGCGCGGCGCCTGAGCACCGGGCTACCGCGTGGCGCTACAAACCCCTGCTGGCTGTCGCGATGCGCGACATCGTGCCCGGCCCGATCCTCGATCGCACTACGAAGGCGGACGGGACTGTCGACGCCGTCCGCGGGCTGCGTCACCATCAGGCTGAACTCGCTGAGATGTGGGAGGACTCGCAACTCGGGCGACTGGGGCTCGTCGATCCAGGACGGCTGCGTTCGGTGTGCGCCCGGATCGATCCGCTCGCGTCGAGCGACCTAGGGCTTTCCGGCGCGCTGGCCTGTGAAACGTGGCTGCGCGCCAGACGTCACGAAATGGCTCGCCCAAGGAGTGAACGATGAGTTTCGTCTTCAGAAAACATGTCAGCCTGGCCGAGACCGAGTTCGGCGCCGTGCTGCTCGACCAGCGAAGCGGCCGGTACTGGGAAATGAACCCGACAGCCGCTCTGATAGTCCGCGCGCTCGAGGCGGGCGAGACGCCGGAGCGGACCGCGGAAATCGTCGCCGGCAAGTTCGCGGTCGACCGCGACCGGTCTTTGGCTGACGTTTCGAACATCATCGGCAAAATCGCCGCGGCCGGACTCCTGTCATGAGCGTCGAGATGTCTGTCGCCCGGAGAGCGAACGCCCCGCGGCCCCTCGGGGTCAAGGTGATGACCCGGTGCGCGATCGTGTCCGGTCGTCTCCTCTCGTTGCTGCCGCCGAGACATATTCGCCGGATACTGCTCTGCTTGCGCTGGAAGGCGCGACCGGCTACCTATGCCGAGGCGGAACGGTGCCGCGACGACGTCCTTGCCGGGAGCTTGGGCATGCGCGCTTTGCGAGCATGCCTGCCCCGATCGCTGGCGATCGTGCTGCTCTGCCGATTCCGCGGAGCGTGGCCGACGTGGTGCGCGGGCGTGCGGCGAGCGGCGCCGTTCAGTGCGCACGCTTGGGCGGAAGTCGACGGATGCAGCGTCGGCGAACTCAACGTCGCGGAGGCGTTCGTCCCGCTGGTCAAGGTGGCCCCAAAACCGTAGCGCGCTTGTCCGCAGGGCGTCCGGATACCGGGGAATAGCCCTGTGTATAGTTCAGACGGTGTCGGTTGTTCGGAAAGCCTTGACGCTCGTGCCAGCTTTTGCGCGTCCTTACGTTTTTCGGCATCGAGCACTTCTTAAGTTCGCACTCGTCGGCGGCGTGTGCTTTCTGGTCACGTTCTTCGTCAACTACGCGTTAAAGTACACCGTCCTGCGGGAAAAACCGGTTACCGCCATGATCGTCGCGACCATCGTCGCGACGATCGTTTCGTATGTGCTGAACCGCGAGTGGTCCTTTCGCTCCCGCCGAGTCCGCGAGCGACGGCACGAAGCTGCCCTCTTCTTCGTGCTCAGCGGTGTCGGGGTAGCCCTGAACTCGACACCGCTGTATCTGTCGCGGTACGTGCTCCAGCTGCACGTCCCGGTGGTGTCTCTCGTAGTCCAGGAAGCGGCCGATTTCGTCAGCAGCCTCATCGTAGGAACGTTTGTGGCAATGGTGTTCCGCTGGTGGGCCTTCCGCAAATGGGTCTTTCCTCGCGAGTCGGACGAAGGCGATGCGGTGGAGAGCCCGGGGTCGGTGCAAACCATCGCACAGGGGAGACCGCTGCGGCCCGGTCTCGACGTCGGCGAGATGCCGGAAGGCGAAGGGCGCCGATCCGCGGGGTAGCGCCGAGAGACGCATGAATGCGTCAAATCGGTTGTGGGGACGCGGGTCGACCATCGCGCACGTTGCTCAGCCAGGGCTGAGGTGCCGCGGGGAGTTGAGATTCCGCCGACAGGGGGCTGGCCAAGGAACGCTGAAGCTGACGGTGGTCGCGGATCCGGATGCCTGTCCCACGACGCGAATGCCGCCTCCGGAAGATCGCCGTCGGCCTCATGTCCGGGAACACCTCAGTGCATGTCTCCTGGAGACAAGCGGAAGAGATTCTCCGGCGCCTTCGGAAGCGCCGGAATCCAGTCGTCCGAAACTCGGCCACGTCGCGGGATCTGATCGCTGTTCGGTGCCGACCGCTGAACAGCCGGTCCGCGCAGCGGCGGACGGCCTTGGCTCGCTGTCCGGGTGAGTTATGCGGCCGAAGCGAGCAAAGCGTGTGCCAGCAGCGGGCCGAGGCGGCGCAGAGCCGCCGGCCCGGTCAGTTCGCCGTGTGCGCAGTCGACGTCGTGGGTGATGATGCGACCGCCGATGTACGGGCGCCACTGCGCCGGGTTTGCCGGCTCGGGGTTGCGAAGGGCGCGGAAGAACAGCAGATCGCCGTCGAACTCGGCGGCGGGGCGCGGTGGCATTGCGGCAAGGGAAGCAGCGAAGGCGTTCACCAGCGTGTCCAGTTCCGCGGGCAGCTCGTCCGTTGTCGACAGCCCCAGCGACCGGCGCAGGGCGGCCTCGCTCGGCACGTCGTCGCCGGGCTTCGGAGGACAGGGGTGCGCGTCCAGCAGGGTGAGCAGGCTGACTCGTTCGCCGGCCTCCTGCAGCCTGGCTGCGGTCGCGTGGGCGAGGTTCCCCCCGAACGACCAGCCGAGCAGCCGGTACCCTCCTGCGGAGGGGATCGAGCGGATGCGGGAGACGAGGTCGGCCGTCAGGTCGTCGAACGTCGGCTGCCCGCGCCGCCCGCCGTCGAGCAGCGGCGAGTCCAGCCCGAGGACGGGTATTTCGGCGGGCAGATGCCGGGTCAACTCGAGGTAGACCGAGCTGACGCCGGCGGCCGGGGGAACACAGAACAACGGCGGCGCGTCCCCGCCGCCGCGCAGGAGCGTCACGGCCGGCGCGCCCTCGGCCGCATCCCCGGCCGAAAGCCGCGCGGCCAGTTCTCGCGGGCTTGGCGCGGCCACGAGCGTCCACAGGTCGAACCTGCGGCCCAGCGATCGCTCGACACGGCGAGCCAGTTTCGCGGCGAGCAACGAGTGGCCGCCCTCCTCGAAGAAGCTGTGTGCCGGATCGAAGCCAGGCGTGCCCAGGACTTCCCCGAACAGTGCGCAGAGCCGGCGCTCGAGCGCTTCGTCGCGGACCTCCGGAGCGGCCCGCCGCGCCGGTACGGGCATCGCAGCCGGCCACGGGTCGTCCGGCGGCACGATCGCGCCAAGCGGAAGGTCCGGAGCCGCCGCGACCTGTGCCAGGACAGTTTCGAACAAGCCTGCGAGCCAAGCCGCACCGACATTGTCGAAAAGCGCCGTGGCGTATTCGAGCGTTCCGGTGAACCCGGCGGCGGCGTCGCCCGCGTCGACCGCGAATGTCAGGTCGAACTTGGCGGTTCCGGTCCGCGCAGGAAGAAGCCTGCCGACGCATCCGGCCAGCTCGACGTGGGCCGGGGCGTCGTGCTGCAAGAGCAGTGCGATCTGGAAGAGCGGGTGTCTGCCGGGCGCGCGAGGCGGGTTCACCGTCTCGACCACTTGCTCGAACGGGACGTCCTGGTGGGACTGAGCGGTGAGCACTGTCGTGCGGGCCCGGCCCAGCAGCGCGGAGAACGTATCGTCGCCGCTCACGTCGACGCGCAGGACGAGCGTGTTGACGAAGTAGCCGACCAGCCGCTCCAGTGCGGTGTCAGTGCGGCCGGCCACCGGCGAACCGATCACGATGTCTTCTCCTCCGCCGGCGAGGTGCAAAGTCGCGGCCAGGCCCGCGTAGAGGACCATGAACAGCGAGGCCCGGTGCTCGCGGGCCAGGTCGGCCAGCCGCAGCGCGCTCGCCGTGTCGACGCGGAACGGCACCACCGCACCGGCGGACACGGGACGCTCTGGACGCGGTCCGGCGACAGGCAGCGGTTGCTGGTCGGGAAGATCGCTCAACCGGCGGTGCCAGAACGACAGCTGGAGCCCGGCCAGGCTGGTCGGATCGGCGGGGTCGCCGAGCAGATCCCGTTGCCACAGCGCATAATCCGCGTACTGCACCGGCAGTTCTCCAGGCCAGACGGGAGCGTGGCCCGACAACCGGGCACGACAAGCCGCGGAGAGGTCGGCCAGCAGCGGCGCGACGGACCAGCCGTCGGCCACGGTGTGGTGCAGCACCAGCAGCAGGCGGCTGGTGCCGTCGGCGAAGACGAACAGCCAAGCGCGCAGCAACGGCCCGGCCGCAAGGTCGAATTCGCCGCGGACGGCGTCGGCTACCAGGTCGTCCACCGCGTCGGCCTCGGTCGCGACGACGTGCAGCGGCGGCCAGCCTGCGGGCCGGGGTTCGAAAATGTGCTGGACCGGCGTGCCTTCGTCCTCGCGGAACACCGTGCGGAGGATTTCGTGCCGGTCCAGCAGGTCGCCGAGCGCCGCGCGCAGCGTCTCCTCGGAGGGGACGCCGGACAGCGCCAGCTGCAGCGGCAGGTTGTAGGCGGCGCCGGCTCGGTCCAGCCGGTGCAGAAACCACAGCCCTTCCTGGCCGTAGGACAGGGGGATCGCTTCGGCGCCGCTCATTCGTCGGCGTCGGCGAAGTCCAGCCGGGTGCCGATCCCGGCCGCCGCGGCACGGCGGTGCAGCAGCAGTCCGGAGTAGACGTCCTGAGCCGCCAGCCCGAGGGACTTGAACAACGTCACCTCGTCCGCGGATTGGCGGCCCGGGCGCCGCCCGGCGAGAACCTCGCCGATCTCGGCTTGGATGCGGTCCATCGCGAAGTGCCCCTCGGCCACGGCGGCGAGCAGATCGCCCGACTCCCGTGCCGCGGATTCGCGGCTGTCGGCGAAGACACGGCAGCGGCCGACCAGTTCTCCGGTCAGCTCGCGCGCATGCGGGAAGGAGGAGCCGACCGCGTTCAGGTGAGCGCCGGCGTCGGCGGCGGCCAGCACGGGTTCGGCGCTGGCGGTCACGGTGCACACCACGTCCGCTCCCGATGCCGCTTCCGCCGCGGTCGCGCAGACTTCGACGGGGCAGTCGACGCGCTCGCCTGCCCACTCCGCGAACCGTTCGGCACTCTCTCGGCGGTGGTTCCACACGGACACTGTTTTCGGCGGCCGGACGATCGCCATCGCTTCGAGGTGCGACCGGGCCTGTACGCCGGAGCCGAGGATCGCGAGTGTGCTCGCGTCCGGGCGGGCGAGCGCGTCGGTGGCGGCCGCGGACGCGGCGGCGGTCCGGATGGCGGTGATCGCGGCACCACTCGCCAGCGCGCAGGGTTGCCCCGTGGTGCGGTCGAATACGAGCACCAGCCCGGCGTGCACCGGCAGCCCTCGTTCGGCGTTCTCCGGAACGACCGACACGGCCTTGAGCCCGAACCCTTGTTCGCCTTCGCTGACATGGGCGGGCATCACGGCGAGCACGTCGCCCGACGGGGAACGCACCATGTGCCGGACAGGTTGTTCCACGGCGCCGCCGCTGAACGCGCGGAAGGCGGTCCGCATCAGGTCCACTGCGTCCGCCATGGGAAGCAGCTCACGCACGTCGGCGGCGTTGAGCACGATCACGGGCGGGCTCCTTGGTCGGCCGGGAGGGGAACTGTGCGCAGTGCGGCTGCGAGGTCGCTGAACACGGTCCCGGCGAACTCGTCAGCGCGTTCTTGGAGGAAGAAGTGACCGCCGGGGAACAGCCGGGGGCCGGTGAGCCGGGCGGCGTGCGCCTTCCAGGCATCGAGGCTTTCGGCCACAGTGACCGGATCGTCAGCGCCCCCGTATACGGCGACCGGCATCGGCAGCGGCGGCTCGTCGCGGTACCGGTAGCTATGGCACAGCGCGAAGTCGGCGCGCAGGACCGGGAGCACCAGTTCGCGGACATCCGGGTCGTCCAACAGCTCGGAGGCCGCCCCGCCCATTCCGGCGACTTTGGCGCAGAATGTCTCGTCGTCGTCGGTCGTGGCGGGCATCGTCGTCGGCGGCACTCCCTGAACGGGCCAGCACGCGGACGCGAGGAACAGGGGCGGCCGGGCACCGTCAGCCAGCAGGAACCTCGTGGCGCGGTAGGCGAGCATGGCGCCCATGCTGTGCCCGAAAAGCGCATACGGCCCGTCCTCCTCGGACAGCCAGCCGGCGAGGGCGCGGGCCGCGGTGTCGCAATCGTCGAAGGAGGCTTCCCGGTGCCGGGCCTGCCGTCCCGGCAGCCTGATCGCGCGCAGCTCGGCCCACTCCGGGACGAAGGGCGTCCACGGCCGGTAGGACGACGCGCCGCCGCCCGCGCAGGGCAGGCAGTACAGCCGGACCTGTGCCGCGGGGCGCGGCTCGAATGCCTGGTACCACAACGGGTTGGTGCTCATCGATGGCCCCTTTCTCGGCCGCGCGCGTCCGCTCGTCAGATCAGCGACTGCGCGATGGTCTCTTTCATCACTTCGGTCGTACCGCCGTAAATCGTCTGGACCCTGCTGTCGACGAAAGCCCGGCCGACCGCGAACTCGTGCGTGTAGCCGTATCCGCCGTGCAGTTGCAGGCAGCGGTCCGTGGTGCGCTGCGCCAGTTCGGTGTTCCACCACTTGGCCATCGCCGCTTCGTCCGCCCCGAGCATGTCGTCGGCGTGCGCGGCGACGCAGCGGTCGGTGAACGTCCGGGCCACCGACAGCTCCGTGGCGAGTTCGGCGAGCACGAAGCGGGTGTGCTGGAGCGCGGTCAGCGGGCCGCCGGAGACCTCGCGCACGCGGCAGTAGCCGACCGTGTCCGCGAACACGCGCTCCGCTCCGGCGAGCGCGGACACCGCGATCCACAGTCGTTCCTGTTTGAGATGACGCAGCAGGTAGCCCATCGCGCGGCCCGGGCGCCCGACGACATTCGCGGCGGGGACCGATACGTCTTCGAAGACCATTTCGACGGTGTCGAGTGCGCGCATTCCCAGTTTGTCGATGCGCTTGCCGACGGCGAACCCGGCGGCGGTGCGCTCGACGGCGAACAGCCCGAAGTCGGTGTCGCGTTTTCCCGTCTTGGCCAGCACCAGCACCAGATCGGCCAGTTCGCCGTGCGAGATGAACGTCTTGCGGCCGGTGAGCCGGAATCCCCGGCCGTCCGGCCGCGCAGTGGTGCGCAGACGGGTGAGATCGCTGCCCGCGTCGGGTTCGGTGATGGCGATCGCAGTGATCAACTCGCCTGAACAGAATCCGGGCAGCCACCGCGTCCGCTGCTCGGGCGTCGCGAGCGCTTTCAGGTAGGCGCCGACGACCTCGTTGTGCAGCGACAAAGCCGGTGCGTGCACCCCGGCCGCGGCGAATTCCTCGGCCAGCACGACGTGGTACCGGTAGTCGTCCGCGCCGCCGCCGCCGTATTCGAGGGCCAAGTCCATGCCGAGCAGGCCGTGCTTGCCCGCCGCCCGCCAGACGTCCCGGTCGACCGCCCCTGCGCGTTCCCAGTCCGGGTAGCGAGGCAGCACTTCCCGCTCCAGGAACGTCCGCACCAGAGCGCGGAAGTCCTCGTGTGCCGCGGTGAAAAGCTCACGCCGCATCGAAGACCTCCGCCCGGCCGTCGGGAGCCAGTGCGGACCAGGAGGGCATGATGTCGCGGAGCCGGTTCATCATCGCCTGGCAGTAGGCCGCGTTGTGGTCAAGGCTGCGGTGCCGCGGGTAGGGCATCTTGCGGCGGCCCGTGTGGTCCGCGCGGACGCGGTCGACGCCGCTCGGCGCACCCAGCAGGTCCAGCGCCTCCGCCGAAGCCTCCAGCTCGACGGCGTAGCGCGACGTTGACTTGATTTCGAGCTGCCGCAACGGAAGCGACGGCGGGGCGAAGGGTTCTCGGTAGACGTACGGCCGGGCGAGCAGATCCAGTTCGAAGGCAGCCTGGCGGCGGGCGGTGTCCAGCCAGCCGTGCTCGCGCAGGAAGTCCCGCAGCGACCGGTCGAGTTCGGCGCGGTGGGAGTGCAGGACGTAGTGCAGCACCTTGCCGGTGTTGTTGATGTCGTAGTTGCGGAGCCCGGACACCGAGTCGGCGAAGAACGCGCAAATCGGATCGCCGGCGCGGGCGCGGAAGAACTCGGCCGCGCCGGCGAGGAAGTCCCCGTAGGAGCAGGTGCCGTCGCGGTCCAGTTCCCGCGCGGTGAACTGCGCCGCACGGCCGTTGTAGAGGCTGATCACCGCATAGGTGAACCAGATCCCCGAGTCGTAGTCGGCCCGGTCGACCCACTTGGTGCCTACCACGACGTCGGCTTCGGCCACCGCGTCGTCCACCCGCACGGTTCGGATGCCGAGCACTTCCTGCTGCGCGTGCATCGGGGTGTTGTGGAGCAGGAGCTGTGGATAGGTGACGATGGCGTCGGCTCCGGAGCGGCAGAGCCGGTCGACGCCGTCGCGGAACGACCGGAGCGTCTCGCCCGGCAGGGGCCAGATGAGCTCGGTGTAGGAACTGATCCGTTTTTCCTTGAGCTTCGCCTGCAGGGTGACGTAGGTGCTCTCCCTGATGTTGGCTCGCTCGACAATCTTCAGGGTCTCGTCGCTCATGGTCTGCAGCGACACCGGCTGGCTGGCCAGCAGGCCGCCCTCGACCAGGAGCTCGGTGATTTCGGTGACCCGGTCCGGCCGGTTCTTGGCCGCCTGCATGGAAATCATCATCGGATAGCCGTTGCGCTGCTTGCACGCGACGAGGTGCCGCGTCAGTTCGACGTCCCGCGGCAGCGCGCCCCAGTTCGCGTCGGCGAGGAACACGCTTTCCACCCCGTGCTCGCTGATCCACGTGAGGTCGTCGAGCACCCGGTCCTGGTCCCAGCGGTACACCTTGTCGTTGGTGGCCGCGCCCCAGTAGCAATACGAGCACTTGAACGGGCAGCCGCGGTTGGTCTCGACCACCGCGAACGTGTAGTCGCCCCCGTCGAAGATTCCCGCGGCGAACGGGGACGGGATCTCGTCGAGATCGCGCAGCCGGGCGGCTTCCTCGGTGGTGCGAAGGGTGTCTCCGTCGTAGAAGCTGATTCCCGGCACGGCCGCGAAGTCCGGCTTTCCGGCAAGCAGCGCGGCGAGGAACGCTGAGAATGTCGCTTCGCCCTCGCCGTTGCACACCACGACGCGATCGCGGCCGGGCGGCACGTAGGCGGCGGCGTGGTTCATCACCTGCGGGCCGCCGAGGATGACGTACGCGTCCGGCCGGCGTTCGAGCAGTCCGTCGAGCAGCCTGGTCATCGCCCGCATGTTCCATAGGTAGCAGCTGAGCGCGTAGACGGCGGTGTCTTCTTCGGCGAGCAGCGCCGCCAGCACGTCCTCCACCGGCGTGCCGGCCGGCTGCGAAACGATCGTGAAGCGGTACGCCGCCGCGATCGCCGGGTCCTGCTGGGCGTAGGCCTGCAGGTACCCGGATGCCAGCGGAAGGGTGTTGGGGTACAACGGCAATTCGACGAAGGTGACCCCTGTGGTGGCGGTGTTCATGCCTGCGCTTCCGTTCCTTCCAGAGCGGCGGCGAGCTCGCTCAGCACCTCGTGCTCGAACAGGTCTTCGGCGCCAAGCCGAAGACCGCGCTTGCGGGCTTTCGCCGCGACCCGCATCGCCGCCAACGAGTCGCCGCCGAGGTCGAAGAAACTGTCGTCGCGGTCGGCGGCGGTGATGGGCAGCACCTCGCACCACAGTTCGGCTATCAGGCCCTCGAGGCCGGTCAGCGTGCCGGCGCCGGCAGCCGGACCGGCTTGCGGGGGCAGCGCGGCCAGTGCTGCCCGGTCGGTCTTGCCGTGCGCGTTCGTCGGAAACGCGGCCAGCACGCGCACGGCTGCCGGGGTCAGGTAGTCCGGCAGGATTGCGGCGAGCTCTTTGCGCAGCGCGTCCGGCTCCGGCGGCGCGGCAGGGTCGGCGGGAATCACGTGCAGTACGAGAATCCCGCTTCCGGGGGCAGGCTCATGCACGACAGCCACCGCGTCGGCCACCGGGGGCAGGGCGCGCGCCGCCGACTCCACCTCGCCGGGTTCGATCCGGAAGCCGCGCAGCTTGACCTGGCTGTCGGCGCGGCCCACGAATTCGAGTGCGCCGCCGCGGAGCAGCCGGACGACGTCTCCGCTGCGGTAGAGCCGGGCCGGGCCGCCGGCGAACGGGTCGGCGACGAAACGCGCCGCGGTCAGCCCCGGCCGGTCGAGGTAGCCCTGCGCGACGCCGCGTCCGCCGAGATAGAGCTCGCCGGTTCCGCCGATGGGGACAGGCCGCAACCGCTCGTCGAGAACGTGCCCGGTGACTCCGGTGAGCGGGACCCCGATCGGCGGGGGTCCCGCGGAAGCCCCGCCGGAGGCGAAGTCGTGGCAGGTCGCCAGCATCGCGGTCTCTGTCGGGCCGTAGACGTTGTACACGGCGAACGGCAGGTGAGCCGGGGGATCGGCGCGCAGCTGCTCGCCGCCGACGAGGAAGGCCCGCAAACGGGAACGCGACGCGTGCCACGGCTGGGCGAGGACCGCGGTGCCGAGCGCGGTAGTCAGGAAGCACACGGTGATGCGCTCGTCGCCCAGCCACCGGGCCAGTCCCTCAGCCGAGCGGAAGACGCGGTCCGGCGGGATGCACAACGTCGCGCCGTGCGCCAGGCACGGCCAGACCTCGAGCGACCAGCCGTCGAACGACGGTCTGGCGATTTGCGGCATCCGGTCGGCCGCGCCGACCGCGAATCGCTCGCCGTACCACTGAACGAGGTTCGCCGCCCCGCCGTGAGTCACTTCGACTCCCTTCGGGGTTCCGGTCGAGCCGGAGGTGTAGGTGACGTAGCAGGGCTGCCCGAGCAACGGAGCCACGACCGCCGGAGTGCCGCTGCCGGGTCCGGGCGCGACCGGGATCACCGGGTGCCCGGGTGGCAGGCGTGCCGCGCCGGCTTCGTCGGTGAGGACCGGCGGCGCCCCGGCGTCGGCCAGCATCGTGGCCAGCCGGGCGGGCGGTTCCCGCACGTCGAGGCCGACGTAGGCGCCGCCGGCCAGCAGCACGCCGAGTGCCGCGGCGACGAGGTCCGGCGACCTGTCCAGCAACAGGGCCACGCGGCCGCCCGGCCGGAGGCCGTTCGCGACGAGCCGGGTGCGGACCGCGTCGGCATGCCGTACCAGCTCGGCGTAGGTCAAGCTGCCGCCGTCGTGCTCGACGGCGGGCCTTCCGGGGTGCCGTGCGGCCTGGTGCAGAACGGCCAGGGGCACTGCCGGCGGTGCCGCACGGGACGCAGGCTCGTCGGTGTTCCGGTTGTCAGCCATCGGTCTCCTCCAGCCCTTCGTTCCCGCGCGGTATCTCCGCGCCCCTCGTCACCAGGCCGTACCCTGCGGCCGCGACGGCCAGCGCCGCGCCGCCCGCGACGATCGCGACCCGCGAGCCCGCGGCCTCGGCCAGCCAGCCGATGGCGAGGCTGCCCACCGGGTAGGCGCCGACCACGGCGATCCCGTACAGAGCCATCACGCGGCCTCGCTGGCCGGCCGGTACGGACAGCTGCACGGTGCTGTTGGCAAGCGGCAGGAACATCTGCGCGACGAACCCGCAGCACAGCAGCATCACGGTGAACGTCCAGAAGGTCGGCAGCTGACCCATCACCACTTCCCCGAGCCCGAGCAGGCACGCGATCGCGGCGAGCAACCGCGTGCCCGGCCGGTGGCGGAGGGTGTAGCGGGTGGCGGCCACGGCCCCGCCGAGAGCGCCCGCCGCGAGGACCGACGAGAGCAGGCCGAATCCCCCCGCGCCGCGTTGGAACACCTGTGTCGCGACCACCGCGAGGATCGTCACGAAGCTCGTGCCCATGGCCGAGAGGCAGAACACCAGAGTGATGAGAGCGCCGAGCCCGGGGTGTCGCAGCACTTCCCGGTAGCTCTCCCGGAGCGATTTGGTCCGCCGGGACGGGACCGCCGAGACGCGCAGCTCGCCGGGACGCATCCGCAGCAGCGCCAGGACGACCGCGCCGAAGCTGACGGCGTCCACGACGAACAGGGGCCCGGTGCCGAGCACGCTGATCAACGCGCCGGCCACAGCCGGTCCGGTCACGCGCGCCACGTTGAACACCACCGAGTTCACCGCCACCGCCGTCGCGACCTGCCCTGGTTCGACCATCTCGGAAGTGAAAGCCGCACGCACCGGGGTTTCCACCGCCGACACGGCACCGGCCAGCAGGCACAGCACGAGCACTTGCCACAGCTGGATCGCTCCGGTCAGCACCAGGACACCGCACAGGAGGCTCAACCCGCCCAGAACCGTGCCGGAGAACATCAGGAAGCGCCGCCGCGTGACGCGGTCGGCGATGTCTCCTGCCCACAGCGAGAGCACCAACGTCGGGCCCCACTGCATTGCCGCGGCTGTGCCAAGGGCGACCGCGTTGCCGCCGGACAGGTGCAGGACGAGCCAGTCCTGTGCGATGCGCTGGATCCAGGTACCGGTGATCGACACGACCTGGCCGAAGGCGAACAGCCGGTAGTTCCGCTGGCCGAACAGCGCGCGCAGCGAGCCGCCGCGGTCCGTGGCAGCGGATCCGGCTCCGGACTGGGGGGTGGTCACTTGACCGCCGTTCCGACCAGCGCGGGCCGGGGGACCAGGTAAGCCCATTGCCCGTCGGCGGTGCGCTCGAACCGCGGCCGGGCCTGCCTGCCGTCCTGCGTCGTGAACCGAAAGATCTCCTCGGCCCGCCGGGCCGCCCACGCGGACACGTCCTCCGGCCCCAGCTCGGCCTCGGCCTTGACGAGGCCGTACATGTCGGTGAGGTAGCGGCCGAGCCGGAGCCGTGCTTCCTCGCGGGTCGGCGCAGTGGTCACGTAGGGGTCGAGGATCTCCGTGACGCGGTACGCGCCGAACCCGGCCGTGGCCAGATGGTCCTCGATCATCGCCCGGGTCAGGTGCGGGTAGCGGTGTCCGGTCGCCGAATGCGGATCGACGATCTCGGCGAACCAGGTGTCCATCGGCGAGCCGGTTTCGAAGTCGTGCAGGACGAAGGCGCCCCCGGTCCGGAGCGCGCGCCGCGCTTCGAGCGCAACTCCGGACCTCTCCTCCTCGGGGATGTGATGGGTGCCGTAGGCGAGCAGGACGCCGTCGACCGAACCTTCCCGCACGACGAGGTGCTGGGCCCGCTGCAGGACGGCGGGGCTGCCCTGCGCCCATGCCGCCGAGACCATGTGCGGCGCACCGTCGCAGGTGAGGATTTCGGCGTCGATCAAGCCGAGCCGGTCGTTGACCTGGCGGACCAAGCCGTTGCCGCCCAGGAGGTCCAGCACCACCGCGTCGGGGCGGCGCACGGTCGGCCCGAAGAGACCGAGCAGCGCCCGGATGCCGTCCGCTCGCGCGGAGAGCTGGGCTGTCTGCGCCCGGACGTAGGCGCCACCGCGGCCGCCGGCGGTTTCCGGACCGAAGTCGCGCGCGCTCCCGTCCAGGGCAGCGGACGCCGCGGCGGCCAGCCGGAGAGGGTCCAGGCAGCCGTGCAGCCGCGGGGAAACAGTCCGCAGAGCCGAAGCCTGTGCGTCCAGGTCCCTGCCGTCGACGATCATCGCTTGCGCTGTCACGAAACCGCCTGCCCGGAGATCACGTGCCCGCCTCGCGGCCGCCAGGCGCGCGAAGCGCGGAAGTCGACGTGGACGAAGACCCGGTGCAGCCACCGGTCGGTCCCGTCGTGCCGCGGGGCGAACCGCGACCGGCCGTGCAACGCGACCCGGTTGTCCACCAGGGCGAGGTCGCCGGGGGCGAGCACCAGGTCGGTGCGGACCTCTTCCAAGGCCCAGGAGAGCTCGGCGAGCGCGCCGGCCGCCGCGCCGTCTGTCGCGTGCGTGCTGGTGAAGTCGACGCGGACGCTGGGGTCTTCCACGCTGCCGTACAGCACGGCGTGCGGCTCAGCGGCCGTTTCGCCGGATCCGAACGACGCCGGCGCTTCGGTGACGAAGCGAGGCTCGCGCAGTACGTCGACCGTCCCGCTGTCGAGCAGCCGGACCGCCCGTCTGCCCGACGCGGTCCGGAGCGCTGCCGCGTCGTCGTGGTCGTTGCGCAGGCACAGCAAGCCGACGACGTCCGGCCGGTGCGGGTGGAACGCGTTCTCCACGTGCAGGGTCAGCGGCGCGGACCCCGCGTTGCCCGGGAAGTCGGCCATCCCGGGAACCGGCACCACATCGTGCACGAGGCTGCCCCCCTTTTCGTCGGCGAAGCCGACCGGTTCGCCGATGCAGAGCGCGAGGGACACCAGGAGCGCCGCCGGCTGCGTGGCGTACATCTGGAGACTGTCGTAGCGGCCAGGGGTGGGAGGGAGGGGGCCTAGCGGGAGTCCCTTGACCAGCAGCACCCCGTCCTCGCCGGCGTCGTGCCGGAACCGGCGCAGGGCCGCGCCGATCCTGGTCGGCAAGGCGCACGAGGCAGTCCGCGCCCGGTTCATCCACAGTGGACTCTCCAGCGCGGTTCCGTCGGCGAGCTCGCCGGTCAGGCGGGTCAACGCCTGGGCTTCCTCCGCCGTCAGGACCACCGCGCGGCCGTCCGCAGGCATGGTCGTGCGCTCCATAGGGCTCCCGCCGTTCAGCTCTCTCGCTCGGCCATGGCGCGAACGAGGCTGGCCGGGCGCATGTCGGTCCAGTGGGTCTCGATGTACTCGAGGCAGTCCTGCCGAGGGCCGGGACCGTGCACCGTCCGCCAGCCGTCGGGCACAGCCGCGAACTGCGGCCACAACGAGTACTGCTTCTCATCGTTGATCAGCACCAGAAAGGTGCCTTCGGGATCGTCGAACGGGTTGGTCGACTCGGCCATCTGCGGTCCTTCCTCCGATTCGTCGTGTGTCAGCGGTTTTCGGGTTCGTCCTCGCGGCGCAGCCGCGGCCGGATCCTGGCGGTGCCGAGCCGGCGGGCGAAGCCGGCGATCGTCGGGTGCTCGAACAGCGTGCGCAGCTTGAGCTCGGCCCCGAGTTCGGCGCGGATCCGGCCGATCAGCCGGGTCGCGAGCAGGGAGTGCCCGCCCAAATCGAAGAAGTTGTCCTCGGTGCCCACGTGAGGCACTCCGAGGACCTCGCCGACCAGCCGGCACAAAATCCGCTCCCGTTCGTCGGCCGCCGATCCCGATCCGGTGCCGCGCACGACCGGGGCGGGCAGGGCCGCGACGTCGATCTTTCCGGTGGGCGTGAGCGGCATCCGGGGGAGGACGACGAGATGGGCGGGCACGAGGTACTCCGGCAGCGATTCCTCGAGCAGTGCGCGGAGTTCTCGGGTGTCGATGGGGTGGGTGGTGGTGAG